>NZ_OY776220.1:0-328333 GCF_963675415.1 uncultured Trichococcus sp.
CAATTCTTGGCCAACTCCGATGTGCTGAAGTATGGCAGCCCTTTGTCATGGATAAATTCCAGTTTCCGATGTTCCCGCACCTGGTCTATCGTGTCTCCTGTGTAGCGTGCGATATCCCGGCATAGCGCATTGATGAACTTCCTTTGCTGCGCCGTGATCACCCGGTTATCGAATAGCCGGAACTCTCCGAACAAGTCGCCGTTTGCATCCACCAGTCTGTCAAAAAGATATTCTGGGATGGATGCATCCATACGAATGATCATTTCTGTTTGGCCATAGGCGTTTGTCCTTCTGGCCAGAACTTCAGCAAGTCGGTTTATGCTGCCATCGTCATTGATTTGAGCAAGTCTGGATGCATCCTCGCCCATTTCCTTTCCGGCTTTGACCAGAAGTTTGTCCAGGGCCTTTTTGCGTTTTCGTTTGTTCATCCAGCGTTCTTCCCGGACGATTTCAGTTTAGCTATGCGCTCTGCTATTGATTCGGCCACATCAGGCGCTACAGGTGTTTCGGTTGCGTTTCGCGGTTCATCCACCCAGTCGGGCGTGACTTCTTTCTTTGGTTGCCTGTTCCACTGCTTTTGTTTTTGATGGCCCACAGACTCGGCTTCCGCTTCCGCTATTGTCTTGATGCCCTTCGAAGCCCAATTCCGCATCGTTGTTTGCGCGTATTTATAAGGCGCGCCGGTAAAAGCCGCTTTTTTCAATGCCAGGATAACCAGCTCTTCATTCAAGTCAGTTATCCAGTGTTCTAGGTCCTGCATGATGATTGGTGTTGGCATACCGAAATTCTGCTGAAAGAGTAGGTGGACGTCGCCGCCGTTTGGCTTTTCTATCTCTGACTCTAACTCTATATCTATCTCTATATCTTTCTCTAACTCTATCTCTATCTCTGGTGGATTTTTGTCGGACATTTGTCCATCCTTTTGTCCGGATTCTTGTCCTGTATTTTGTCCATCAGAAATGAGAATCTTCCTCTCTTTTTCGATCCGCGTGCGGTATTCACGTTTACGATCTGCCTCTGTACTGGAACGACCGATGAATGTCTGGATATCGCTCATGAACATGACTCCGTTATCCAATACTTCGATAAGCCCCAGGTCATCAAACAACTTAACCGCTCGCTCCACATCTCCAATGCTATGGCGTGTCACCTTTGAGAGCATTTCCGCATTGTATGGGATGCGCTCTGTCAGCATCAGTTTGCCCTCATTTTTCAAGCTGCGAAGATATAACTTTAGAAGAATGTTCGAATACTTATAACCGTCCGGAAGACCTTCCAAAACGATCATTGCATCGCTATCGAAGAAGTCTGCTTTCAGTTTGAGATAATAATATTTCTTGTTGTCACTCACTTTGCTCACCCTCGTTCTGTGATATAATCACTATGTAAATGTTTTTTACTTTACAGGCTGATGTTGGCGCATCAGCTTTTTTTGTACCATGCTTTAAATCTGCGATGATACTCCGCTTGTGCATCAGCAAGCTTTATTTTTTCTTTCGTTTCAAGGTTTGGATAGTGCGGCATTTCCAAGAAAGAACCATCCACCAGGTTAACTTGCAAAACTGGTACGGATCGACCATCGACAACTTCTGTGATTGTTGCGAAGTTCTTGTCCGTTACGCTCTGACGATAAGAAATGCCGCGTTTGGCCATCACTTCCAGCAAGATATAAAGACTCATGCAACCACCCTTATCGGAATATTTAAGTTGCCGGTAACGAGCCGTAGCTCAAGTACCGCTGCATCCAGATACTCTTCGTTTATTTCTTCCAATGCTGAATTGAGTTTATTCAGGCGCCCGGCTGTTAATAGAATTTGTTTCTGCGAGCGATACACGTATATGCGGTAAATATCTGTTTCCATATGCTGCACGACTATCATGGCCAATAGGTTATCCTTTATGAATTTTTGGGCCAGCTTATTGGCATAGCGCTCATTTTGATAGGTTTTCATCTTTCTCACTCCTTCCGCCTGCGTTAGGATCTCCCCAAAACTTCTCGATTCCTCCGACCAGCAAACCCTTTGTTTGTTCGTCCGTGAATCCGGCATCGATGTATTCGCTTCTTAATGTGTTAATGATCAGTACAGATATAAAGCTAAGTTCTTGCAGGTTACCGTCAAAATTGACTCGGTGCAGCCCTTCCTCAAATATCAACTCACACTCGATTGAACTTTTTTTACTCATCTTTTCAACTCCATTCCTGTTTTTAAAGATGCTAGAACAGTTAGGTTGTTGAAATTCCTGTCAAATGCTACGAACGGGGCTATATATCCATTCACGTCATATATGTTCATGGATTGCTTCGCCTCTATCCCATCGAAGCAAGCGAATGCTTCATCAACTTCCTGGTATGTTTCCAACGCTGCGAATCTGACTTGAATATTCGCGCCCATCCTCATTGCATCCACAACGGCTTTTTCTCTATCAGTAATAACTACTCTCATGCTTTTACCCCCTTAGAATATCAACCCTAGCTCTATCCCGCCGGCTATGCCGAAGAATAGTAATGCGATACTGATTACGACGGCGGTCCCTATAAAGCTGACCAATCTATCCTCAAACTCATTTGTAAAGATTTTCAATTCCAATCCCCTCTTTCACGCTGGCGGGCGTTTATACTTTTCTATTGTCAAAAAACTTGATGATGTCATTTCGATCGTATCGGTAATCATTATCTGAAAACCGCGTCACAGGAAGACCTTCCGCTTCCCATTGCTTCACTTTCTCATTACCGACTTTTAAGGCTGCCTTCAGCTGGCTCTTATTCGGATAAGGTGGCAGATCGTAATATAAATTTGTCGCTTGTTTCGCCCCCTCGATAATGACGGAGGCGATTGTTTTTCTTATTTCGTCTTCCAATTGGCTCGGCAGCTGGATAGGAACATCTACCTGCATGAGTTAAACCTCCATTTCCATCTGTTCATAGTTTTTAACAAGCATCGACGTAGCTTTCGATGGCTCCCAGTCGTCTATAAACTCAATCACTTTTTTGTAATCCTTCTGACGAAGCTGAGTCCTGGTCCGAACTCCGGTTATTTCGGCAATCTCCTTGTTGATCGCCTTAAATAGCTCCTCTTTTTGCTCCCGGTTCATGCTGTAGGCGCGTTCCTTGCCGATCTGGTACACCTTTCTTGAAATTGATTTTCCGATGTACGTGTATTCCCCGGGATCTAGTTTCACGTTTTGCTCCAAATGGATCACCCTCGCATCCACCTGGTTTACTTTTTCTTGTGTGTGTTCCGTCGCCTGAAACATCAACCGAAGCGCATCCATTGGGTCTTTTGGTATTTCATAGAAGCCCTTTTTCCTGATCGATGGAAGAACTTCTTCAGTAACCCAATTTTCAAATTTTTCGGCTTCCGGCAATTTTGAACGGAATACCAAGCGATAAACATCTGACTCTGGAATTAATTTGAATTGCTGAGGGCGACCTAGCGAATCGCTACCCCATGCCATGAAACCTTTTTTGCAATGTTTATTAGTTGCATCGCTAGTATTTGCATAACCAAGGGTCTTCGCTACGTCGTTTGCTACAAAGAATGGTTCTTCATTGACCAACATTGTTCTAACCTCATTGCTTTCAAAATTAAATATTTGCAATTCGTTCATTTAATTTTCCCCCTTCACTTTGTCACCGTTTTGGTGCTTCCTTGGCAAAAAAATAGAGTCTATGCTTTTGCCTAATAATTTCGACAAAGCGAACATCTCGTCTTGAGTAAATTCGCTTTTACCTTTTTCTTTATTGCGATAAGACAATGTTGAAATACCAAGGTGTGCAGCTATTTCTTCTTGGGTCATTTTCAACTTGTCTTTTCTCATCGCGTATAACTTCGATTGCATTTATCTCACCCCCATGAACAAAGTTTAGCACCATTTTGGTAACTTGTAAATAGAATTTTATCTAAAAAGACAAAAATGTTTCCAATTCGGTGATTTAATGGTATTCTATTATCATCTAATGAATGCGAAGGTGGTGATGAAATGGAGCTAAATAAATTCATTGGAACGAAAATAAAGAAATTCAGAGAATCAAGAAACATGACCCAGGATGAGCTTGCAGAGTTATTAGATACTACAAGACAGTCTATAAGTAGGTACGAAAATGGAGAGAGGAAGGCTAATCAAGATTTACTGTTTGAACTAGCATCAATTTTCAAGGTATCTTTAGACGATTTTTTTCCAGTAAGAAACTTGTACGATCAAACGAATATAATTAAAGTAACACCAGAGAATATGGTCGCAATACCAGTCATTGGAACAATCGCGTGCGGTGACCCCATACTCGCTGACGAAAACATCATAGGGTATCGATACCATCTGAAGGACAGGTTGCCAAAAGGTCAGACATTCTATTTAACGGCAAAAGGAGATAGTATGGAGCCGAAGATTCCGGATGGATCAGATGTATTAATAAGGATGCAAGATGATGTTGAGGATGGTGAAATAGCTGCTGTTTTAGTCAATGGGGATTCAGAGGCTACGCTTAAGCGTGTAAAAAAACAAGGTGATATCGTGATGCTGGTAGCTGAAAACACAAACTACGCGCCATACATCATTACGGAACACAACCCGGCCAGGATATTGGGTAAAGCTGTAGGAGTTAGTTTTGATTTGTGATATTTACCGTTTTAGCGGTTTATATAAAAACTATATTGGAGGAATTATCATGAAGAAATATTTATTGTTGTTTGGTAGCGCGTTAGTATTGGCGGCATGCGGATCACCGAGTGACGTCGAAGTTTCGGAAGAGGCATCATCAACTGCTGCCGCATCTTCAGAGGCGGCTTCCGCAGTTAGTGAAAAAGTCAGCGCACCTGGTAAAAGAAGCAATCCGGTTGCTGTCGGTCAATCAGCGACATGGGATGTAATTTATAGTGACGCAGAATCCAACAGAATTGATGGAGTTGTAACGGCATCGATCTCAAATGTAGTCAGAGGCGAAGAAGCTTACAACCAACTGATTGCCGCAAACCCATATAACGAAGCAGCTCCTGAAGGTTTCGAATGGGTAATTTTCGATTTGAAAGCAACTTTGGATGAAGGTAGCGCTGATGATCCGTTCAACACGGTCAACTTATCCATTACTCCAGTCGCATCAGACGGCAGCGAAGTGGCTCAACCTTTCTATGCAACATTTGAAACCGGCACTGACTTCGGATTTAAGGATTTGTATAAAGGCGGCACTGATGAAGGTAAAAAAGGTTTGATCGTTCCTGTTGGAGATGAAACTTTAGTCGAAATAACTGATTGGAACACCAGCGTATTCTTTAAATTAAACTAAACAAAAAACACCACTCTCCCCGACCAAGACGAAAGTGGTGTTTGCCATAAAATAGCCTTATTTAAAGGTCTATTTGCATACAATCATTTTAACATATTAGAAAACCTACTGATAGTTCTTTCGCGCTGGCGGGCAAGAGAGGTGTGGAGGTTTTTAAATTGATAAAGGAATATAAAAAGAAAGATGGCTCAAAAGCCTACTTAGTACAAGTTTATTTGGGCATCGATCCCGTTACCGGGCAGAAAAAAAGCACTACAAGAAGAGGTTTTGCAACGAAGAAAGAAGCGGAAGTGATGGAAGCCAGGCTAAAGGTAAGCTCGGCGGACGGCACACATACTACTCAAAAAAAACGACGTTACCGTTTCAGCGAAATTTATGAATTGTGGTTACAACAGCACGAACGCGAAGTAAAGTCAGGATCATACGGCACGACAAAGCGCTATGCGGAGTTGCACGTTCTCCCCTATTTCGGGAACCTGTTTATCGAAAAGATCGATGTCGCTTTTTGCCAAAAAATCCTGAATAAATGGACGGATCACTTCAAAAGCGCAAAGTATCCGAAACGAATTGTTTCTGAAACATTGAACTATGCTTTACTGATGGGGATCATAGACACGAACCCGATGAAGCTGCTGAAGCTTCCACGACAAAAGAAGGAACAATCTATGCAGCAGGAGAACTACCTAGACTCTGAAGAACTGAAATATTTTCTGGAGTGCTGCGAGGATTATGGTAACGAAAAATTTACAACCTTCTTCCGGCTCCTTGCATTTACTGGATGCAGGCGCGGCGAAGCGTTGGCATTGACTTGGGGCGATATAAATTTCAAGTCAAAACGGATCATCATTTCAAAAACGCAAACCGTCGACAAAGATGGTGTTGCGATCGTTTCAACTCCAAAGACGTTCGAATCGTATCGAGAAATCTCCGTTGATAAAAAAACAGCTGATATGCTCATGGCTTGGCGATCAGCCCAAAGGAAGCTGTACTTCAAACGTGGAATCAATACCAGTTCAAAAGAGCAGCTCGTTTTCACAACATACCCAGAAAACAAGTTATACAATGGTCCGACAGTGAATGATTGGTTGAACACGCTTGAACGTAAGTACAAACTGAAACACATAACCATTCACGGCTTCCGGCATACACACTGCTCGCTCTTGTTCGAAGCCGGCACCCCAATTCAGGTTGTCAAGGAGAGGTTGGGCCACAGCAACATTAACACGACGATGAATATCTATACGCACGTAACCAAAAAAGCGGAAGATAATGCTGCCGAAAAGTTCGCAGAACGCTTCAATTTTTGATTTCCAAACGAATGGAATTCAAAATGGAATTCACGGCGCTATTTCCGAAAAAACAAAAAGGCTAGAAAAGGCTTTGCGCAGCCGTTTCTAGCCTATATTTGATGTATTATCCTACAGACCCTTCCATCTCATAGGCAATCAGTCTGTTCAACTCGACCGCATACTCCATCGGAAGTTCTTTGGTGAATGGCTCAACGAAGCCCATGACGATCATTTCGGTCGCTTGGGACTCGCTGAGGCCACGGCTCATCAGGTAGTACAGTTGCTCTTCGGAGATTTTGGAAACTTTCGCTTCATGCTCCAGGGAGACATTGCCGTTGTGGATTTCGTTGAACGGAATCGTGTCGGAAGTGGAGATGTCGTCCATGATGATCGTGTCGCATTCGATATGCGAAATCGATCCTTCCGATTTCTTACCGAACTTCACTTGTCCGCGGTAGTTCACTGCCCCGCCGTCTTTGGCGATCGACTTGGAGACGATCGAGCTGGACGTGTACGGTGCATTGTGAATCATTTTCGCGCCGGTATCCTGCAGTTGGCCTTTGCCGGCGAAAGCTACGGAAAGCATCGTTCCTTTGGCGCCACGGCCATTCAGGAATACGCTCGGGTATTTCATGGTCACTTTGGCACCCAAGTTGCCGTCGATCCATTCCATTGTCGCATTTTCCAAGGCTACGGCACGTTTCGTAACCAAGTTGTAGACATTGGCTGACCAGTTTTGGATGGTCGTGTAGCGGCAGTAAGCATCCTTCTTCACGACGATCTCAACGACTGCGGCATGCAGGCTGTCTGCCGAATAGGTCGGCGCGGTACAACCTTCAACATAGTGGACGCTGGCGCCTTCGTCGACAACGATCAGCGTGCGTTCGAATTGGCCGGAGCCTTCGTTGTTGATACGGAAGTAAGTCTGCAACGGCACATCGCATTTGACGCCTTTCGGCACATAGATGAACGTGCCGCCGGACCAAACGGCCGAATTCAAGGCAGCTTCAAAGTTGTCCGTCGGCGGTACAACAGTGGCGAAGTGTTCCTTGAAGATTTCCGGATATTCCTTCAGGGCTGTATCCGTATCGGTAAAGATGATGCCCAGTTTCTCGAACTCGTCCTTCATGTTGTGATAGACGGCTTCCGACTCATACTGGACCGTTACGCCGGCCAGGTACGCGCGCTCGGCTTCAGGGATCCCGATCTTTTCGAAGGTTTCCTTGATTTCGTCAGGCACATCTTCCCAGGTTCTGGCGACTTTATCGGTGGCCTTCTGGAAATAGGTGATGTCGTCGAATTTCAGAGTGGATAGATCCGGTCCCCATTTCGGCAACCCTACTTTTCTGTATGCTTCCAATGATTTCAGACGGAAATCCAACATCCATTGCGGTTCATCCTTTGATGCGGATACTTCCCTGACGATTTCTTCCGTCAGTCCTTTTCCGGTCGAATAGATGATTTTTGCGTCGTCATGAAAGCCAAATTTATAATCGTCAACTACTGGTACTTCGCTCATAAGATCTCTCCTTCATGCGGGGATTCCGCTTGTTCTTCCCCTTTTTCTTTTTTGTCTTGGAGAATCGCTCTTTCCAAAGCCTTCCAAGCCAAAGTGGCGCATTTGATGCGGGCCGGGAATTTTGCGACGCCGTTCAGGACGATCGCTTCGCCGAGGTGTTCTTCATTCGGCTCAATTTTGTCCTGGACCAGCAGGAAAAATTCTTCCGCCAAGGCCAATGCTTCTGCCTTCGTCTTGCCGATGACCACGTCCGTCATCATGCTGGCGCTGGCTGTGCTGATGCTGCAACCGTGGCCAGAGAATTTGGCGGCCGTGATCGTGTCGCCGTCCATCGCCAATTGCAGGGTGATGACGTCGCCGCAGGTCGGGTTGTTCAGCTCGATCTGTTCATCGGCATTTTCCAAGGTGCCGTAATTGTGCGGATGACTGGAGTGGTCAAGAATGACATGGCGGTATAGGTTTTCTAGTTTAGATAAAGCCATCTTTGAAAAACTCCTTTATTTTATACAAGGAGGCGATGAATTGATCGGCCTCTTCGAATGTGTTGTAGAAATAGAAACTCGCTCTGGCTGTGGAAGATACATCCAAATAACGCATCAACGGCTGCGCGCAGTGGTGGCCGGCGCGGACAGCGATGCCTTCCATGTCGAAAGCCGTAGCCAAGTCATGCGGATGGATCCCTTCCAGATTGAAAGTGATGACGCCCGTGTGCTTTTCCGGATCGGCAGGACCGTAGACAGTGATGCCTTCGATCGCCTGCAGTTTCGGCAGCACATAGCGCACCATTTCCTTCTCGTAGGCTTCGATCGCATCCATGCCGATCGCTTCCAGATAATCGACGGCGGCGCCAAGGCCGATTCCGCCGGCGATATTCGGTGTGCCCGCTTCGAATTTCCAAGGCAAAACACTCCAGGTGCTTTCTTGGTCATAGACGAAATCGATCATTTCGCCGCCGAATTCGACCGGCTCCATCTTTTCAAGCAAGGCTTCCTTGCCGTAAAGCACGCCGGATCCGGTTGGCCCGAGCATCTTGTGGCCGCTGAAGGCGTAGAAGTCGGCATCCAAGGCCTGCACATCGACTTTCATGTGCGGCGTCGATTGGGCGCCGTCCACGACGATGTAGCCGTTTTGCTGGTGGATCAATGCGGCCAGTTCCTTGATCGGATTGGTGATTCCCAACACGTTCGAGGAGTGGCAGACCGCCAGGATTTTTCCTTTTGCAGTGATGACTTCGGCCGATTTTTCGACATCGACGAAGCCGTCTTCAGTCAACGGCAGGTAGACCAATTTGGCCTGCTTGCGTTTCGCCAACTGTTGCCAAGGAACTACGTTGGAGTGGTGTTCCATCGGCGTGATGTAGATTTCATCGCCCTCTTCGACGATCAGGTCGCCGAATCCGACAGCAACCCAGTTCAGGCCGGTCGTCGTGCCGCGGGTGAATAGGACTTCCTTCTCCGAAGCGGCGTTGATGAAGCGGCGCAGTTTTTCGCGGGCGGCTTCATATGCTGAAGTCGCGCGTTCCGCCAACGTATGCACGCCGCGGTGGATATTGGCATTGTCGAACTCATAGTAATGTTGGATGGCTTCCAGCACCTGTTTCGGTTTCTGTGAAGTGGCCGCGTTGTCCAGATAGATCAGCGGCTCATCGTTCACGGTCTGGAAAAGGATCGGGAAGTCCTGTTTGATTTTCTTTGCATCGATCAAAGTTTCATCAACTTCCTTTCGATCATCTCCACTAGGCCTTCACGGATTTCTTTTACTGGGATGGCCGCGATGACCGTACCCAGGAATCCGCGGATGACCAGACGCTCTGCTTCTGCCTTAGGGATACCGCGTGACAGGAGATAGAACATCTCTTCCGGATCGACGCGTCCGACGCTGGCGGCATGGCCGGCTGTGACATCGTTCTCGTCGATCAACAGGATCGGGTTCGCATCCCCTCTGGCATTATCGGACAGCATCAGGACGCGGCTTTCTTGCTGCGCGTCGGCGCCCTTCGCGCCTTTGATGATGTGGCCGATGCCGTTGAAGGTCAATGTCGAGCGGTCCATGATGACCCCGTGCTGCAGGATATGGCCGATCGAATGCTTGCCGTAGTTCGTGACGCGGGTGTCGATCCCCTGTACTTGTCTGCCGGTGGAAACGGCCACGACTTTGATTTCGCTGTGGGAGCCGTCGCCGATCAGATCGGAGTCGAAATCGGAGATGACATTGCCGTCGTTCATGACGCCGATCGCCCAATCGATGGAGGAATCCTTCAACAGGTGGCCGCGGCGGTTGATGTAGACGGAAGTGTTTTCGCCCATCGTGTCGACTGCAGAGAATTTAACTTGCGCGCCGGTTTTCGTGATGACTTCGACGATGATGTTGGCGCTGTTCTTTTCGTTGCCTTCGGTTTCGTAGCGCTCCACGTATTTGACGGAGCTGTTCACGTCAGCGACCAGAAGCACGTGTTTGACGAAGCTTTCCTTCACGTGGGAATTCTGGATGAACAGAGCTTCCAATGGTTCTTCGATGACGACGTTCTTCGGCACGTAAAGGAAGACGCCGCTGTTCATGAAGGCTGTGTGGAAAGCGGTGAAACGGTCTTCTTCCGGCTTCACGGCTGTCGTCATGTAGTATTCTTGGACCAGTTCAGGATAATCCTGAGCGGCTGTATATAAGTCGGTGAAAATGACGCCTTGATCGATCAGATGCTGCGGCAATTGCTCCATCAGCGTCACATTTCCGTATTGCACGATTTTCGGTGTGTTGCCCAAGTCGTATTGGAGACCTTGGCTGTTCACCAATTCCTCGCCGTATGCACCGGCAGAGATGGTTGTGTCAAGGAGCGGCCAACGGTGGTAGCTGATGCGTTCCATCAATGGGAAAGCCTGCTCTTCGTATTTTTCCAGCCATTCCAAACGTTTCGTGCGCATCCATTCCGGTTCTTCCTTTTCAATGGAAAACAGGCGAACCGCATCCAACAAGGACGTTTTTTCTTCGTTCAGCATGTGACGTCCTCCTATTCTTCATCCAATTGGATATCTAGACCTAATTCGTCGCGGATGCCGCGGTAGCCTTCCGCTTCCAAACGTTTCGCCAAGCTGGCGTCGCCGGATTTCACGATGCGGCCGTCCATCATGACATGGACGAATGTAGGGTGTACATAATTCAAGAGACGTTGGTAGTGGGTGATGATCAGGACGCCGAAGTCGGGACCGGACATCAGGTTCACGCCTTTGGAAACGACTTTCAGAGCATCGATATCCAAACCGGAGTCGATTTCGTCGAGGATGGCGAATTTCGGTTCGATCATCATCAACTGCAGGATTTCATTGCGTTTCTTTTCTCCACCTGAGAAGCCTTCGTTCAAATAGCGTTCAGCCATTTCTTCCGGCATGTTCAGGATTTCCATTTTTTCGTCCAATTTCTTGATGAAGTTCATGACCGAAATTTTGTCGTCTTCCGGGCGGCGGGCATTGATGGCCGCGCGCATGAATTCAGCGTTCGTGATGCCGGCGATTTCGCTCGGATATTGCATCGCCAGGAACAGGCCTGCGCGTGCGCGTTCGTCGACTTCCATTTCCGTCACATCTTGGCCGTCCAACAGAACTTGGCCTTGTGTGATTGTGTAGCTCGGATGACCCATGATTGCTTGTGACAGAGTCGATTTACCCGTACCGTTCGGCCCCATGATGGCGTGGATTTCACCGGTGTTCATCACCAAGTTGACACCCTTCAAAATTTGTTTATCCTCTATGGAGACATGCAGATCTATTATTTCTAAAGTAGACATAAATTAACTCCTCACAATCTATATATTTTAATCGAACCTTCATTATTGACACTACGACTATTTTAACCCAATTGAAAACCTTTCGCAATGGAATCATTATGAAAACCCAATCAATCAACGATATTTTTTTTAATTTATAATCATTATAAACTATCGACCCGTTTTGTCCACCAATAAGAACGATTCTTTCCCATATTCTCAATTATGATGTAAAATGGTAAAAATCAGCCATTAGCGAAAGGAAGACAATATATATGAGACCATTGATCGGCATCACCGGCAACCAATTACTGGAAGCTGTCCCTGCTTTCTCGGGGATATCCGTCGCCTACACCCCCATCGGATTCGTGAAAGGGGTCCAGGCCGCTGGAGGCAATCCGCTGATCCTTCCGATCGGCGCCCCCGAAACGGCAGCGGACTACGTCGCCAAAATCGACGGGCTATTGTTGACCGGCGGGCAGGATGTATCCCCGAATTTTTACGGCGAGGAACCGAGCCTGCACATCGGCGCGACCTTCCCTTTGCGCGACGACTTCGAAATGGCCCTCGTTGAGGAAGCCTTGAGACAGAAGAAACCGATCCTGGCCGTCTGCCGCGGCCTGCAGATCTTGAACGTCCAGATGGGCGGCAGCCTGTACCAGGACCTTGCGCATGATTATCCGGAAATGCGCATCCAGCACCAGCAGAAAACCGACTTCAAATATGCGACCCACTCCGTCATCGTGACCGAAGGCAGCCACCTCCACGAACTCGTCGGCGATAAGCTTGCGGTGAATTCCTTCCACCACCAAGCGCTGAAAGTGGTGGCGAAAGGCTTGATTCCGGTCGGCTACAGCCCCGACGGTCTCGTCGAAGCCGTCGAAGCGACCGATCCGGAACAAAGCATCCTCGCCATCCAGTGGCACCCGGAGACGATGATACCGGAAGCGAAGAACATGCGTCTGTTCTTTGAGGATCTGGTCGCGCGGGCTGCGCGCTAGGAGCATGTCGGGTTTCGGCCCTCAGCTCCGGCGAGGATTCCTTCGCCGGAGTTGGTGACGGAACAGTTTCGCGTCCTCCGGTGAGGAAACGCTCGCCGGAGGACCGCCCAGGATAATCAGTTTTCGTCCGGCCAAGATCCGCTCGCCGGAGGACAGAGCAATCCGACACCGGCTCCTCCGGCCAACCCGGCGATCGCCGGGGCACAAACAAAAATCAAAAAGGCAAGCGCTCGGATGCAATATCCACGCGCTTGCCTTTTTATCTTTTCACATTCTTTTACAGTCCGGATTCGTTCTGTAAAGCCTCGAAAGCTTCAGCAGATACGTCCGTCAGCTCGACGATCCAGTTCACTGTTGCATCATTGCTGTTCAGGTTCTCCGGATTGTTCTCCAGCGCTTCGTTTACGGCTGTGATCGTGCCGGCAAGCGGCGACGTCAAGTCAGTCATCGCTTTGGCGGCTTCGACGCCGATCAGGGTGTCGGTCGTTTTGATCGCTCCCGTTTCCGGCAGGTCGATGAAACTGACCTCGCCCAGATCGTCCTGGCCTTTTTCAGACAGGCCGATGATGTACTTGTCCGCTTCCTTCTTGATCCAGAAGCCGTTCTCGCTGTATTTCACTGTGTTTTCAGACATGTTGTTTTCCTCCTTCGCTTATTTCCAGGCTGTGGTTAACTTCTCTTCGTCGTGGCCGACCGTGATCTGCGTGCCGTCCGTAACGAATGGCCGGCGGATCAGCATGCCGTCCGATTCCAGCAGGTCCAGCGCTTCCTCCAGGTCCATGCTGTCGAGTTTGTCCTTCAGCTGCATTTCCTTGTAGAGGTTGCCGCTCGTGTTAAAGATGCGGCGCAGCGACAGATTGCCGGTTGTGATCGCTTGGCGGATACTTTCCCGATCCGGGCGCTCTTCACGGATGTCCTTCAATTCGTAGGCGATGCCCTCTTGGTCGAACCAAGCCCGCGTCTTTTTGCAGGTCGAGCACTTGGGATGTTGGTAGATGGTGATCATGCGGTTGCCTCCTTGCAATAATGGTCAGATTCCAAAATGTTCATCCTCTTCCGAGAACATGTAGCTGCGGTAATGGTAGCGCATCGACATGACCAGCCCGATCCCCAGCATATTGCCGAGCAGCGCTGAGCCCCCCTGCGAAATGAACGGCAACGGGATACCGGTGATCGGCAACAGCCCGATCGTCATGCCGATATTTTCCAATACGTGGAACAGGATCATCATGATGACGCCCGTCGCCATGTAAGCATAAAATTCATTTTTCGTATCGAAACAGATGCGGATCATCTGATAGATGAGCAGGAAATAGATGAAAATGAGAAAGCACCCGCCGATGAAGCCGAAATTCTCGCCGATAGTGGAGAAGATCATATCGGAAACGCGCACCGGCACGTAGACTTCGGAAACGCCCAGGCCTTTGCCGAACAGTTTGCCTGATCCGATCGCTTTCATGCTTTGCGCCAGCTGATAGGCGTCACCGGTGCTGTCCCCGAACGGATCGAGCCAGGAATCGATCCGGGCGAATTGGTAGTTCTGGAAGCCGAAATTCAGGAGCACATCGCGGTTGTAGACGACCAGGTAGATAAGCAGCGCTCCGAGTCCCCCGATTGTCCCGAATACCGGCAGCAGGATTTTCCAGGAAACGCCTGAAAGGAACGTCATGCCGATGATGATCGCAAGGAACACGAGCGTCGTCCCGAGGTCGTTCTGCAGGATGACCAGCAGCAGCGGTGGCGCCGACCACATAGCGATCTTCAGCAGCAGGTTCATGTCCGTTTTTTCGGTCCGGTCATCGATCTGCATATTGTGCTCGGTGATGACCCGCGCCAGCATGATGATGAGTGCGACCTTCACGACCTCCGACGGCTGGAAGGTGACACCACCAAAGCGGAACCAACTTTTCGCCCCTTGGAGATAATAGGTATTGCGGTCATAGAAAATCAGGACCAGGAACAGGAGCAGAACGCCGGCCCCGTATGCAAGCGGCGCGACTTTCCAGAGTTGTTCGGAATCGAAACGCATCACAACGGCCGCCGCGATGATGCCGATGCCGTACCAAACGAGTTGCATGATGGTCGTCTCGATCCCGCCGCCCGTCTGCAGGACAGTAGTTGAATAAATCGTCAGAACACTGATGATGGCCAGAAGGAACACGGACAGGATAATGCCGTAATCGATCTTCGAAACATCCGCATTCTGCGTAGTTTGTTGATTTCGCATGATTAAATCCTTTCTTTCAAAAACAATGGGCGTGCTATCTTTTCATTATATAGAAACTTCGCCCAAAAAAAAAGGCGCCGAGGTTTAAAAAAACCTAAACCTCTTTGCCCTGACTTTCAGGATTCAATCATATGTCTGCCTGTTTGTTCGTTTGGATGCGCAGTTTTTTGCGGATCAGACGCCGTTTCAGCGATTGTTCATTGACGGTCAGCGCCAATGCGTTCTTCGAATAACGGATCGCATACCGGCTCTCTTCCTTCAGTACGACCGGCAGCGGCCGAAAATAATGGTACAGCATCACATTGAGGAAGCCTCCCAGTATCAGCACAGTCCCCATCAGATACAGCCACAGCAGCAGCGTGATCACGACCCCGATCGCCCCGTTCCCGATGGCCTGGCTGCCGGCGACTCCGACATACAAGGAGAACAGTTGCGAAATCAACAGGAAGCCGATTGTCGCGAACGCCGCACCCGGCACCGAAAATTTGAATGACCAACGCACATTCGGCACCACAAAATAAATGACCGTCATGATGATGGAGATGATCAGAAAGGCCCCGATCCAACGGACATCTTCGAAGGCGGTGATGAAGTCCAGCCGGATGGACAAGAACTCTTCGAAGAAATCACGGATGTATCTGCCGAACATGAACAGGAAGGCGACAAGCGCAATCATGGCGACCAACAGAAAGGCGATCACGAATGAAAAGATCCTGTGGACGATGAAATTCTTCCGCATCTTCGTGTTGTATACCTGATTCAAAACGTTCTGAAAGACATTGAAGGCTTTCGAAGCCGTCCAGATCGACAGCACCAGCCCGAATGAAACCACCCCGCCACTGCCGCTGTTCAAGTATTGTTCCAGTATCGGTGAGAGCGTATTGCTGACTTCCAACGGCAGGGCCATCTCCACATAAGAGAGCACCTGCTCCCGAGGCAACGGCAGCAATGGGATAATGTTCCCCAGCAGCAACAGCGACGGCAGCAGCGCCAACAACACATAGTAGGCCATCTCAGCCGACTGGCGCCCGATTTCCATCCGGCCCCAATGCTGCTGGAACAAGACGAGGATTTGGCGAATTTTTGGATTTTTGATGTATTTCCTTAATGCGTTCATTGCTTATTCCTCCCGCCAAGCTCTATAGCTTAATCATAGCCAAAAGCGGCTGGGAATGCCACAGATAAGCATTGAAAATGCCTTGTTCCAGTGATCCGCCCAACTCCGGGGAAGACGGTCCTCGCCGCAGGAGAAGATCCCGGTAAACTGTCACCTCCGGTTGGGTCGGCTTCGCCGGAGTTCGGCCCCCGGATAACGCCTCTCCTCCGGCCAACATTCGCTCGCCGGAATTGGTCGCCGGCACGCACGCTGTACTCCGGCCAGCGCACCCTCGTCGGAGCTGACGACCTCCCCTCCGGCAGCCAGCACCAAAAAAAAAAGCCATCCTTCAGCACTTAAGCTTTGGGATGACTGCATTCCTATCAATCATATTAGTCGACTTTCACGATCCAGCCTTCCGGCGCTTCGATGTCGCCGAATTGGATGCCGGTCAATTCTTCATACAATTTGCGCGTCACAGGTCCGACTTCCGTTTCGGAATTGAAGACGTGGAACTTGTCGCCGTATTGGATGCCGCCGATCGGTGAGATCACAGCTGCGGTACCGCAGGCGCCGGCTTCGCTGAACTTATCCAATTGGTCGATGAAGACATCGCCTTCCTCGACTTCCATGCCCAAGTGGTGCTCAGCCAAATACAACAAGGAATACTTAGTGATGCTCGGCAGGATCGATGGTGATTTCGGTGTCACGAAACGGTTGTCCTTCGTGATTCCGAAGAAGTTTGCGGAGCCGACTTCTTCAATTTTCGTGTGCGTTGCCGGATCCAAGTAGATGCAGTCGCTGAAGTTGCGATCGTGCGCTTCTTTGCCCGGCAGCAGGCTGCTTGCGTAGTTTCCGCCGACCTTTGCTGCACCCGTACCGTGCGGAGCGGCGCGGTCGTAGTCGGAAACGATGAAGTTCGTCGGCGTCAAGCCGCCTTTGAAGTAAGGGCCAACCGGAATAGCGAAGATGGAGAAGATGTATTCGGTCGCTGGGCTGACGCCGATGTTGTCGCCGACACCCATCAAGTACGGGCGCAGATAGAGCGTGCTGCCGGTGTTGTAGGGCGGTACCCATTTTTCATTGGCTTTGACGACTGCCTTAGCGGCTTCGACAAATTTTTCAACCGGAAACTCAGGCATCAACAGGCGTTGGCAGCTGTTGATCATCCGTTTAGCGTTTTCGTCAGGACGGAACAGGTTGATGCTGCCGTCTTTTGCGCGGTACGCCTTCATCCCCTCGAAGCAGGATTGGCCGTAGTGCAGCACCGGTGAGCCTTCGCTGATGTGGACTTTGTTGTCGGTCGTCATTTCGCCGTCGTCCCATTTACCGTCTTTCCAATAAGAAATGAAGCGGTAATCCGTCTTGATGTAGCTGAACCCCAGATTTTCCCAATCGATGTTCAACGCTTTCTGTTCTTCTGTCTGTGTCATTTCTGTCATCCAAACCACTCCATATCTATATTATTTATCAGAATTAACGATAAGAAAAGCTGAACGGGTTCGTTCAGCCCTGAAAGAATTTTAGGAAATCGTGCCGACTGAGCATCGAAGAGCGCAATAGGTACGATTTATCTAAATTCCGAAGGGCTAACCCGTGAAGCTAGCCAACTGTTTTGATTGCATAAAACATTTTGAAAACCTATAAAACACCGAAGGTGCTGCACTTTTAGATTCGAAATATTTTATACTTTTCAACTCTATAAAAAAAGAATGAGCCTATGTGATTAGGCTCATTCTTTAATGAGAGCCCAATGAAACGGAAATAGGACTCTACTTGTAATAAGTAAGAATCCTGGGCTTAAATCACTTCTAGAATGACTAGGGCATCGAATGAGAACGATGTTTTCTTTTTGTTTTGTAGTCTGCACATTCCGCAAGTCGCATCCATCCTCATTCTCCCCCTTCTGTTTGTTAGATTATGATGTAATTCTATGCCTGTAGCTAATGAATGTCAAATGCTTTTTTCATCATTTTGTAATGTAAAGGTTTTAAGACGAACAGAATATCATTTCGGCAATCGGTAAGACGCCGGAAAAGCTTGCTGGATCAAAGCAATATCCTCTGCATCCAAACGGACCTCAGCGGCCTCAAGGTTTTCAAGCACCTGCTGCTGATTGCGTGCGCCCGGAATGACAGCATCGACGACGTCCTTTGACAGATAATAGGCCAAAACGACATTCTGCAGCCCGGTCCGGTGCTTCACGGCGAGCGGCCGGATCTGGTCCACGCGCTTCAGGATGTCTTTGTAGGTATCGCCCTGGAACTGCGGGCGCTTCCGTTGTTTTTCCGGCAGGACTGAATCTTCCCTGTACTTGCCTGCCAGCAGACCGGATGCGAACGGGAAGTATGGGATGAAGGAGATGCCTTGCTCGCGGCAGTATGGGAACAGCTTCTCTTCGGCCGACTGGTTCAGGAGGTTGTATTCATCCTGGACAACATCGATGTAGCCGTTGGCGTTGCCTTCCTTCAGCTGCTCCAGATTGAAGTTTGAGACGCCGATGGCACGGATTTTCCCTTGTTCCTTCAGTCGATGCAGCGCGCCGACAGCTTCGGCTTTCGGTGTCGCTTCGTCCGGGAAATGGATGTAATAAAGATCGATATGGTCCGTCTGCAGGCGTCTCAGGCTGTTTTCGACCTGCTCGGTCAGGAAAGCCGGATTGTTGTTCAGGACGATACCCGTTTCCGTCACTTGGTGCGCGCCTTTTGTGGCGATGACCACTTTGTTGCGCAGGTTGCGTTCCTTCAGCGTCTTGCCGATGATTGTTTCGGAAGTGCCCATCCCGTAAAGGAACGCCGTATCGATGAAGTTAAGTCCTTTGTTGATTGCGCTCAACAGCACATCGCCACCGTATTCGGTGTTCGTTTCCGGGTCGGCTGCAGCGATTTTGTTCGCTCCCAGCCCGATCGGATGGATCAGTAGGTCGGTTCTTCCCAATTTAACAAGTTCTGCCATATCGTTTCCCCTTTCCTTGCTTGTGCATGAATGTATTCACTTCTTGCCGAGATGGACGCGTTTGGACCAGAAGCCTCCGTGGATGTACTTCGGATCGTATGAAACCATGAAAGCTTTCGGGTCGATCTCCAACACTTTGTTCTGCAAATGGCGTTCGGCTTTCCGTGTCAGCAGGATTTCGAGCACAAGCCGCTCACCGTCTCTTCCGTGGGCTCTGTAGCTGGAGACCCCGTAGCCGAAATCGCGCAATTGGTTTGGCATTGTGCTGTCTGCATCCTGTGTCATGACTGTGATCATTGTGTAGCCGAGCGCGAGCCAATCCTCGATTTTGATGCCGATACCGATGCCGGCGCCGTAGCCGAGTGCATAGGCCGCCAGATTGAGCGGATTGTCGAGGCTGTTCATGACCATCGACAGACCCAATACATAAATGACGATCTCCACCATGCTCAAGAGCGGCGCCAAGATGCGGTAGCCTTTCATCGTCAGCATGAAACGGATTGTGCTCAGCGTCACGTAACTCAAATTGATTGCGAATATTTTTGCCAATAATTCCAAATCGAAAATCATCATCACTCCTCTCTATTTTTTCTCGCTTAACCTATTAGTATTGCGCAGGATGACGAACATATTCCCCGGTAACGATATCCATTTCCAGCAATTCCCCGGTTGTTCCATTGTAACGGTAAAAGCCGACGGAGCTGGCTACATCGATGCCGTTTTCGCGGATGTTGATGGTGACTTCATTGCCCTCGACAGATTCCACGATGAACAGGTACACATCGCTTTCGACATAGCCTGTCAATTGGGTGATTGTTTGTTTCGCCTCGGTGATAAGGGTTGCCTCATCGGCGCTCTGGACAGTATCAGTGGTCGTTGCAGGATCTGCAGTGATACTGCTTGCGGACGGTGTTTGAGCCTGCACGCTCTCGGCCGCTTCCAGACTGTTGGCTCTCGAAGCAGCTTGACTGGCCGCCTGCGTCTCTGATTGTACTTGCGAAGTGCTGGTCGCCGCCTCGGTAGCTGTCGTATCTGTTGCCGGGCTCTGGCATGCGACAAGCAGCCAGGCTGTGGACCCTAAAAGAAATGCGGATAATCTTTTTTTATGCATAATTTCCCTTCTTTCTTCCAATATGTGATTCCATTGTACCTTTTTTGCCGGGAAAATGCTTTTCCTATCCATCAACTTAATCGAACCTTTACAATTTTATTGGATGCGACGCAATATTGCGGTAGCTGATTCAGTTTGCCCGCTTCAATCAAATTTGGCAAAAAGCAGCTGCCGGAGAAGATTAATGCAAACTGGCCCTAAGCTCCGGCGAGGGTTCGTTCGCCGGAGGAGACCGGTAATAGATGGGCGCTCCTCCGATGAGGCTTCTGCTTGTCGGAGGAGACCATCCAAATGCGGTCCTGTCCTCCGGCGAAGCACCACTCACCGGAGGACGCCAATCGTTATGTGCCCCAAACCAAAAAGGCACCCGGTTAAGAGTGCCTTTCTGTATAATCATTCTGATTCTTCTAGCGCTTCAGCCCTTCCTTTTCCAGGATCAGGTCGTAGCATTCGATTCCTTTCAGCAGCACCTTCTCGTCGAAGTTGAAACGGCTGCTGTGGAGCGGGTGCGTCCAGCCCATGTCGGGACGGCCGGTACCCAGCAGGATGAAGGCGCCGCGGATGCTCTCCTGGTAGAAAGCGAAGTCCTCAGCAAGCATCAATGGTTTGACGACTTCGTAGGCATCGGCCGGCAAGGCATCCATCAAGGTGCCGATCATCTCCGCATCATTTGTGACTTCCGGATAGAAATCGCGGATATCCAACCTGCTGATGACACCGCTCAACCGCTCGATGCCGGCGCAGATGTCAGCGAGTCGTTCCTTGATGGATGCATAGACCGCCTTGTCGTAGCTCCGGATTGTCCCTGTCAACTCGGCTTTTCCGGCAACGATATTGCGGGCTTCTCCGGCATGCAGGGTGCCGATGTTCACGACCGCTGGCTGCAACGGATCGAGATTGCGGGCCAAGATGTTCTGGACCGAAAGAAGAATCTGCGCAGCGGCGATCAAGGCATCCTTGCCGAAGTGCGGCTGTCCGGCATGCGAACTGACGCCTTCAAGCGTGATGTCGAATTCGCCGTTGCGCGCCATCAAGGGTCCCTTGGCCAAGCCGAGGATGCCTTCGGGAAGGCTCGGATACAGGTGGTAGCCGTAGATCTTTTCGACCTGCAGCTCCTGCAGGATGCCGGAATCCATGATCCATTTCGCGCCGCCCGGTCCTTCTTCAGCCGGCTGGAAGACCAGAACGACAGACTTTTCCAAAACCGGCAGGGACTTCAGGTATTTCGCGAAACCCAACAACAAGGCCATATGCCCGTCGTGACCGCACGCATGCATTTTGCCCGGGTGAATGGAAGCAAAGTCCGCCCCTGTTTCCTCGGTTACCTCCAGCGCGTCCATGTCCGCACGGAAGGCGACCGCTTCCGGGGACTTGCCCTTCAGGACGGCTACCCAGCCGGTTTCGGCGGTGCTGATCGGTTTATAGCCGAACGACACCAGTTTTTGGCGCACGTATTCGGAAGTCAACGGCAGATCGAAGCCGATTTCCGGAATCTGATGGAGCTCCCTTCGGATCGTTTTCACCATATCGTATAATTCTGCAATCTGCATGCTGTTCACCTGGTCCCTCCGCGTGTATTTATTAGTCTCTCAAATCAGACAACAATTGGGTTTTTTCGCTTGTTTGTTCGTCCTTCATCTTCACGATTTTTGCAGGGGATCCCGCAACTACCGCGTTAGCCGGTACGTCTTCCAATACGATCGCTCCAGCTGCGACAACAGCACCTTCGCCGATGTGCACGCCTTCGATGATGACAGCGTTCGCGCCGACCAAAACACCGTCTTCGATGATGACCGGTGATTTCGATGGCGGCTCAAGAACGCCTGCAACCACTGCGCCTGCGCCGATGTGGCAGTTTTTGCCGATGGTGCCGCGTGCACCGACCACCGCGCCCATGTCGATCATTGTGCCTTCACCGATGACGGCGCCGATATTGATGACCGCACCCATCATGATGACGGCGCTCTTGCCGATCGTTACGTGATCACGGATGAATGAACCAGGCTCGATGCGCGCATCGATTTTGGTAGTGTCCAACAAAGGAATCGCGGAATTGCGTCTGTCGTATTCCATGACTTGATCCTTGATTTTGTCTTTGTTTGCTTCCAAGAAAGGATAGATCACTGAAGCATCCCCGAAGACTGTGTAACTGTCTCCGCTTCCGAAGAACTTCAAGCCTTCGTAGGCAGGATTCTCGAAATCCCCTTTGATGTAAAGTTTTATGGGTGTTTGCTTTTCTGCAGCTTTGATGTAAGCTGCGATTTCATAAGCATCTGTCAATAATAGTTCGCTCATTTGATGTTTCCTCCCGATCCTTTTTTCTGTTCCAACATGCCCATTATAGCATGCCAGCCTGTATTTGCCCTATGCGGTGGACGACCGTTCGTTCCTGAAATGCAAAAAAAATAGCGGTAAGCGAGTGCTTACGGCTACGGAGACCTGCATTCGCCCAACCAAGCTAAAGCGCAATCCACTATCATCGGGCAACGACAATGGAACAGCCCCACATTTGTTCAACCTGGGTCCAGCATCTGCATGCTTCGGCGGCCGTCCCTTTCCCTTGCGGTACTCTTGACCAGTCGCGACCTCTTTTTGCTTGGCGATTCATTCATTTTTCTAATCGTACACTTATCCGGCAGGCCTGTCAACCGCTCCGGGGCAGAAGCTTAATTCCACTTGGTCTGTAAGTGTTTCGGAGTTGCGCACCAAGGTGTAGGCTGTTTTCCGGATCGGAAAGTACCGGGAGGATTCGGCCGATCAAATGTGAAAACGCTCATCAAATTTGCGGATTTCTAATTTTCATCGAAGGGTAGGCAACTTTGCATAGAAATACGCCTGCAATCGTGTTATGTTATTTTCATGAGATTGGACGCCAGCAATCGGTTGGCGCAAGTTCGACTATACATTAGATCAAGGATATTTCATCCGGAGGAGACAATAAATTATGAGCAGAGAAACGAACCGCTTTGTCAAGCAACTGAAAGGATCGCCCATCCGTAACTTCGACGCCGCTATCAGTGATGTGAAGGACCTGATCCGCTTCACGATGGGGGAGCCTGATTTCGATACGCCGGATTTCATCAAGGCGGCGGCCACTGAGGCTCTGAACCAGAACCAAACGCACTACGCCCCTTCCGCCGGCGTCCTCGAGACGCGCAAGGAAATCGCGAAATTCATGGAGCGAAAATACGGGCTGCATTACAACGCGGAGACCGACATCATCCTGACTGTCGGCGCGACGGAAGCGATCACCGCCTCGATGTTCGCGCTGATGAACCCGGGCGACAAAGTGATCATCCAATCGCCGGCTTTCCCGCAGTATGAATACGTTACGCATTTGGCGGGCGGACACAGCGTCAAAATCGACACTTCGGATACCGGCTTCCTGATCACACCGGAAGACCTGACGGCAACGCTGGAAGCAAATCCGGAAACGAAAATGATTGTGCTCACCTATCCGAACAACCCGACCGGCGCCACTTATACAAAAGAAGAAGTCGAAGCTTTGGCTGCGGTCATCAAGAAATACGACGTCTTCGTCCTCAGCGACGAGATCTACAGCGAACTGACCTACGACGGCAGCCATACATCCATCGCCAAGTACATCCCTGATCAGTCCGTCGTCATCAACGGCACTTCAAAAAGCTATGCGATGACCGGCTGGCGCGTCGGTTTTGTGGCTGCCCAGCCGGACCTGATCCGTGAAATTTTGAAATACCACCAAAGCCTGGTCACTTGCGGCTCCACGCCTGCACAAATGGCGGCTGGGGTTGCCTTCCGCGACGGCGATGAAGTGACGGCAACAATGAAAGCTGCCTACCGCAAACGCCGGGACATCCTGTTGGAAGGTCTGACGGCAGCCGGTCTGAAGATGAACAATCCGGACGGCGCTTTCTACCTGTTCCCGCGCATTCCGGAACAGTACGGCGACGATGATTGGAACTTCTGCATCGACCTCGCGCGCAAAGCCGGCGTCGGCGTCATCCCTGGATCGGCTTTCGGCGAATCCGGCGTCGGCTATTTCCGCATGAGCTATGCCGCCAGCGACGAGAATGTCATCGAAGGCTGCCGACGGATTGTTGCGTTTTTGGAAGATCTGAACGCGAAATAAGCGAAAAAATGTTTAACCGCACAATCGGGCAATTGTGCGGTTTTTTTGGTGCTATTTGGCCGGAGATCCGGCCTGCGCTTTTCGCATTTTTTGCTTTTTTGCTTTTTCCTCCGGTGAGAGCCGGCCTCGCCGGAGTAGAAGTCTAAATTCTCGATAGTTCCTCCGGCCAACGCCTCCTTCACCGGAGATACAGCCGCCCCGGCCTCCACCATAAGAAAAGCATCGGGGAAAACCACCCCGATGCCTTTTTTTGTGTAGTTGTATTATTTTTTTTGATAATCTGAGAGCTTGTACTCCAAACCGTGGGTACTTTTATAGTACTCAGGATACATTTCACCACCGCAATTCTC
This sequence comes from uncultured Trichococcus sp., assembly GCF_963675415.1. Taxonomy (NCBI): domain Bacteria; kingdom Bacillati; phylum Bacillota; class Bacilli; order Lactobacillales; family Carnobacteriaceae; genus Trichococcus; species uncultured Trichococcus sp. The sequence continues at coordinate 24,698 of NZ_OY776220.1, forward strand.
ACAAGTGAAGCGGGGAGCATCCAACAGATCCCCTTCGTCCATCTGATCGAATTCATCCACCACTTCCTTCGGAATGGCTTCATTGATTCCGCATTGAAGACATATATAATTGACGCTGTTTTTCCCAGTCGAAGCGATTTGCTTCAAATATTTTTTCTTTAGCTTGTTTTTGGTTAATTTTGAATTCTTCTGACTCAATGTTTCTAATCTCCTCTCGCAGATATCTCCTCGCCGCTGCATCGTTCGCATATTGGATTCTTAGCTTTCCTTTTTTGGACACAGCAATCCCACGGAAAACAAAGAGGTTTCCGCAACTGGAACATTTTAAAGGATTCTCTCCAAAACATTCGGTAATTCTGTCTGCCCATTTCATGGGTTTTAAAGCAGTCGAAACGTTTAACAATAGTCGCTTGATCTTGGACTGGATCTCCTTGACGACTTCTTTCACAACCTTCTTGATTCTCCTGCTGTATAACCCATATCTACGGATTGTTTTAAAGTTTTTATCGGGGATGTGTCTTATTAAAGCTGCAATAAACTCTTTCGCAAGCATAATCTCTGTTTCTTCTGTATTTGTCCGTTTATCATGATAACGAAACATCACAATATCACCGTCGTACATGATAATACGGTTCAACGCAATCGGCCCGCGTTTCATGTAGCGGCTAATATACTGCAGAATCTTTTTGACATTCGTTCGGCTTCTCTTCGGAGCGTTCACGTAAAAACCTTCAGCATTTCTTGTATAGGCTCTCTGAAGCTGTGGCTGTACTTCCTTTTTCTCCTCCGGAGAAAGCACGCGTCGAATCAGCTTTAACACTGCATTCTGCCAGTTTACCCGCAACATTTTGTATGGGATATAATCGTAATCTTTCCACTCGCCACCTTCTGTCAAGCCACCCATCGTTACGATCATATGCACATGGGGGTTAAACTCGAGTTTCGAGCCAAAAGTGTGCAGAGCCAAAATGATACCAGGCCGAATTTTATGTTTCTTGAAATAATCCAAAATCACTTGCGCAGCGTCATCCATTAGTCCTTTCAAAAGTATTTCCCGATGATACTTTAAAAAGATGGTCCTCAGGCCTTCATCGATGGTAAAAACAATATGTCTGTGGGTGGTGTGGAACATATCCTGAGACACAATTTCACTCCACCGCTCACTTTCACCGACAGAACATGTCGGGCAAAATTTGCCTTTACACCGAATCGGAACTTTTTTTACCGCATGGCAACCTTCACAAACATATAACCGAAAGCCTTTCGAAATATCCCCACAGTATCTAAATTTTTCAACCTCTTTAAAGACCACAGGTCTTATCTTGAGTTTGAATCTTTTAGAGAACTGGTCCCAATGGTTATTCTTATCAAAGAAAATGGTATGGAGAATATTCTGATTCATACCTCTATTTTACCACTGTGAAACCAAAACAAAAACTGTGGAACATGTGCTATCACCACATTCCACAGCTGAAAAATTTTATACTTTCCTACAATATAAAAAAAAGAAGCGCCCGCCGGAAACATTCCGGCGCGCACTTCTCTCATTTTATGTCTTTTATGTCGTTGAATGCTTACTCAGCAGCCATCGCTTCGGCTTCCATCTCGCGGATTTGTTCCGCGACTTTCACCATCATCGAGCATTCCACGCGTTTGCGGAACAGGTCGCAGCTGAATTCATAATTGCCTTTCAGCGAACCGGTCGCATGCAGCGAGTTCGCAGGGCAGCCACCGCTGCAGTACAATTTCGCCCAGCAATCCTGGCATTCCGGTTTGGAATAGCAGTTGACTTCCTTGAATTGACTTTGCAGTTCCGGTTTTGTGATGCCATCCCAGATATTGCCCATGCTGAATTCTTCATCACCCACGAACTGGTGGCAAGGGAATATTTCACCCCAAGGCGTGACAGCCATGTATTCCGTTCCTGATCCGCAGCCAGAGATGCGTTTCTGGATGCACGGGCCTTCGGAAAGGTCCAGCATGTAGTGGTAGAAAGTGAAGTCGTTGCCCTCTTCGCCGCGCTTCAGCATTTCCTCCGCCAAGATTTCGTACTGTCTGTACAATGCCGGAAGATCTTTCTCCGTCAAAGCATAAGGTTCGGAAGGATCGCAGATGACCGGTTCCATCGACAGTTTGTCGAATCCGAGATTAGCGACGTGGAAAATATCGTTTGTGAAATCGACATTATTGCCTGTGTAGGTGCCGCGGACATAGTATTCCTTGTCACCGCGCCCTTCCACGAATTTTTGGAATTTCGGCAAAATATAGTCATAGCTGCCTTTTCCGTTGACCGTGCGGCGCAGACGGTCATGGACTTCCTTGCGGCCGTCCAAGCTCAAAACGACGTTGTACATTTCTTTGTTCAGGTATTCATTGATTTCATCGTTCAAAAGCATGCCGTTTGTTGTGAAAGTGAAGCGGAAAATCTTGTTGGACTCCTCTTCCTTGCTGCGTGCGTACTCGACGATCTGCTTCACGACGCGCCAAGCCATCAACGGCTCGCCGCCGAAGAAGTCGACGTCCAGATTGCGGTGGTGGCCGGAGTTCTCAAGCAGGAAGTCGATCGCTTGCTTACCGACTTCGAATTTCATGATCGCTCTGTCGCCATTGTACTTGCCTTGGCTGGCGAAACAATAATCGCAAGTCAGGTTACAAGTATGCGCCACGTTCAGGCATAGAGCCTTCACGAATGTTTGGCGGTTCTTCAAGTCGACGGAAAGATCTTGGTACAAGTCTTCCGTAAACAGTTCGCCATTGGCCTTCAATTCTTCGACATCCGACAGCGTATCGCGGATTTCCGTTTCGTTGATTTCAGGGTCGTTCGCATATTGTTCCAGCATCATTGTGACGATCTCTTCGACCGGTGTTTCTTCGTACAACGCGATGATGTCGAAGGCAAGGTCGTCCACGACATGCACAGCACCGCTGTAGGTATCCATTACGATATTGTATCCGTTCAGTTTATATTGATGAATCATTTCGGTTTCAAACTCCTTTTTGTCCATAAAATTGCCGCCCAACCGGAATCAGTCAGGCGGACTTTTTTTACTTCGCTGCTTGTCTAGGGTTCACACAGCTTTGGTTGGCGATTCCGCAAGAAGTTTTGCATGCGGATTGGCAAGATGTTTGGCATGCGCCGCAGCCGCCGTGTTTGGCAGTATCCTTCAGGTTGCGGGTGCTTAATGTTACGATTCTTTTCATAACGACATCTCCTCTGAAATAGGTTAAGGAAGCATATTGCTTGACAGAAAAATGCTTCCTTTGTGAATTATTTTACCAACAAATTGTTAGTCCGTCAATCTACCGACCTATCAGCATAGTGACCGTTTTTATAAAAATCCTGATCCACCCAATAACTATCAAAATGTAAGTTACTGAACAAGTCGTTCGTGATGTATAATTTGGATGTTTTTCGGAAGACCATCGGCATCGCTGTAGACTCTTGTCCCCTTTTCCAATAAGGCATGGACTTGGCTTATAAACGCAGCGCTGATCCGTTCTCCTGGCACGAGCAACGGGATGCCTGGCGGATAGGCCCAGACGTATTCGGCCACCGTTAGCCCTGCAGCTTGCTCCAACGGACACTCTGCTTTTTCCGATTCCAGCGCTTTCCAGATTTCAGATTGCTTTTCGGGTAATTTGAAAATTATGGTTCCGTCATTTGAGATGCGCTCTCCAGCCATAGAGTCGAGCGTGCCGTCAATGGCCAACAGCGCATCGGCCAAGGCAGCCATCGCGGCTTCCGTATCGCAGACGCTGGTCATCGCCAATGCGTGATCGCCATAAGCCATCTCCATTTCGATATGATGATCGCTGCGCAACATTTCCATAAGTTTCTGTCCGTTTAAGCCTGTTCCCTGCGCAGAAATCAGGATTTTGCCTTTGTCGAAGGCGAAAAAGGTTGGGTGCACCGCCGGATCGTCGTTTCCGTGGCACAGCACCTTGAGATGCTGGAGTTGTGCCATTTTTCCAGAGAAACCGGCTAACCTTTGATTGTAGTTTTCGAATAGCTGCTCTCCTTCATCCCTAAGCAAACGGAAACAACGGTCGATCGAAGCCATCAGCACATAGGACGGCGAGCTGCTTTCGAAGATGGCGAGTTGCCGAGCCATTTCTTCCGGATTGATCAGGCTGCCGTTCAGATGGGCAAGCGACGTCATCGTCAACGAAGGCAATGTCTTGTGCAGACTCTGGATCACGATGTCGGCGCCGAGTGCGGTTGCGCTGGTAGGGAAATGCTTCGAGTAATTGAAATGCGAGCCGTGCGCCTCATCGACCATTAACGGGATTCCTTGCGCATGACAGATATCGGCAATTGCCGCTATATCGCTGACTGCCCCCTCGTACGTCGGCGAAGTCAAAACGACCAGTTGTGTATCCGGATGCATTTTGAGCGTAGTGGCGATGCTTGCAGTCGAAATGCCGCCGTGGATGCCGAATGTTTCATCCATATCCGGCATCAGATAGACGGCCTCCAATCCGAAAAGCTCGACCGCATGATAGACCGACTTGTGGCTATTCCGTGCGACTGCAATTTTACCGCCGCGTTTCGTTGCGGCGCGGATTCCCGCCAAGATGCCGCAGGTGCTGCCGTTCACGAGGTAGAATGAGCGCTCGGTGCCGTAGAAGTCTGCGATTTCTTCCATATATTCTTTGAGGATGCCGCTCGCGCCGTGCAGATTGTCGAAGCCGTCTATTTCCGTAATGTCGATATTGTAAGGGAGATCTGTGCCGAGCAACGCGGTATTCCGCTTGTGCCCCGGCATGTGCATCGGAATGCTGTTTGAAGCCGCATGTGCTTTCAGTCTGTCCAACAAAGAAGGTTGCGTTGTATATTTGTCCATAAGTTTGTCCTTTTCTGGGTGGTATAGGTCTTCTTTCATTATAGCAGAGGAAAAAAGCACCGAGACAAACAAAATCCCCATCGTCACACTTTTTCGTGAGAATGGGTATTTCCAGCATTTATTGTTTCGACTGTTCCGTACTTTCAATCAATTGGACGAAAGCATCCACAATCGATTGAAAATATTCTGTTGTCTTTTCTTCCTTAACGGAACCGTCTTCGTTCAACAACTTGTGGACATTTCCGATATAGGCTTCCGGCTGCTGCAAAGGCACCATATTCAGAAAAACAAGAACTTGCCTTAAGTGATGATTCGCACCGAATGCCCCTAGAGCACCCGGAGATTGGCTGATGACCGCGACCGGTTTGCCGTCCCAAAGATTGGCCCCATACGGACGCGAACCGACATCCAAGGCATTCTTCAAAGCCGCAGGGTAGGAACGATTGTATTCAGGGGTCACCAGCACAAAGGCATCATAGCCTTTGATTTCCTCACGGAACGATGTGTACGATCCAGGAAGCATGCCCTCCACCTCGTCGAAATCCTGGTTATATAAGGGCAAATGCCCAATTTCCACCATTCCGGTTTCATACCCTTCCGGGAACAATTCCGAAAATGCCAAGGCCACTTTTTTGCTGTAGGCCTCTTCGCGCAAGCTACCCACTAAGAATCCGATCTTTTTCACCATAAAAATCATCGCCTCTCTTATGTTTGAACCTTCTCACACTTTCATTATAGTGGAACAAAATCACCTTCTCCAATGATTTGATTCAACCGTTTCAGGAGCCTATACATGTTCGGTTGCTCTTGATTTTTTGTTATTCCCCGAAAAATGCTATACTTTATGTGACTGTTCAAAGGGAAGGACTCTTTTGAACACATCTCGTTTAAAGGAGAATGGCAATGGAAGAACGCAATACGCTTCTGATCAATCAGAGCACCATCAAGGAATTATTGGATATTGCGGATTTCAACAACCTCGTGCACCAGACATTCCAGGGACTCGGTGACGGCACGGTCATCAACCCGACAAAATTGACACTGGATCTGGGTGAAACTGGCGGTTACCCGCCGTACGAAGGGTTCATGAACGCAATGCCGGCCTACATCGGCTCGCAGGATATCGCCGGTCTGAAATGGGTCGGGGGATTTTTAGGCGAGCGCAAAGCTGCCGGACTGCCTTATATCACGGGAATGATTTTGTTGATCAATCCGCATCTGGGCACTTTCACCGCCGCGCTTGAAGGCGCTTATATCACCAATATGCGCACCGGGGCCCAGACCGCAAACGCATTGCGCTATTTGCTCAAGAAGCCGACCGTCACAATCGGCATTTACGGAGCCGGGATGCAAGCCAGCACCAATATCCGGGCAATCGCGGATCTGTTCGACATCACCGAATTGATCGTCTGGAACCACAGACGCAGCACGGCGGAGACATTTGCCGAAAAAATACAGGAATTCGTCAAAGGCGACATCCGCATCGTTGATGATCCCCGGGAAGCCAGTCAGGCCGAGGTCCTCATCACCGTCACCCCAGCGCAGACTCCACTCATCAAAGCGGAATGGATCAAAAAAGGCACCATCATTTTTCCGTTGGGATCTTTCCAGGAAATCGAGGATGAACTCATTCTGAAAGCGGACAAAATCATCGTCGATCATGTGGAGCAGGCTCTCCATCGCGGCGCTTTGAAGAAACTGACGGGTGAAGGGAAACTGTCCGAAAAAGATGTTTTTGCGACGTTAGGCGAATTGGCGATCGGAAGGAGAGATGCCGGCGACCTTTCGCAGGACATCACCCTCTGTATCCCGATCGGCACGGGAGCGATGGATGTTGCGATAGCTGGTGAAGTTTACCGAAGGGCACTCGAAAAAGGAAGGGGCTACCCCTTTGATTTTGAGGCCTAATCATTAGGAAAGGACAGGAGGATTCGCATGAATACCAACAATATAAATAAACAAAACAGCAATTTGGACTTGCAGGATCAAGCGGTGCAGGACATTTTCGCGCTTTATCAAGATTATGAGGAAGTGCCCTACATTTCCGAAAAGCGCGATAAGGAGGGCTGGCTGAACGCCGTCCGGATCGGGTCGGAACAGCTCGTGCCCAAGCGCAACATGATCCGTTTCGAGGAGGATATCCTGCCTGGGCATCTGATCCTGTTATGGCGCATCCAATTCGGTACGTTCACGAACGAGAGCGTCTATCCTAAATATTTCGAATACAACTACGGCATCAATGGCCCTCAAGCGTTGGATGAGGTGATCGAAAAAGGCTATGCAGCGGAACTGTCGGCGACCGATTCGCTGGATCACCTGAACGCCGCCAGCCTGAAAGCGATCCTGAAACATTACGAAGTAGCCGGATATTCCAAGATGAAGAAGCCGGAATTGATGGAGCTTGCGAAACAGGAATTGAGCGAAGAACAGCTCGCCTCCCAGTTCAGCCTGAGGGGATACCGAATCACTCCGGCAGGCGAAGCGATCCTGGCAAAATATCCGGGAGTCGTCGACCGCCATCCGAAGAAGAAATACTGATCCAACAAAATAAAGCCTCAGGAAGCCTGATTTTACATCGGGTTCCTGAGGCTTTGCTATTTTTATGCGTTTCTCCGGTGAAGAAGCGTTTCATCGGAGAAAAATTGATTGAATGCATTCGCATTTCCGGCCAACGAAGCTTAGCCGGAGAAAAGTTACTCGATTTCTGTTCCCACTCCGGCGAAAGCTCCCCAACCGGAGAAGCGCCTGGTTTCCTTCCAAACTTAATCCACTTGATGCCGAAAAAAGAACCTGATCCGAAGACCAGGTTCCTATAAGTTTAATTTTGAATTAAGCTTTGTTTACGTTTGTTGCTTGAGGTCCACGGTTACCTTCTTCTACGCTGAAAGTTACTGCTTGTCCTTCTTCTAAAGATTTGAATCCTTCAGATTGGATAGCTGAGAAATGTACGAATACATCGTCTCCGCTTTCGCGTTCGATGAAGCCAAAACCTTTGTCTGCGTTAAACCATTTTACTGTACCTTGTTCCATAATTGAAAATCCTCCTCGTGCTATTGCACATATATCATACATTGTTGCTAACGCTACGGATCGGAATTTTCGTAATGCAATTCGTTTCTCTAACCCAACAAAATGTTAAATTCATTGTATCATGCTTTATTCAATAATGCAAATCAATTTGGACATTAAATCGCAAATGCGCCTGCTTTACGAAAGAAAAGCAGCAGCCGATACGCTAGATTGCGTTGATTTCACTGGCAATTCGGCTTAAAATAGATCGAAAAAAAGAACCTGATCCAAAGATCAGGTTCCTATAAGTTTAATTTGAATTAAGCTTTAACAACGTTAGTTGCTTGAGGTCCACGGTTACCTTCTTCTACGTCGAAAGTTACTGCTTGTCCTTCTTCTAAAGATTTGAAACCTTCAGATTGGATAGCTGAGAAATGTACGAATACATCGTCTCCGTTTTCGCGTTCGATGAAACCAAAACCTTTTTCTGCGTTAAACCATTTTACTGTACCTTGTTCCATAATTGAAAATCCTCCTCGTGCGTCTTGCACTTTATGATACATTGTTGCTAACGTTACGAATCGGAATGTTTTGAAACAATTCTTTTCTGCGCTTCACAAAATGTTAAAGTCATTGTACCATGGATTTTTGGATTGTGCAAGCCCTACATTCTCTAATCTTAGGCCATGACTTGAACTACTCCCACCTATGCTTATGCTTAGAGGTGGGAGTCTTCTGGCGGAAAATGATAAAAATAACATAAAAAACTCCAAGTTCGCTGCGCGAACAAATCCATGACGGAAAACAAACGGCCCCTTATAATTTAGTTGAAGGTAACACAAATTCAAGCTCTTAACGGTGTTTTGCCGAACCCGTATAAAAAACTGAATGATTTCATCTTGTTGAGAAAAACCGAATATACCTATGAGTATGGAAACAAAATTACAGATCTATTTCGATGAAATCCGTTATCTTCTCATTTTTTTATAGGAGGGATTTCCATGGAAGTTATGGTTGAAACCTGTTGTGGAATCGATGTGCATCAAAAGTCCATTGTCTGTTGTATCCTTGATGGCCCATTAGACACGAACAAACCAAAAAAACAGCATCGTACCTTTGGTACAACAACAAAGAAACTCCGAGAAGCATTGACATGGATTCAATCTCAGAACGTAACGCACGTTTTTTTTGAAAGTACTGGGCAATATTGGATTCCAATATTTAATATTTTTTATGACAGCAATCTGACATTGATTCTGGCGAATCCGCAACACATTAAAAATCTTCCTGGCAGGAAAACGGATATGAACGATGCGGAATGGATTGCCCAACTTGGTAGATGTGGTCTGATTCAGCCATCCTACATTCCTTGCGAGGAAGTTCAACAATTGCGGCTTCTGACAAGACGCCGCAAATCCTATACTGAACGGATCACCCAATGTAAAAATGAAATTCATAATATTTTACAATGGGCCAACATTAAGCTAACGAGCTATCTTTCGGATATCTATGGTCTTACTGGAATGGCCTTATTGGAGATGTTCATTAACGGGGAAGTCATTACAGAAGAAACGGTTCTTCCCAAAATTCAAGGGAGAGTCAAAGCTACTGTGGATCAGCTAGTTGAAGCGATGGACGGTAAATTGTCCATTGAGGATCGATTCCTACTGGGACAATCCTTGGAACATTACCGTCATTTGGTAAATCAAGTAGAGGAAATCACGGTTGTTATCAAGCAATATGTTTTAGAGAGATTTGAGCGAGTGTATAGTCTCCTTATTGAACTTCCCGGAGTCAGTGCTATTGTTGCCTGCGTGATTTTGAGTGAAATTGGCCCAAATGTAGAGGCCTTCCAATCACAAGGAAACTTAGCATCGTGGGCGGGAGTATGCCCAGGATCTTACGAGAGTGCTGGAATAAAAAAATCTTCCCATACAACACAAGGAAATAAATATTTAAAATCCAGCCTCTTCCAGGCCGGAGGCACTGCGGGGAGATCAAAAGATGAAGCGTTCCATAATCTATACGCTCGTATTTCTGGTAGAAGTTCGAAGATGAAGGCAATCATCGCCTGTGCACATAAAATGATTAGAATAATCTATAAAATCTTAAGCACAGGCGAGCATTACGACGCAAAAAAAGCTCTAGGACTGCGGCAACAGGCTAGAGCAAACTAAAAAAATTTTTTCCACTTAAATTATAGCATGGGAGTGACTTTTTGCGCATTTTTCAGCTATTTATTTTCAAACAAAAGAGAAACAATCTTTGCGGGATTGCTTCTCTTTTTCTTTATTTTTTCTCTTTATCAAGAATTTCGGATATTTTTCTGTCGACATAATTTAAGCCCATACTCATGAAATATTCAGCCAGCTCTTCATCGCTGATATTTTTAACTTCGTATCCGCCTTGTTTTCTTTTAGCGGCATACCCTTTTCTCATTTTTTCAAGCATGTCTTCGGGTAGCTCCACTTGGAATTTCTTCATTGTCATCGCAACCGCCTCCTATGTCGTGGTTAGCCTGATCGATCGTATAAGGAAATGTTTCTTCCGCATTGTTCAGGTAACGCTTTCATTATACCCTTAATTTCAAAATATATACAGAATTTTCTGTCTGAAGCAGCAATATATTCAAAAATTGTTATTCAAATATGGGAAAAGCCCTTGAAGGAAGTGGATTTCCAGCTCTGCCTTCAAAGGTTTCCCCATTTGTTCTCAATTTATATCAGCGCTGATGCGGTTACGTCCGGTCATTCTTCAGAACTATTGATTATCAGTTCGCCGTTCTCGGTATTTCTCTGATAATCCTCGAAGAAGTCCCAAATGAATGCGGCTTCCGGTTTGTAGTTCCAGTGCGCCAGGTCTTTTACAGCCGCCAACTTCATCACGATGCCGTTCTGATTCGACACCGTACCTGTCAGCATCTGTTTTTCGCCGAGTGTCGTCCATTCCTGATTATCCAACCCCACACCGTAGAATTCGTTCAACGACATGTCGTACTGCGGAGCTGCCTCAAGCTGGTTGATTTTTTGGTAAGCCTGGATGAACGGGAACATGTCGACATTCGGATCATTTTGGAAAATACCCGGTGTGCCGAATTGCCCGGAACCGTCCACAGGGATCATCTGGAAATTATCGTGATCGCCGCAGATGTAGAGATAAGGAACTTCGGGACCTGCATAGGTTCCCGCGATTGCTGTGAGTTCCTGTTTGTCGACACCTGGTGAGGAAACGGCAGCGACTGCCGCGAAAATGCCGGGATATTTGACGCCCATCAAGGTAGCTTTTGATCCGCCTGCCGACAAGCCGGTCAGATAGATCCGTGAAGGGTCGATCTGCGGATATTTTGCTTTCAGATCCTCGATCAGATTCAGGACGCCTTCCTCACCCAATCCTTCGATGCCACCGAAATTCACTTCTTTGTCTTGCCATTCAGGGGAAACGACGATCAGATTTTCTTCAGCCGCCAACTCGGTCCAACCGCTTGTGTCTCCCTGCAGTCGCGGATCGTTCGCAAAGCCGTGGAGCGTCACAATCAACGGCACGGTTTTTTCATCCTGTTCCATTGTCGCTTCAGGGATGTATTCATACCAGGAATACTCCCCTTTACCATTGACGGGTTCAGCGACCATCTGGTTGTAGGTGATGCCCAATTCCTCAAAATTGGGAACCCCAATAAGCGGGTAAGGCTCCGTGAATTTGCTGACGTCAGCCATGTAAAATTCCGTCGATTCGTTATGCATGCGGTAATTTTTCGAGAAGACATGTTCCCAAGCATTGGCATACGCTTCCTGCACGGTTTCTTCTTCCGGGTTCACGACGACTTGCCGGAACTCATTTTCCTTATTTCGGTAAACGGCCAGACCCTCCTCTTCCAGCTGCTCTTCGGCTGCATTGGTTGAGATGTAGAAATCCGTTACAGCTTCGCCGGCATTGCTGAGGTATACAGGCACAGGTGTCGTCAAGGATCTGCTCGCATCGACATCCCCACCGTACAACATCATCCCTGCGATCGGATAGCTTTTCTGCGCCAGAAAGTTGTTGGCGAAGGTTGCACCTTCATCCAGCGCGATCACTTTTACATTCTTCACGGGTGCTTTCGCCAACAGTTTGATGAAGGCTTCCGCATCCTCCGCTTGATAACCACCCTCATTCAGGGGATTGATTACGTAGGCTTGCCCTGCCCATTCCCGGACATCCGGCAACAGTCCGATTTCGGCCAACAGTTCGTCCGCTTCCTCCTCGGTCTTTTGGCCTGCGTAGATATAGAAGGTCGGCGTCAGTACATCCGAGCGGGAACTTACGAACCCGTCCTTCATGGCATCATAGGCAAAGTAATGCAGTTGCGAAGCTTCATCCATTGCTGATTCTTCCAAAGTAATGCCCGAATCAGCCGTAATCGCGGCCGATTCCGCCGTTTCTGAAGGAGCCGCGCAGGCCCCAAGGTTCAGCAGCGTCAGCAGCATGGCCGCTTGGCCGAATTTTTTTATGTTCATCTTTTTGCCTCCATTATATTGAAATGGTTGTTCAAACATTTCCCCGTCTTATGGCTTCGATTGGATCAGCTGTCTGGAGCGTCAGCCTGATTGTTTGGCGATCGTCTCCAGAATCAGTTATATCCGTATTGATGATTTGATAGGTATCCTCTAATCGCAACTCATAGTCCAACATTTCCGGAAACGTCACGCTGTACATTAGAATGTTGGCATCGGTCCGTTCCCACTGTACTTCAATTTCCCCTTGCGTGGTAAGGAGCGAACCATTCACTTCTGTCAGATCCGTTGCGAAATAAGGATCCAGTTGAACGCTGTGATCCTTTTTGATGGTAATGCCGATCAGCTTTTCCATCATCCAGACCGTGTACGAAGAATACATTGCATGGTTCAGTGAGCCTTGCACCTCATTCGTACCGTTATGCAGCGGAAAATATTCACTCAAGGTCTGGTTGCCGTTCTCCAGCATGCTCAGATAATTCGGTTCCTGGCGGCGGGACAGCCAATTATAGATCAAATCATCTTCGCCTAGCTCGGATAAGATGGTGTATGCCCACGACATTCCGAAAATGCCGAAGCGAAAAATGCCGGCATCATCGCGGATGCGTTGGACCAGTTTTGCTTCAAGGGCACGTTGCTCCTCGCCATTCCGGAACAGACACGCCTTCAAGGCGAAAATAGCACTCGATTGCGTTCCCGAGGCAAAACTGCCGTCCTCATTGCGGAACAGATCGATGATTGCACTTCTAGCTTCTACGATGCGCAATTCCAAGGTTTCCATCATCGTTTCAGGAACATCGTGCGCAGCAAACAACGCTTTGTATTCCTCCAAAAGGATCAGATACATGCTGGCCGAGCAGAACTCCTGATCGGGCGAGACGATGCGCTTATTCTGGATGCTGGCATCGACTGATCCCCAGTCTCCGAGGCAACAGAAACGAATATAGTCAAAGTCAAATGCCAAGAGATAATCCAAGTGTTTCACCAATGATGGCAACTGCGCTTGCACAAATGCCTTATCTTGGTAATACTGCTCAATTTTTTCAGCAAGCACCGGGAAAACCAGTTGCCAGCCCAAGGAACCCGCCCCGTTGGAAGTCCCGTTCGTCATGATGCCGACATAAGGGGCTGTCTGCGGAATCCCGCCTTCCGGTGTCTGATCGTTAGCGAAATCCATAAAGACTTTCTTCAGCAGATTGTGCACATCGTGGCTGTAGAGATGGGAATCCACCAAAGCGACGATATCCCCGCCGTAGCCGAAACGTTCCCTTGTGCAGTCTTCGAAGTAGGAATGGATATTGTTCAAGCGGGTATTCCGGGCTGCATCCCACAACCTGTTCAACTCTTCTGAAGACGATTCGAACCGGCTAACAGAAGCCAGGTCCGTGTAGATGCTGTAAGCCTGGATGTTCGACAACAGCCGCTCCCATTTAACTTCACTAGCATCATCTGACTCCACCAACACATAGCGGAAGGAGTGATAACAGTGCTGATTTTCGAAACGGAAAATCTCTTGTTTGTTTTTTTTGATGACATCCTTCTGGATAATCGGATCACCCGCGTTTCTGCCATGCTCTTCATCCGTCACCCCATAAGTTCCGCTGATGCTGGAATCGAAACTAAGGGTGCCATCAGCATTCAGTCCCTCAGCGTACAGGAAAGTGACCTGGCCCAGAAAATCTGCGGCGATGTCGCAAAGGAAATGCCCTGACAGGATCGTCCCGAAATCGATCAGGATGCCTTCATTTGCAGAATGATTCGCGACCAGGGCAGGAAGGTAATGCCTCTGCCGCTTGATTTTGGGGATGAAACTGGGGGTCAACCAGCCGCCCGGTCCAGCGATTTTTACAGTCTTCTGTCGAGTGGTTGCCAGCGGGATGTCATCCGTCACCACTTCGCCGATGTACAGATTATTGAACAGATAGTTGCCTTGTTTGCTTTCCCAGCTTGAATTAGATTCGATCACAATCTTTTCACCCGTAGCAGTCGTGATCGTCAATTCACAAATCAGGCAAGGTTTTCCGACAGCGAGCTGCTTGCGCACATTGTATTTCCCCAAAATGGCGATGGGTGCCGCATTGTACCAACCGTTCGCCAGTTCCACCGACAGCTTGTTTTTTCCCTGTTTCAAATAATTTCTGATGTCGTAGGTGTCGTAATAGACCGTTTTATCGTAATCCGTCACATCGTTGTTCAAGTAGGAATCCTCGATTCGCTGCCCGTTGACGTACAAGGTGTAATAACCCAGGCCGCAGATAGCAATCAGAGCTTCTGTGATTTCATCGGGGATGTCGAACGTCTTTTCAAGAATGATGTTGGGCCTTTCATTCAGAAATTCTGCTTCTTTTTCAAGCGGATTGTCCAACCGCGTAATCCAGCTGGCCTGACCCAGACTGGCGCTCAAAGGTTGGACCCTTCCGTTTATCGTAAGTGGATCCGTTGCTGTCATTAACGGATTCCTTCTGCTTCCTGGACAGCCGAATCCGAACCCGTGCTGTCCGTTTCTTTTTCCTCTTTGTACAGTTCTTTGTCGGCCATGCGAACGAATGGAATCCAAACGACTGTTGTGATTGCGATCAGGGCAATCTGCAGGAGTGACCCTCTGATGCTGCCGGTGACGAAGTAGCCGCTGATGATCGGTGGCGTTGTCCACGGAATCTGGGCCAAGCCTGTCGGAAGCGGCACTAAACCTAACGCGAAAACGACATAAGCGACGATAGTCGAAATGGCATTCGAGAAGATGAACGGGATGAAGTACAGGAAATTCAGCATCAACGGGATACCGAACAACGCTGGTTCGCCGATATTGAACATGTAAGGCACACTCGAGATTTTGCCGACTTCTTTGTACTGTCTGCTCTTCGCTACGATCAGGATTGCGATGACGGCACCAACGACACCGATCGATGCGAAATGATTGCGGAAGCTCATGCTGATGATGTTCGGAGGGATTGCTCCTGCCAATGATGCAACTTTGTTTTGATCTTCCAGAACTTGGTGGATGGGATCCATTACGGCTTGGATGATCGAGCCTCCGTGCAAACCGAAGAACCACAGGAATTGTTCGAAAATCTTGACGACGACCAAGCCGCCGATCGATCCGCCCAGGTAAGTCAACGGTTTGCCTAATGTGCCGTTGATCAATGTCAAAGCGTCACTCTTCAGCAACAACTCGATGACCAAGCGGATGATGAAGAATGTGGTCACGACGATGAAGGAAGGGATGACCGATTCGAATGGCCCGGCTACTGCAGGCGGTACAGATTCCGGCAGTTTGATTTTGATTCCTCTCTCTTCGATTTTTTTGTAGATGATGGTGCTGAACATGCCGACCAAGATGGACAGGAACATCGATTGCGCGCTGATTTTCGTGATATTCAGAAAATCGACGCCTTCGATGTTATCCAGCGGCGTCAGCAAGAGGAAGGAGACGACTGCTGTAATGATGCACTGCAGCACGTTCGTTTCCAGCTTATCCGCCAACGATTTCGCCATGGAAATGACGACGATCAAGCCGCCTACCGCCAGCGTTGCACTGTTCACGTACAATAATTTCGACTGCCAAACGAATGCATTTTCCGTTCCTAAAACCATCGTTATAAAGTCAGTAACCTGAGTGATCGGGAAAAAGGCAATAATCAAAAAGATCGATGCGATAAAAGTAAATGGCATGTATGCCAACATCGCGTCCCTGACGGAAGTCAGGTAAATGTTGTTGTTCACCTTGGTGGCGAAAGGTCCAACTGTGTTTTGAATCTTGTCGCTGAGGGACATTTTTTCAGTATTCATGAATTTTCCTCCTATATTTGATGCTTCTGTGCAAAGAACAATGTCGGGCGAATCATATTGACTAAATTTAACATCCGGATTATCATTATGGTATCGCTAACAAATACATCTTAACGGATAGACTGTTATTTATTAATATCATATTCTTACGACATGATTGACCATTTTTTACCTGAAGGAGATTCCATGGATAAAGCACAGATTCGCGAAAAACTATTCACCCATACAAAAACGGAGACGCATTTGCTGCAGAAAAAAAGCGAACCCCAGTCCGATTTCGTTGAAAAATTTGATTCCTATTTGAACGATGATGGCGAACGGGTCTATCGCTATACATTCGAAAAGCATCTGGAAAGCGCAAGAGAGAAACAAAATGAACGCGCCGCTTTTATCGAAGGCAGCCAACTGCTGATCCTGAAGCACGCGCGCTTTTCCTATACCCCGCTGCACGTCCATGATTTCATCGAAATGAACTACGTCTATTCAGGCAATATAGATATTATAATCGATGGGACAGAAATTTCGTTAAAGGAGGGGGATTTTTGCATCCTGGACACCGGCGTTTGCCATCGGATCCTAGATACGGGCGAAAATGATATTCTAATCAACTTCTTGATGAGAAAGGAGTACTTCTCTACCCACATGCTGAGCCGGCTGGCCTCAAACAGCATCATCACCCAGTTTGCGGTCAACGCGCTTTCCAAAACACAGAAACACGACCGCTATCTTCTTTTCAACACAACGAACAGCGAATTTCTGATCGATGCCATCGAGGGGATGCTCGTCAATTACTATGAACCGTCATCCTATTCAAAAGATGTAACCGATGCCTACATGATCATCCTCTTTTCCGAGTTGCTGAAGGCTTTCCAGCAGAAACAATCCAGCGAACACCGCAATGCCGATCATTCCTACATCGGGGACATCCTGCTCTTTATCGAAAAGAATTATCAGGACTGCAGCCTGCAGCAGATTGCGGATACCTTCAAGTTCAATCCGAGTTACCTGAGCCGCTTCATCAAAAACCAGACCGGAAAATCCTATGTCGCGCTGGTCCAGGAACTGCGCCTCAACAACGCCTGCATCCTGCTGAAGAATACCGATACCCCGATAGAAAGCATCAGCGAACAGATCGGTTACAGGAACGTCACTTTCTTCTACCAGAAATTCAAGCAAGCCTATGGTATGACGCCGCACGAATATCGGATGAGCGTGGATTGATCCTGCATTTCCAGTAAAAAATGACCGCGCTCCAACTGAGGAGGCGGTCATCGCTATTGTTTGTTGGCTTATTTCCTTTTCTTGAAAAGATCCCCAATCGAGAAAGTAGCTTTTTTATATATCCGGTTGTAGGCTGTCCTTTTGGCATCGCGAATCCGGCCCATACCTTTTTTGCCGTAGAATGGATTGGTTTTCCGCTTGATCGCCCGCTTCATCTTACCGGTTGTACGAGCCTTCAATGAGCGTTTCAGGTTCGGTTGGCGCATGCCGAAATTCATCATTACCAGTCCTTTCTGATTTATGGACACAATCTTTCTATCTAATATTATACTCGTATTCTCAAGATAAAGTTGAGCCATTTGCTGCACGCTGCAAAAATATTTTGTGCATAATACTTGCTTTTTGGTAAGGATGACGTATAATATGAAATGCAAGATAACTCTGTGCATTCCCATTACGGGGACGTTACGGATTCGACAGGTATAGGTCGAGCTTTTGATGCGCTCCGTAGGTTACGTCTACGCTAAAACGTTACAGTTAAATACAACTGACAAAACACAAAACAACACTTTAGCTTTCGCTGCTTAATTGTAGCTAGCTAAGATCCTCCTGGTATCGCCCATGTACTCAGATCAGGGTCTCAATGATGTGGGATACGCTGTGACCTTCCATCTGGAGGAATCAGAAGAGATCAATCAGATTAGCCGACAATAATGCCTGTTAAACGGCTAGTTCAAGGCGAAATCCAATAGTTTAACTATGAGCGTAGACTTGGAAGTGCCGATATGCTTGGACACGGGTTCGACTCCCGTCGTCTCCATACTAGTATGAGGCAACACCCCACAAAAATGCCGATATGAAGCGATTCATTCGACATTCTGTGGGGTGTTTTTTTGTCGTTCAGCATGTTGGTTGGATTGAACGAGAGCAGCGGACAGAATCTCGACTGTTTCAGTTAGTGGCCTGCATCAACAGTCGACATAAGGGCTTCATCTCGACTGTTTGATTCACCGAAATCCCCTAACAATTGACACAAACGCTTTGTCTCGACTGTTCCTGCTTTCGGGCCGGGCTAACGGTCGACTCATTCGTCTTGTCTCGGTTGTTAAGGTTACCGTCCTGGTCTAACGACCGACACAATCAAAACCAAAAAAGAGAAGTGACTGCCCCAACGAGGCAATCGCTTCTCTTCTCTGTTATATAGCTTATTTACTCATGTCTTCCAATTGGAAATGAATGGTTTCCATCGCTTGCAGCAAAGCTTCTGCTGTATCCAATGAAGTCAAGCATGGGATGTTGTTTTCGACTGCTTCACGGCGGATCAGGAATCCATCGGTCTCGCTTGTCTTACCTTCCGTCATCGTATTGACAACCAGGTTGATGCGGCCGTCGCGGATAGCGTCAAGAATGTCGTTGCTGTTCTCATTGATTTTCTCAATGACGTCGACTTTGATTCCTTCAGCTTCCAAAGCTTTGCCGGTACCTGTTGTAGCGACGATGTGGTAGCCTAACGAAATCAAGCGCTTCGCCAGTGGGATGATTTCTTGTTTATCTTTATCCGATACCGTCATCAATGCCGTGCCGTAGTCAGGCACGTGCACGCCGGATGCGATGAAGCCTTTGTACAAAGCTTTCGGTAAGTTGACATCTTTACCGATGATTTCTCCGGTAGACTTCATTTCAGGTCCCAAAACCGTGTCGACTTTCTTCAGTTTGCTGAAACTGAAGACCGGCATTTTCACGTATACGCCTGATTTTGACGGAACCAGACCTGTCTTGTAACCCATATCCTTCAGCTTCAGTCCCAGTATTCCTTTTGTAGCCAACTTGGCCATCGGGATGCCGGTCACTTTGCTCAGGAACGGGATCGTCCGGCTCGCACGCGGGTTCACTTCGATGATGTAGACGACGCCGTCGCTGATGACGAACTGGATGTTCACCAAACCGATGGTGTTCAAGCCTTGCGCCACGCGGATTGTGTAATCTTCGATCGTATGGATCAATTCAGCCGAAAGGTTTTGCGGTGGGTAAACCGCGATCGAGTCGCCCGAGTGGACCCCTGCGCGTTCGATGTGTTCCATGATGCCTGGGATCAGGACGGTTTCGCCGTCGCAGATCGCATCGACCTCCAGCTCTTGTCCGACCAAGTAATGATCGACCAGAACCGGACGTTCAGGGCTGGCCACGACTGCTTCGCGCATGTATTTCTCCAGATCGGCTTGGTTGTAAACGATCTGCATCGCCCGGCCGCCCAATACGTAGGACGGACGCACCAAGACCGGATAACCGATTTCGTCCGCAACTGCGACCGCTTCTTCAACGGTCACGGCTGTCTTGCCGGGTGCCTGCGGGATATCCAGGTCGCGCAACAACTGTTCGAACAGTTTGCGGTCTTCGGCGCGGTCCAGATCTTCCAGGCTCGTGCCCAGGATCTTGACGCCGTGTTTGACCAATTTGTCGGCCAGGTTGATGGCCGTTTGGCCACCGAACTGCACCACGACGCCCAACGGTTGTTCCAGGTCGATGATCGCCATCACGTCTTCTTCGGTCAGCGGTTCGAAATACAGTTTGTCCGAGATCGAGAAGTCCGTCGAAACGGTTTCCGGGTTGTTGTTGACGACGATCGCTTCATAGCCGGCTTCCTGGATCGCCCAAACCGCATGCACGGTTGCGTAGTCGAACTCGACCCCTTGGCCGATGCGGATCGGACCGGAGCCCAAAACGATGACTTTTTCGCGGTCGCTCGGGAAGGATTCCTGTTCCATCTCATACGTGCTGTAGAAGTACGGTGTGAAGGATTCGAATTCGCCCGCACACGTATCCACCATCTTGAAGACAGGCACGATGCCGTTGGCTTTGCGCAACGCGTAGATGTCTTCCGAAGCCATGCCCCACAATTCCGCGATGATCTCGTCGCTGAAGCCGTATTTCTTCGCTTCGCGCAGGATTTCCAAGTCTTTCGGTTCGGCTGCCGCCACTTCCTTTTCCAAGTCGATGATGTGCTTGAATTTGTACAGGAAGAAGTAGTCGATTTCGCTCCATTCGTGGATCGTTTCCGGTGTCACGCCGCGGCGCAACGCTTCACCCAGATAGAACAGACGCTCGTCGCAAGCAACGCGGATATTCTGTTCGATTTCTGCCATCGTCACGGTCTGGCCTTGGTCTTTCGGCAAGGCCAGATGGTTGACGCCGTATTCCAGCGAACGGACGGCTTTCAGCATCGATTCCTCGAACGTATGGCCCATGGCCATGACTTCGCCTGTCGCTTTCATCTGTGTGCCGAGGGTACGGTCGCCCTTTTCGAATTTATCGAACGGGAAACGCGGGATTTTAGAGACGATGTAATCCAAAGCCGGCTCGAAAGCCGCGTAAGAAGTGCCGGTTACCGGGTTCTTCATTTCATCCAAGGTCAAGCCGACAGCAATCTTCGCCGCCATCTTCGCGATCGGGTAACCGGTCGCTTTACTCGCCAATGCCGAAGAACGGCTGACGCGCGGGTTCACTTCGATGATGTAGTAGTCGAACGAGTACGGATCCAATGCCAACTGGACATTGCAGCCGCCTTCGATTTTCAGGGCGCGGATGATCTGCAGCGAGACATCGCGCAGCATTTGGTATTCTTTGTCGGACAAAGTTTGGGAAGGCGCCACGACGACGGAATCGCCTGTGTGGACGCCGACCGGATCGATGTTTTCCATGTTGCAGACCACGATGGCGTTGTCGTTGCTGTCGCGCATCACTTCGTATTCGATTTCTTTGAAGCCGGCGATCGATTTTTCCAGCAGACATTGCGTCACCGGTGAGTAGCGCAAGCCGTTGGCTACGATTTCGCGCAAGTCGGTTTCATTGTGGCAGATGCCGCCGCCGGTTCCGCCCATTGTGAAGGCCGGGCGGACGATCAGCGGATAGCCGATTTCCGCCGCGAAGCTCAAAGCTTCCCCAACGGTGTGGATGATGTCGCTCTCCGGAACCGGCTGATTCAATTCCGCCATCAATTGGCGGAACAGATCGCGGTCTTCGGCTTGTTGGATGGAACTCAATTTCGTTCCCAACAACTCGACATTGAATTCTTCCAATACGCCTGCTTTATCCAATTCCACCGCCATGTTCAGACCGGTCTGGCCGCCCAATGTCGGCAATAAAGCATCCGGGCGCTCCTTGCGGATGATGTTCGTGATGAATTCCACTGAAAGTGGCTCCATGTAGACTTTATCGGCAATTTCAACGTCCGTCATGATTGTGGCAGGATTGGAGTTGACCAAAATGACTTTGTATCCTTCTTCTTTTAAAGCCAAGCATGCTTGCGTTCCGGCATAGTCAAATTCAGCGGCTTGGCCGATGATGATTGGGCCTGAGCCGATTACTAAGATGGATTGAATGTCGGTACGTTTAGGCATGTTGTTTTCCTCCTTGGACTGCTTTCATCATATCTACAAAATGATCGAACAAGTAATTGGCATCGTGCGGTCCCGGTGCTGCTTCCGGATGGTATTGAACCGAGAAGACCGGTTTGGTTTTGTGCTTGACGCCTTCGTTCGTGCCGTCGTTCAAGGCGCGGTGGGTTGCGATCAAGTCTGTTTTGTTCAGGCTTTCTTCATCCACGGCATAGCCATGGTTTTGGCTCGTCAGGCTGATTTTGCCGGTTGCAAGATCCTTAACCGGATGATTTGCGCCGCGGTGACCGAATTTCATTTTGTAGGTTGTCGCACCGCCGGCTAATGAGATCAACTGGTGCCCTAGACAAATTCCGAACATCGGCAGATTTTCCTGCGCAATCAATTGCTTGATTGTTTCGATGGCTTCCGGAACGGATGTCGGATCTCCAGGTCCGTTGCTTAACATGATGCCATCCGGTTTAAAAGCTAAAATTTCGTCTGCGCTTGTGTTCCAAGGAGCCAAAATGACTTCGCAGCCTCTTTTCAATAATTCTGCAAGGATGTTGTCCTTGAAGCCGAAATCAAGCAAGACAACGCGCGGTCCTTCTCCTGCATATTTTTTGATTTCTTTTGTCGAATTCATTTGGATTTCGTCAACCGGTAATTCGTAGGCTTTCAACGATGCCACAATCGCATCCAAGTTGTCCGCATTGCTTACCATTGTGCCGCGCATAACACCGGCATTGCGGATTTTTTTGGTGATGCTGCGTGTATCCACGCCGTAGATTCCTGGTACATCAAATTCCTTCAAAGCTACATCCAATGTTTTGGTGCAGCGGAAGTTGCTTGGATGTTCCGCCAATTCATGCACGACCATCCCTTTCAAGCCCGGATGCACGCCTTCGAAGTCGTCTTCGTTGATGCCGTAGTTGCCGATCAATGGATACGTGAAAGTGATGATCTGGCCTGTGTAGGAAGGGTCGGACAAAGTTTCTTGGTAACCTGTCATCCCTGTGTTGAATACGATCTCTCCGATTGTATCCTTTTCTGATCCGAAAGCATATCCTGGATAGCAGCTGCCATCTTCTAAAACTAAAAATCTACGTTGTTTCATGTTCTTCCTCCTGATTTCTGATTGACAAGGTACATACCTCACGCTTGCATGAAAAATAGGAAAATGTAAAAAAAACACACCTATTATTGGGCGTGTTTCAACGGTTGTTTACATTAATCGTTTCACATGCCTTGTTAGCCTCTCTGTGCTAATTTAAAGACGTTCTGGCCACGCTGTATCCCGTACAGTATTGTGGATTACGTTAATTTTAGACCATTTGCACAAAATTTTCAATTTATTTTTTCGAAAAGTGAAAAAAAGATGAGATTTTTATCTGTTTACGACTTTCAAACACAGAAAAACCCTTGGAAACAAAGGCTTTTGTTCCAAGGGCAATATGCACAGTTTATTTTACGTCCTCTTCGACTTTATCGGCAGGCGTCACTTTATGGACTTCCGGATCCTGCTCATCGGCAGGCGTGAAGTCTTCGACAAAATGGTCGGTGCCATTGTAGATGTCCAGATGATAGAAGCCGTCCTCATAGCGGACGACCGATATGCTGGCATTATCCAGATGGCGCTCGATCGAGAAATCAGGAATGACGGCATGGATCATGTTCCGGATCGTCATCCCGTGGGAAACGATCAGAATGTTTCTTTCGGAATCACGGTGCTCACCGATCAGTTTGATCAAGCCTCGTTCAACGCGTAGCCAAAAAGTCATGTAATCTTCCGCTTCGTGATAAGGATCCATTTCTTTCAACCCATTCAACTCTTCGATGACGGAGCGATGGGCATCATAATTCGGCTCGCCATCCGGGCTTCCCAGGAATTTATTCAGGTTCCCCCAGGTTTCGCTCGCATCCAGCCCTTCAAAAGAGCCGAAGAATATTTCCCTGAATTCGGGCATAGCCACCACTTTCAAATGATCGGCATGCTGGTTTTCTTTCAAAATGATCTGTGCTGTTTCAAATGTACGTCTCAAGTCGCTGCAATAGACCGCATCGAACTTGACATCGCCCAAGCCCGCTCCGCTTCTCATGACATCGCGTCTGCCTCTGGGCGTCAGTGGGGTGTCGGACCAGCCTTGCATCCGATTGTATTTATTCAGATAAGTTTCTCCGTGTCGCATAAAATAAAACGTTACTCCCTTTTTCAAGGTTAACCCGCCTCTCTCAAGCTATTTTCGCAGTAGGATACTTGCTTTCCTTCCCTTATCTTAACAATTTCGGCGGCTGATTGCATCTATTTCATGCAACTATTTGTCGCTGAGCAGATCTTCCACGATTTCGCCGGATTTGTAGGCGCGCAGCAGCTGCTGAAGGTCAATGACTTGCTGGGTCAGCTTCTTGCCGACATCCGTCTGTCTTACCGTCTTGCGCTCCAATTCCTTGTCGACGATGCGTCGGGTCGAAACGATGTCCTTTTCGTTTTCGATGGCATCCTGACGGGAAGTGAACGGTTGATGTGAAACCAGTTGCATCCCGAAGGAGTTGTACAGCAGCGTATAACCGGCCAGCCCTGTCGTATTCTGGTAGGCTTTCGAGAAGCCGCCGTCGATGACGATCAGCTTGCCGTCCGCCTTCAACGGATTCTCGCCGATTTTTTCTTTGACGGGCGTGTGGCCGTTGATGATATGGCCTTTCTTTGGATCCAGGCCGAACTCCTTCAGTATTTTGTAGGACAGTTCCACATTGTCGCGCTGCTCGTAATACAGGTTCTTCTTCTCGACATGGGTTTCTTTGTCGGCGACGTAAAGGCGCTCGAATGTCGTCATCTTATCCTTGCCGAACAGGGACGAAGCTTTGCCTTCCCAAAGATACCAGATCAGATCGAGACTGCGGACGTTGCGTTTCGTTGCTTCCCGATTCAGATAGCCTCTGCGCAGCACTTCTTCATATTTGTCCAGGAGGGCCTTGCCGCTATACTTGACGTTGGCGATCGGTAGCTCCATGAAGCTGCCGTCCGGATTCAGCGGCACACAGCCGTGGAACAACAGATTGTCGTTGTAGCTCAAATACATGCTGCCTTTGCTGAAAAGGAACTGGACATGCTTCTGCAGTCTTTCGGAATTCTGGAAACCGGTCATGAGCCTTTCGACAACCAGTATCTCCTCTTCAGTCAAGCGGTAAGGATCGGCTGGATCGACTGTCGGGAAATAATCGCACAGCAGCGGATAGTCTTTCCCATCCAACTTCACGGTTCCCTTTTCGTAATCAATGAAGTCCAGCACCATCCGGTCGGCCATGTCGAATTCAGGGTGGCGTTTGATGATTTCCCCTTCGAGCTTGAACTGGATGATTGAAATGGCTTGGTTCATTTTGGCGATCTGACGGATTTCTTCCGGGAAAATTTTGCTTTCGTCTTCGGTATTGATTTTCGGCATGAACGGTTCGTAGCGGTCCTCTTTGTAGACCATTTCCGCGAATGTGATCAGCGGACGCAAAGAGATCCCATAAGCATCCTCGATGATTTCCAGGTTGTTGTAACGGGCAGAGATGCGGATGACGTTGGCCATACAGGCTGCCGACCCGCTCGCGGCGCCCATCCAGAGGACATCATGGTTGCCCCATTGGATATCCAGCTCGTGTCCGTCCATGAAGGTGTCGATGATTTTGTCAGGGAACGGTCCTCTGTCGTAGATGTCACCGACAACATGCAGGTGGTCGACGACCAGGCGCTGGATGACATGCGAGATGGCAGCGATCAGTTCTGTCGCGCGGTCCAAGGAGATGACGGTTTTGATGATCTTTTCGTAATAATCCTCTTTGTTCGTCATGATCGTGTCTTTGAAAAGCAGCTCTTCGATGATGTAGGCATAGTCGGCCGGGATCGCCTTTCTGACTTTCGAGCGCGTGTATTTCGAAACGGTGAACGCGCAAAGTTCCGTGATGCGCAACAAGGTCAAGGAATAAAACTCGTTGATTTCCTCTTCGGACTCCAAGCTGTCAACGATCATATCGATTTTGTCTTCCGGGTAGTAGACGATTGTCGCAAGCTGGTTCATCTCGCGGGTGCTCAGTCTTCCCTGGAAAATCTCGCGGATCTTTTCTTTGACGTTCCCGGATCCATTCCTGAGTACATGCTGCACGGCATCGTATTCCCCATGCAGATCGCTGATGAAGTGCTCGGTTGCTTTCGGCAAGTTCATGATGGCTTCCAAGTTGATGATTTCGGTTACTGTTTTTGCTGCTGTCGGATATTCTTTTGCCAGCAATCGGAGATACTTGTCTTTCGTTATCATTACAATTACACCCCTACTTTTTTCATTTCACTCAGAACGGAACCCCGCAAGGCAAACGTTGCTCACAGGATTATCTTTATTTTTCGTGACAAGATGATTACTTCTATCATAGCTTGAATTAAAAAAAAATGATAGACAAGATACAAAAATTACACAATTGGTCACAATTTCGATAGTGTACCTGTCCGGTGAGGCTTGCTTGGGCAAGCCAGATTGTGTACCAACTCCGGTGAGGCCTGCCATATCGGAGTTGGACGCGGATGCCACCGCTCTCCTCCGGCGAAGCCTGCCTCGTCGGAGGTGGTTGCGGATTTTGCCGGTCTCCTCCTGCGAAAGACGGCTTCACCGGAGCTGGCATTAGCCCTACCGCTCCAGCCGCAAAAACAGCAAAAACGCGCCTGCACTCCATCAGGAATGCAACCGCGTTCGTTATTCACATTTATGCTTATCTTTCTTTCATCGCTCTGTCGATTTCGCGCTTCATGTCTTTTTGTTTCAACGCGTCACGCTTGTCGTAGCTTTTCTTCCCTTTCGCGAGTCCGATGAGCACTTTCGCGACGCCATTCTTGAGATAGACCTTCAACGGTACCAGCGTGACGCCTGTCGTCTTCGTCTCCTCGATCAGGTACTTGATCTGCTTCTTGTGCAGCAACAATTTCCTTGTGCGCAGCGGATCATGGTTGAAGATATTGCCCTGTTCGAATGGGCTGATATGCACATTCTGCAGGAACACTTCCCCGTTCCGGATGCTTGCGTAGCCGTCCTTCAGGTTGATTTTCGCTTGGCGGACGGATTTGATTTCCGTCCCCGTCAGCACCATCCCGGCCTCTATCGTGTCGAGGATGATGTAATCATGGCTGGCTTTTCTGTTCTGAGCTAAAACTTTTCCTTCGCCTTTTGGCATAGTCGGACACCTTCATTTCGTTAGCTTACTTCTTTTTGCCTCTGTCCTTTTTCCCTTTGGCTTTCTTGCCCGGACGGGAATAGAACGGCTCTTTTCCTTTTGCGGCCTTTTTGCGCGGTCCGCTGTCGCGATCGGATTGGCCCGGTTTCCGTTTTTTGCCCTTCGGAAGCTTCGCGCGGATCTGTTTGACCAGATCCTGGTCGCTCTGGCTCTGGGTCTTTTCCTTGTCGATGACCAAGGAGAAATCGATTGCGCGCGTGATCGGATCCGAATTCTCTACTTTGATTTTGACCTTTTGGCCGATGCGGTAAATGACGCCGGTGCGTTCGCCCATCAAAAGCATATGGCTTTCGATGTAGTTGAAATAATCTTCCGCCATTTTCGAGATGTGCACAAGGCCTTCCACTGTGTTAGGCAATTGCACAAAGATGCCGAATTTCGTGACGGAGCTGATGACGCCTTCGAACTCTTGGCCGATTTTGTCCATCATGAACTCTGCCTTCTTGAGCGATTCGGTTTCGCGTTCCGCATCAACGGAGCGGCGTTCCATCTGCGAACTCTGAACGGCGATATCAGGCAATTGCCCTTTCCACTTCTCGACCAACTTCGGATCGACGACGCCTTTTCCATACGTGCGGATCAGGCGGTGAACGATCAGGTCGGGGTATCTTCTGATCGGAGAAGTGAAATGGGTGTAATCTTTCGCAGCCAAGCCATAGTGGCCGACCGGTACAGCGTCATATTTCGCTTGCTGCATGCTGCGCAACAGCGTGGTCGAAACAACGGCTTCGTATGGTTCGTCCTTGACTTTCTCCAAAACGGCCTGCAGTTGCTTCGGTTTTACGTTTTCATGCGTACCGCTCACCAGAATGCCGAAGGTCGTCACGAATTCCAGGAAGCGCATCATTTTGGCCGGGTCCGGTTGCTCATGGATCCGGTAGATGAAAGGCAGATTCGCCTTCGTGAAATGATGGGCGATCGTTTCATTCGCGCTCAACATGAAGGATTCGATGAGGCGCTCGCCGACACCGCGATCCTGCACATAGATGTCCAACGGGTGGCCATTTTCGTCCACGATGATTTTCGCTTCATCGGATTCGAAATCGATGGCGCCGCGTTTTTGGCGTTTCTTCAAGAGGATTTCATGCAGGATAGCCATTTCTTCGAACATCGGCACAAAATCGCTGTATTTTTCGCGCAACTTCTTGTTGTGATCCGTCAAGATCGCATTGACGTCGGAATACGTCATCCGTTGTTTGGACTCGATGACGCTCGGGAAAATATCATAGGCGACCACTTCCCCATCCGCATCCAGTTCCATCTCACAGGACATCGTCAAACGGTCTTCGTGCGGCAGCAAGGAACAGATGCCGTTCGACAATTTTTGGGGCAGCATCGGTACGACGCGGTCCGTCAAATAGACGCTGGTGCCGCGCTCATAGGCTTCGCGATCGATCGGCGAATTCTCCGTCACATAATAGGAAACGTCCGCGATGTGCACGCCCAACAAATAATGACCATTTTCGAGTCGCTTCAAGGAAATCGCATCATCCAAGTCTTTGGCATCGGCGCCATCGATCGTGACGATCTGTTCCGAACGCAGATCCCGTCTGCCTTCCAACGCCTCGGCGGGAATCTCCAAAGGAATGTTTTCAGCCTGGGCCAAGACATCTTCCGGGAATTCGGAAGGAATTCCGAACTTATACAGGATAGCCAGGATATCAACGCCTGGTGCATCCTTATGGCCGATTTCCTTCGTGACCATCCCTTCCATTTTGATCGGATTTTGCGGCGTCGGATAGCTGGTGATTTCAACCAGGCAGACGCTGCCTTCCACAGGATGGATGCCTTCCGGTTTGATGTAGACGACGATGCTGTTGATTTTCGTATCTTGCGGGATAACAAAGCCCAAAAAGCCGGTCTCTTCCCGGCGATCGGAATCGTAAGGAACAAACTCGCCGACGACCTGATTCGATTTGCGCGTCAAAACAGCGGTCACCTCGGCTTCGATGCCTCTGTCATTCCAAGGCTCCGCCTCACGGGTGATCTTCACCTCGACCGTATCGCCTTCCATCGCGCTGCCGGTTCTGCCGCGCGGGATGAAGAGGTCACTCTCGTTCGGATCGACCGTCACAAAGCCGAAACCGCGGTCATTGCTGCGGAAAGTCCCCGTCATCGTGGCACTTTGCGCTTTAAGACGGAATTGTCCAGCCTTGTTCAGCAACAGTATGCCTCTTTCCTCCAACTGTGCAAAGACTTTTACCAATGCTTTGAATTCGTCGGAATCCGTGTATCCCAACGCTTCACTTACTTCCTTCAAGGTCATGCTCTTTGCGGCGTGCTCTTGAAAATAGGCTAGAACGTCAATTTGGATCTGATCTATCTTTCTCATACTTATCCCTCATTCCAATTTAGTCGGTTCAAAAATGCCAAAACTGTTTCTTCAAATACGTTTCTGTCTTTCCCAACGGTGATGACATGCGTTGCTTCCGGGAAGAAATGATAATCCACTTCAGCCTCCTGGATGCGGTCCGCCAGCAATTTCCCGCAGTCGGCGCTGATCATTTCATCCTTGCCGGATTGCGCGATGTAATAAGGAACGGTGATATCGGTAAGATTCTCCTTGATCAGTTCCGTAAACGCATCAATTTGGGCAAGCTGGGCATTCAATTTTGGCTTCATCAACGCCAGTTCGTGCTCGATTTCCAGATTTGCCATGCCGAGTTTCTTCTTCGACAGCTTGGCGAAATGCATAAAACTGATCGGCACCCGCGATTCCTCAAAACTGATGATTGGTGAATTGAAGGAGCCCCCTCCGATGAATCCGCCCGTTTCGATGGCCCTTGTCGCCATGATGCCGCCCATTGACAATCCGAAAACGGCAAGTTGATCGTAGCCCTTTTCCATCAGTTCTGCTTTTGCGCGCATGGCATCAGCGAACCAGACATCCGGGCCGCCCAAATCGAGGATATCCTCAAAACGGCCGGTCGCATGCCCGGTAAAATTCGGTGCATATACAGTATACCCGTTCCGTTCCAAAAAGCGTCCCAACAAACGCACATCATTTGCGCTGCCGGTGTATGCATGCAGCAAAAGAACGGCGCGCGGACCAGCTTCGAAGAAAAAGGGTTCTGGTAAATTGATTGCTTTCATAATATTCCTCCCAACTCATTCATCTTCATTTTACTGTATTTACGGCTTTTTTCCTAATATATCAAATCTGCCTATAAATAATTTTGACCATCGGAAAGCCATTTTGCCCAAGGTCGTTCCCGCTCCGGAAATTCCCGGTGAACCGCCCCTCGCCGGGAATTTTGGTCTGTTCGCACTCCTTAACTAAAAAAAGCAGAAACCGGATAGTTGGTCTCTGCCTGCAAAATCAATTTGAGGATAGATAGGTTAAAGCCAGGGCGATCAAGATGAACAGCGCTCCCAGAACGACTGTAATCTGACGCAATACCGCTTCAAAACCTCTTGCCTTTTGTTTACCGAATAATTGCTCCGCTCCACCTGTAAGCGTGCTGGCTGCATTTGTTTTTGATGGCTGCATCAGCACAACAATGATCAACAGCACAGAAACAACCAACAGGGCCGTTAATAGTACATCGTATAATGACAAAGGATGGACCTCCCTATAATAATTTTCTACTACTAACTTTAGCATAAATTACAGGGTTTTGCTAGCAATTTCAGAAAAGAAAGCGTCCGGACCCGCTCACCTCCATTGGAGGGAACATTCCGGACGCTTATCGCACTCTTTTTGAAACGTGTTCTGACTCCCAGAACTCTCCGCTTAAGCTGATATTACGTCACGGCCAAAATCAGGCCGTTCTCGTAATATCCTCTTAATGCTCGATTTCTAGACGGGATTCATCTCACTCTTATCTTCTGATGACGCGGACGTTTACGATACCGTCGATTGTTTTGATTTTTTCGATTACTTCATCCAGTACCGCTTGATCTGTTTCGGCGATATCGATGACAGTGTAGGCGTAGTTGCCGCGGCTGCGGTTCAGGATATCTTCGATGTTGATGAAGTATTTAGCCAAGCCGGAAGAAATCTGGCCGACCATGTTCGGGATGTTCTTGTTGACGATCGTCAAACGGATCGGTGAATGCATCGCGATATCGACTCCCGGGAAGTTCACGGAATTCACGATGTTCCCTGTTTCCAGGAAGTATTTCAATGTTTGGGCTGCCATGATTGCGCAGTTCACTTCGGCTTCTTCAGTGGAAGCTCCCAAGTGAGGCATTACAATGATGTCATCGTTGTGAAGCAAGGCTTCGTCAGCGAAATCCGTTACGTATTTGCGGATGCTCTTTTCTTTCAATGCTGCCAGCATATCAGCCGTATTGACCAATTCGCCGCGGGCAAAGTTCAACAGAACTGCGTTGTCTTTCATTTGAGCCAGGAAGGTTGCGTCAACCATGCCTTTTGTATCGCCATTGACAGGCACGTGGATGGAAACGTAATCTGCTTTTTCCAATATTTCAGCGATTGAAGCAGCTTTTTGGACACGGCGGTTGATGTTCCATGCTGTTTCTACAGAAACATATGGGTCATAACCGATGACTTCCATGCCTAAACGGAATGCATCGTTGGCCAACATCGCACCGATGGCACCCAGGCCGATGACACCCAATGTTTTACCGGAGATTTCTGTCCCCGCAAATTGGCTTTTGCCTTTTTCGACTTGCTTCTCGACATCGTCACCGCTTAATGTTTGGACCCATTCCATTCCTTCTTTGATCGGACGGGCAGCCATTATCATAGCTGCCAAAACAAGTTCTTTAACCGCATTGGCATTCGCACCAGGCGTGTTGAAGACAACGACACCTGCTTCGGAACATTCTTCAACGGGTACGTTGTTGACACCAGCGCCGGCACGGGCGATAGCTTTCAGGCTCTCCGGGAATTCCATGCCATGCAGTTTTTCGCTGCGCAGGATGATACCGTCAGGATTTGCGCCTGAGTTAAGGGCGAATTGATCTGCATTCAGTAACTTTAAGCCTTCTGGGGCAATCGCATTGTAAGTTTTAATCTCGAACATTATTTGAATTTCCCTTCCTTAGCTTCAAAAGCTTTCATAAATTCTGTTAATTCTTTAACGCCTTCATACGGGAATGCATTGTAGATACTTGCGCGCATGCCGCCAACAGAACGGTGGCCTTTCAAGTTCAGGAAGCCTAAAGCTGTAGCTTCTTTGACGAACTTCGCATCCAAGTCTTTGTCTCCGGTAACGAATGGGATATTCGTCAACGAACGGGAATTGACTGCAACAGGGGAAGAGAACAAGTCTGATTCTTCGATTGTGCGGTACAATAAGCCTGCTTTTTCTTCGTTCTGTTTCACCATTGCTTCCACGCCGCCCAAATCCTTCAACCATTCGAAGACTAATTTGGCTACGTAGATGGAGAAGCTTGGTGGTGTATTGTATAAAGAATCATTTTTGATGTGTGTACGGTAATCAAGCATGCTTGGCAATGTTTTCTCGGTCTGGATCAGATCTTCTTTCACGATCACGATCGTCAACCCTGCAGGTCCGATATTTTTTTGTGCGCCTGCGTAGATCAAACCGAAGTCGTTGACATCATAACGGTTGGACAAAATGTTGGAAGACATATCGGCAACAATCGGTGCGTTAACAAAACGAGGGATTGTTTGGAAAGCTGTTCCTTCGATTGTGTTGTTCGTTGTGATATGGATATAATCGTACGCTTCATCTGTTTCCGGAATTTCAGGAATGTAAGTGAAATTATCCGCTTCGGAACTGGCCAATAATTCAATATTCGGAACTTTTAAGATCTTAGCTTCAGAGATGGCTTTCTTAGCCCATGATCCAGAGTTGACGTAACCGACTTTGCCGCCTTTCCCAAGATTCATCGGAATCATGGAGAACTGCAGGCTTGCGCCACCTTGTAAGAACAAGACTTTATAACCTTCCGGGATATTCATCAATTCCCGTAATAATTGCTCTGCTTCTGTAATGATCTCTTCGAACAAGGAGGAGCGGTGACTCATCTCCATAACTGACATGCCACTATCTCTGTAGGATAGCATTTCACTCTGTACTTTCTCTAAGACTGATTCTGGTAGTATTGCTGGACCAGCGGAAAAATTTCTTGCTCTTTTCATCCTTTTGTCTCCCCCTTATCAATTGTCCTCATTATTTATTAATTATAATTTAATCTTATTATAGCAGATTATGCCACGAATGAAAGCGGAAATGCCTATTTCCCAAAAATAATTACATACGGATGTTAGGAACAAACCTAAAAATCAGGATAAAATCGGAGTCTGAGTCAAATTTATCGCCTTAAAACCGAACGTTATAGCTTTGCGCAACAAAAAAAGTCCGGCGTTCCAAGCGCCGGACTTTTTCTTCCGTCTGGTTGTGCCAGACGGTCTTTATGTGAAGACAGTGTTCCAAGCAGCTGTCTTCCTGTTAATCAATTAAAATTATTTGTTTTTTAGGTTGTAGAAAGATTTCAAACCATCGTATACAGCCAATTCGCCTAATTGATCTTCGATGCGTAACAATTGGTTGTAT
Organism: uncultured Trichococcus sp.; assembly: GCF_963675415.1. Taxonomy (NCBI): domain Bacteria; kingdom Bacillati; phylum Bacillota; class Bacilli; order Lactobacillales; family Carnobacteriaceae; genus Trichococcus; species uncultured Trichococcus sp. The sequence goes on from NZ_OY776220.1 coordinate 58,180, forward strand.
TTAGCGATACGGTCAGTACGGCTCAATGAACCAGTCTTGATTTGTCCAGCGTTTGTTGCAACAGCGATGTCAGCGATTGTAGCATCTTCTGTTTCGCCTGAACGGTGAGAAACAACTGCAGTGTAACCAGCTTTTTTAGCCATTTCGATAGCTTCAAAAGTTTCAGTCAATGAACCGATTTGGTTAACTTTGATCAAGATTGAGTTAGCAACGCCTAATTCGATAGCTTTAGAAAGTTTTTCAGTGTTTGTAACGAACAAGTCGTCACCAACGATTTGAACTTTGTCGCCTAAAACTTCAGTCAGTTTCTTAGTACCTTCCCAGTCGTTTTCATCCAAGCCATCTTCGATTGAGATGATTGGGTATTTTTTGCATAATTCAGCGTAGAATTCGATCATTTCATCGACAGTCTTTTCGCCTTCGCCGGAATCAGCCAAGTCGTAAACACCTTTTTCTTTGTTGTAGAATTCTGAAGAAGCAGCATCCATAGCAAGAACAACGTCTTTACCAGGTACATAGCCAGCTTTTTCGATAGCTTCGATGATTACTTCGAAACCTTCTTCGTTTGAACCCAAGTTAGGAGCGAAGCCACCCTCGTCACCTACAGCAGTAGAGTAACCTTTAGATTTCAAGATTGCAGCCAATGCGTGGAATACTTCAGCACCCATACGTAGAGCTTCTTTGAATGAAGGAGCGCCTACAGGCATGATCATGAATTCTTGGAAGTCGATGCTGTTGTCAGCATGTGATCCGCCGTTGATGATGTTCATCATTGGAGTTGGCAATGTTTTAGCGTTGAATCCGCCTAAGTATTGGTACAATGGTACATCAAGGTAATCTGCTGCAGCGCGAGCTACTGCGATAGATACTGCCAAGATTGCGTTAGCGCCCAATTTTTCTTTGTTAGGAGTGCCATCTAAGTCGATCATTGTTTTGTCGATAGCTAATTGGTCACGTACATCGAAACCTAAGATAGCGTCAGCAATGATGTCGTTTACGTTTTCTACAGCTTTCAAAACACCTTTTCCAAGGTAACGTGCTTTGTCGCCGTCACGTAATTCGATTGCTTCGTGTTCGCCAGTAGAAGCTCCTGATGGAACCATTCCGCGTCCGAAAGCGCCGCTCTCTGTGTAGACTTCAACTTCAATAGTTGGGTTACCGCGTGAATCAAGTACTTCTCTAGCTAAAATATCTGTAATGTATGGCATGGTTTTCTCTCCTTTTAGTTGGCTGAATTACTTGTGTTACCAAGTATCATTTTAGACAATTTTCTTACTTTATGCAATAGCTGAACCGTTTTGCTTATGCTTTAACGATCAGCGATTCGCCTGTCATTTCTGCTGGTTTTTCTACGTTCAATAAATCTAGCATAGTTGGAGCAACATCGGCCAATTTGCCGTCTGTGCGCAACGTCACGCCTTCTTTGGTCACGATCACAGGAACCGGTACGGTTGTGTGCGCGGTATGCGGTTGTCCGTCTTCAGTGGACATAGTATCCGCGTTACCGTGGTCAGCGAAGATGATGGCATAGCCACCTTTTGCATGGATAGCGTCAACGACTGCACCCAGGTTCTCATCTACTGCTTCGATCGCTTTGATTGTAGGTTCCAACATACCTGAATGGCCTACCATGTCAGGGTTCGCAAAGTTAAGGATGATGGCGTCATATTTGTCGTCATTGATCTCTTTCACTAATGCTTCGCCCACTTCATAAGCGCTCATTTCAGGTTTCAGATCATAAGTTGCAACTTTCGGTGAAGGGATCAGGATGCGTCCTTCGCCTTCGAAAGGCTCGTGACGTCCGCCGTTCATGAAGAAAGTTACGTGCGGATATTTTTCAGTTTCCGCGATACGCAGTTGTGAAAGCTTGTGTTGCGCCAGAACTTCACCCAGAACATTTGTCATCGGAATCGGCTTGAAGGCGATATCCGCGATTACTGTATCTTGGTAAGAAGTCATCGTCACAAATTTCACATTTTTAGCGCGTTCTCCGCGATCAAAGTTGTCCCATTCTTCATTCGTGAACGCATTCGATAATTGAATCGCGCGGTCAGGACGGAAGTTGAAGAAGATGATCGCATCGTTGTCTTGCAGCGGGCCCACTGGCTTGCCATCTTTGACGATGACAGTCGGCAAGACGAATTCATCGGTTTTGCCATCTGCGTAGCTTGCTTTTACGACATCCTGTGCAGATTCGAATTTTTCGCCTTCGCCGTGTGCGATGGCGTTGTATGCCAATTCCACACGTTCCCAACGGTTGTCACGGTCCATAGCGTAGTAACGACCAGAAACAGTCGCGATTTCGCCAAGTCCGATTTCTTCCATCGCTTTTTCCACTGTTTCGATGTAGCCTGGTGCAGCGTGCGGATCCACGTCGCGGCCATCAAGGAAAGCATGCAGATAAAGTTTTTTGACGCCTTTTTCTTTTGCGCTCTTGATCAAGGCGATGACATGGTTGATGTGACTGTGCACACCACCGTCAGAAAGCAAACCGAAAAGGTGCAATGCAGAATCATTCTGAGTTGTGTGATCGTAAGCACCGACTAGCGCTTCGTTCGTCAAGAATTCGCCATCTTGGATAGCTTTGTCGATTCTGGTCAAACTTTGGTAGACAACTCGTCCGGCACCAATGTTTGTATGCCCTACTTCGGAATTACCCATTTGGCCTTCAGGCAGTCCTACAGCCAATCCGGAAGCCAGCATCGTTGCATGCGGAAAATTGTTCCAATAACGGTCAAAGTTCGGTTTCTTTGCTAGCTTAACCGCATTGCCCATCATTTCGTTTCTCCAGCCGAAACCGTCCAAAATAATTATTGCTACCGGTTTTTTACTCATTATTTAATAGCCTCCAATAATGCTAAGAATGAATCAGGAACTAAACTAGCACCACCGACCAACGCGCCGTCAATGTGCTCTTCAGCCATGTATTCTGCAATATTTTCAGGTTTTACGCTGCCGCCGTATTGAACGCGCACTTTGTCAGCCACTTCTTGTCCGTAGATTGAAGCTACAGTTGCGCGTACTACGCCGCAAGTGTCGTTCGCATCTTGTGCGGAAGAAGATTTGCCTGTACCGATTGCCCAGATTGGCTCATAAGCGATGACCAGGTTAGCCACTTGGTCTGCAGTCAAATCTTTCAAAGCTGCTGTAATTTGTCCTGAAACCCACTCGTTTGTTACGCCTGATTCGCGTTGTTCCAACGTTTCGCCGCAGCAAACGATAGGTGTCATGCCATTGCGCAGAATAGCATGTGCTTTTTTATTGATGTCTTCATCTGTTTCGTGGAAGTACTCACGTCTTTCAGAGTGTCCGATAATGACGTAGTCGACGCCTAAGTCGCCTAAAGCTTTCGGGCTGATTTCGCCTGTGAAGGCACCCTCTTCTTCAAAGTAACAGTTTTGCGCGGCAACTTTCAAATCTGTTCCCTCTGTAGCTGCTACCATGTTTTCTAAAAATAAAGCCGGTGATCCAATGACAGCTTCTACTTTATCAAAAGCAGGAACCTTAGTTTTTACAGCCTCGATGAATGCTTGTGCTTCCTTAGCTGTTTTGTTCATTTTCCAGTTACCGGCAATAATCGGTTTACGCAATATAATCACTCCTTAAGATAGGTTGCTTATTTGTCAGAAATTGATGCTACACCTGGTAATTCTTTACCTTCTAGGTATTCCAATGATGCTCCGCCACCTGTTGAGATGTGCGTGAAATCATCAGCAAAGCCTAATTGCATTGCAGCTGCAGCTGAGTCTCCGCCGCCGATGATCGTTACAGCATCGCTTAATTTAGCGATTGCTTCGCAGACACCGATTGTTCCTTGAGCAAAGTTCGATAATTCGAACACACCCATAGGTCCGTTCCATACGACAGTTTTTGCGCCTTCAAGCTCTTTAGCGAACAATTCGACGGAAGCAGGTCCGATATCCAATGCCATTTGGTCAGCAGGGAATTCTTCGTTTTTCGCGATTGTGATTTCCACATCGTTGCCGAATTCGTGAGCCATTTTAGCATCGATAGGCAAGATCAATTTATCGCCAGCGCTCTCCAACAATTCTTTAGCCAATTCGACTTTATCAGCTTCCAATAAGGATTTGCCGATTTCCAGGCCTTGTGCTTTCATGAATGTGTAAGCCATACCGCCACCGATAAGTACTTTGTCGGCTTTGTTCAACAAGTGTTTGATGACGCCGATCTTGTCGCTTACTTTCGCTCCGCCAAGGATCGCTACGAACGGACGAACAGGCTCGTCAACAGCTCCGCCGATGAACTTGATTTCTTTCTCCATCAAGAATCCAGCAGCACTTTCAAGGTTAGAAGCGATTCCGACGTTGGAAGCATGTGCACGGTGAGCCGTACCGAATGCGTCGTTTACGAACAAGTCGCCCAGGCTAGCCCAGTATTTGCCCAATTCAGGGTCGTTTTTGCTTTCTTTTTTGCCGTCAACATCTTCGAAACGAGTGTTTTCGAATACCAAAACATCTCCATCTTTCAAAGCTGCAACTGCAGCTTCCAAAGCTTCGCCGCGTGTTTCAGGAACGAAAGTGACTTCTTTGCCCAATAATTCAGCCAAACGGTCAGCTACAGGCTTCAAGCTCAACTTCGCTTTGTCTTCTTCAGTTTTTACTTTTCCTAAGTGAGAGAAAAGGATGACTTTTGCGTTATTTTCGATCAAGTAGTTGATTGTAGGAAGAGCTTGAACGATACGGTTGTCGTTAGTGATTGCTCCATCTTTCATAGGAACGTTGAAATCAGCACGAACCAATACTTTTTTCCCAGCTACATCTAAATCTGTTACAACTTTCTTTGTCATTACGTCGCCTCCTGATATGTGTATCTACATAAGAAAAGCGAGGAAGCGCGTTGCCTCCCCGCTTTTGTTATCTTCTACGATTCAGCTTTCATTAGATGAAAGACGTGATCTTATAAGCTAGCAAATTCTACTAAAGTACGTACTAATTGTGAAGCGTAAGACATTTCATTGTCGTACCAAGAAACAGTTTTAACTAATTGCTTGTCTCCAACTGTCATTACTTTAGTTTGTGTTGCATCGAATAAAGAACCGAAGTTGATGCCTACGATATCGCTTGAAACTAATTCATCTTCAGTGTAGCCGTAAGATTCGTTAGAAGCAGCTTTCATAGCAGCATTGATTTCTTCAACAGTTACAGTTTTTTCCAATACAGTAACTAATTCAGTTAATGAACCGGTAGGAACTGGAACACGTTGAGCAGCTCCGTCCAATTTGCCTTTCAATTCAGGCAATACGTCACCGATAGCTTTAGCAGCACCAGTTGTGTTAGGAACGATGTTTGCTGCAGCAGCACGCGCACGACGGAAGTCACCTTTAGGGTGTGGAGCATCCAAAGTGTTTTGGTCGCCAGTGTATGCGTGGATTGTAGTCATTAAGCCTTCAACGATTCCGAATTCATCGTTCAATACTTTAGCCATTGGAGCTAAGCAGTTAGTTGTGCAAGATGCACCTGAAACGATGACATCATCAGCATTCAATTCGCTGTGGTTAACGTTATAAACGATTGTTTTAACGTCGCTGCCTGCTGGAGCAGATAATAGAACACGTTTAGCGCCTGCATCAACGTGAGCTTGAGCGCCTGATTTGCTCATGAAGAAACCAGTACATTCTAATACGAACTCTACGCCAAGTTCTGCCCATGGAAGATCTGCTGGGTTACGTTGTGATAACACTTTGATGTCTTTTCCGTTTACAGTGAAGAATCCGTCATTAACTTCTACATCACCATTGAATCTGCCTTGAGTTGTATCATATTTCAATAAGTGAGCCAACATTTTAGCGTCAGTCAAGTCATTGATTGCTACAACTTCGATTCCTTCTACTTCTTGAATACGGCGGAATGCTAAACGTCCAATACGTCCAAAACCGTTAATACCAACTTTTACTGTCATACTGAGATTTCCTCCTTAGGATAAGTCAAAATTTTTATTTTAAAGGGTTACCCCTTTTAAAATCAGATTAGCTGCGCCCTCATCCGTAATCAGCCATGTTTGATGCGGGGCATATTTCATGAACGCTTTAATTGCCTTGGCTTTCGTGCTTCCCCCTGCGATGGCCATCGCGTACGGGATCTTTTCGATTTCTTCAATCTGGAGTCCGAATCGGGACAATCGATAAACGATTTCGCCGTTCTCGTTGAAGTAACAACCAAAGGCTTCACCTACTGCATTGTGCGCTTCCAGGGACGAAATCAACCCATGCGACATCCTGCGTCTTTCCATCATTACTTTAGCATTACCGATGCTATATAACAAGCAGTTTGCCTTCTTCATGACGGATAAAGTATGTTTGATTGATGGCTCGGATTTCATGGATGCATAAGCTTTTTCGCTCAAATTATCGGGAACGAAAAGTGCCATGTTCTCACCGCCGACCAATTGCGCCATACGATCGCTGACACTGTTGGCTTGAATCGACATGGATTCTCCTAAACCGCCTCGTGTCGGAACAAAAATGAAATTCCTGTTCTGGGACAATTCGGGTGAAAAATGTTCGGCAGCCCGTGCCATTGTACTCCCGCCAGCAACAGCAACGATAAATTCGCCTGCCGGCAATAGTGCGTGCAGTTCTTTGGCGGCTGTTTTTCCGATTTCATCCAAAATGGATGCATCTTCATCACTATCGCCAGGAACAATCCTACAAAATTGAATGTTCAAATAATCCGCTAACGCCTTTTCTTTCGCATCCATATTCAGCAGTAACCGCATGAACCTTTCCAGTTGAAGAAAGATTTTTTCGCCTTCCTCGGTCAATTCCATCCCGTTCTTCGAGCTGGAAAGAAGACCTTGTTTCCGCAAAAAATCTGTCTCGGTCCGTAATGTCCTTTCTGATAAGGAAACTTTATCGGCCAGGACACGTCTCCCGACTGGAGCATACATTTGGATATTACGCATGATATGGTAACGATTTTGAAGGACTGACATAATGTCCGGGACTATTTGCTGCAAGACCGAAATAGACTCTTCCATAAAAACCCTCTTCATTTGCACGTGGACGCTTTTCGCCCCGCTGCAACCTTAGGCGGTCCTCGTTTATTTCTTATCAGGAGAGATGGAATATGACTGTAAATATTTTTTAATTCCGTCTGTTCTCCCCTCGTCTTTACTACATCATTTTAACAGTAAACACTAGACGTTTCAAGCGTTTTGGCAAATAAATTCGATTTCCCCCGAAATAGATTCGTTCAATATATCACGATAACCCTATAATCCGATTGTCTTTTGGATGCACGCTTTCAGAAAACCTTGATACAGCAACTTTTCTACAAGGGTCTAAAAACGTCCCGTTATTGTTTAGCGTTTCGCATCTTTTTTAATTATTATCGCTGTTTTTCAGCCTATTCACCGCACAACTGGTGCAACAAAAACGTCCCACGGTCTGTTTCGATCATTTTCTCCAATATTTCTTCGCGCATGACGGTGACCGGGACCGCCAAATCTTCGGCCAGGCGATTCACATCAAGTGGTTCCAATTCTCGACCTTCCAGAAAAAAGCCTTTCTGCGAGTTGCAGATCAGTTCTCCCGCCGCAAGCAACAATTCCTTCCTGAAAGCCAATGCCGAGCGCAGCTGCTCCCATTCCGTTTTCTTCACCGCCAGAAATTGTTGCACCTCCTCATCTTCATGCTGCATCATCTCTTCATAATAGTCTTTTTGGAAAACAACAAACGGAGAAGCCCACTCATTGTATTTCACAGTCAGATGTCCATCCACCAGCTGCAGATAAAGATCCGGTCTCGGCAAAGAAAGACTGTCATCGCCGAATGCCGATCCTGGAGTTGGATCCAACGTTTGGACATACTCAAATACACTTTTCACATCGGTCAGATCCACATCCATTTCATCCGCTATCGCTTGCCAGTTTTTATCACTGAATTCCGTGAAGAAATTTTCCAGGACATAATAAGCGATCTCCGGAGCGTGCTCATCCCGCTCCGTCTGCAGCATCAGGCATTCCTGCAGATTCCGGGCGCCCACACCAGGGGGATCCAATTGGTGCAGAAGCGTCAACGCATCCAACATCACAATCGGTTCGACGCCCTTCTTTTCTGCAGCTTCGTTCAGATCGATGGTGACGTAACCTTCCGGATTGATGAATGCCACCAAAAATAAAACCAAATCGCGCAAGGGTGTATCCCGCATATTTGCATGAATTTGTTCCAATAAAAAAGTATCCAATGCCGGCACTTCTTCAAACACTTGATCCATTGCGGAAACAGTGTCCATAGGATCGTCCTTGTCCGGCTTGTATACAACCGTTTTTTCTTTTACAGCGCGTTCGTCAAACTCTTTATTTATTTTCACTTCGATCAAAGGATTGCCTAATGCTTTTTGTTGAAGATATGCGAACAATTCCTCGTTGTCGTATCCCACAAGTTTCAGCGATTCCCCTAAGCTTTCCTTATCCATATGCATTCTTGACAGAACTGACACATCAACCCCTCCTCACCTTTTCAGAATCATTTTATCACACGCAGACCGTTATTGAAATCGTTTTCAGGGTCAGGGAGTTAATTTCAGCTGTGCTGGGGCTGTTGTTTCTGGAGATTAATAGGTATTCTGTGGACCTGGATCAACATTCAAACTAGCGTGCGATTCGGGATTTAATTTTCCCCTTGCTATCTTTCACGCTATGGGTTATAATTTTTTATGTTGCATGTCTCCTTGGTGTAATGGATATCACGTAAGATTCCGGTTCTTGAGATGGGGGTTCGATTCCCTCAGGAGACGTACCATTTTATTGATGCATCAACGTTTTCGGATTTTGAATGCAAAACAAATGCAAAAAATCTCCTTTCCCAAGCGGAAGAGGAGATTTTTTTATTTCCATCTTACCTCACCCTGAATCCCTTAATCCCTGAATCCAATCTGCATTTTCAAAATCTATTTTTGGACATTTGCGGACTGAAACGATATGATTGACTAAGGTATATTTCACCAGAAATCGTCAGGCTTATGGGCAAACATTACGATTGACCTTTCCTGACCAATAAGTTAAAATAAACCATGTAAAGAAAAACTGTTCATTCAAACGAACGAGGAGGAAACATATATGAATTTAATCCCTACAGTAATCGAACAATCATCCCGTGGTGAACGTGCGTATGATATTTATTCCCGTCTTCTGAAGGATCGCATCATCATGTTGAGCGGCCCGATCGATGATAATACGGCGAACTCCGTCATCGCGCAATTGCTATTCTTGGATGCACAGGATTCAGAAAAAGATATCTACATCTACATCAACTCTCCAGGGGGCAGCGTCTCTGCCGGTTTGGCCATCTACGATACAATGAACTTCATCAAGGCGGATGTCCAGACAATCGCAATGGGTATGGCAGCTTCAATGGGCAGCTTCTTGTTGACTGCCGGCGAGAAAGGCAAACGTTTCGCGTTGCCGAACGCTGAAATCATGATCCACCAACCACTTGGCGGCGCTCAAGGTCAAGCAACCGAGATCGAAATCGCAGCCCGTCACATCCTGCAGACACGCGAACGCCTGAACAAAATTTTGGCGGAACGCACAGGACAACCGATGGAAATCATCGAACGCGATACCGACCGCGACAACTACATGACCGCGCAACAAGCGAAAGAATACGGTTTGATCGACGAAGTCATGGTCAACTCAAAATCATTGAAATAAACATATGCTAAAAAAGCGAAGACGACCAGCAGAAGGATGCTGGTCGTCTTCGCTTTTTGTTTTGGGGTGCGCGGGAAGCAAGGGTGTGGCCGTTTTTCTCGAGCAGAGCAGAGGATACGCGTTCACAGCTCCGGCGAGGCATCCGCTTACCGGAGGAGACCGGTGGATTTCAACCTGAACTCCGACGAGGCCATCCTCGCCGGAGAATACCCGCCAAATTGCGCCTGTCCTCCGGCGAAGCCTTCGTTCACCGGAGCACAGCAGACAGAATAATCGCCGAAAAGAATCCGGCACCTCACCAGCCCACCCCCAATCAAAACAAGAAAGGCAGACAGAACGCAAGCGTTCCCGGTCTGCCTTTCTTGTTTCCTTAACGGAAGTAATTAAAGATATGTTCCCAAGTCTGTCTGCTGAAGACAAGCATCGGATTGCCGTCACCGATGACGCCATATCCGACCATCAGACCAGCTCCGAAGAGAATGAAGGCCATCAACATGAATATCAAAACCCACATCACCGTTGATAGTACAGGTTTGAAATCAAATTTCACAGCGCTCACCTATCTTCCTTTTTTGATTTTTGTTTTTTGGATCAGTCGCGCCAATAATCCGAAAAGACCACTGGATGGACGATTCTTTTGGTCAATGTTATTTAACAGGATACCTGTCCCCAAAGCAACGGCATCCAAAGGTTTTTCAGCAGCGAACACAGGAACTTTCAACTCGCTCGAGAAGAGTTTCTCGATCCCGCTGATCAAGGCTCCGCCGCCTGTCAATACGATACCGGTATTGATGATGTCCGCAGCCAACTCAGGCGGCGTCATTTCCAAGACTTCCTTCGCTTGTTCCACAACAAGCACCAAGGTTTCGTGCATCGCTTCGTATACTTCTTTGGAAGTGATGTAGATGGTGCGCGGAAGGCCCGTCACCATGTCACGTCCGCGGATTTCCATTTTTTCTTCCTTTTCAGGCTCCAAAGCGGTTCCGATCGTGATTTTGATCTTTTCAGCTGTACGTTCGCCGATCAATAATTTGTGTTCTCTTTTTACGAAGTTCATGATGTCGGCATCCAGTTTATCCCCAGCCGTTTTGATCGAGCTGCTCGTTACGATGCCGCCCAATGACAAGACTGCGATATCACTCGTTCCGCCACCCATGTCGATGACCATATTACCGTTAGGCTGAAAAATGTCAAGGCCGGCTCCGACAGCCGCAACTTTCGGTTCTTCCTCCAGGTACACATTTTTGCCGCCGCTCTTTTCCGCGGCTTGGATGATCGCTTTTTGTTCAATCGTTGTGATGTTCGTCGGGCAACAGATCAAGATGTTCGGCTTGGTCAAGAAGCCCTTCACATTCAAGCGATCGATAAAGTGGGTCAACATTGCTTCTGTGATGTCAAAGTCTGCGATCACGCCGCCTTTCAACGGACGAATGACTCTGATGTTTGCCGGCGTACGCCCAACCATCATATAGGCTTCTTCCCCAACTGCTAAAACTTTTCCGGTTTTTGTGTCTACTGCGACAACGGAAGGCTCGTTCAAGACGATGCCTTTCCCCTTAACGTGAATCAGTACGTTCGCTGTACCTAAATCGATTCCTATATCTCTGGCCACGTGTTTCCCCTCTCAAACATTCATCATTTAGCAATAGCTATCTTGCGGACGACAGTTGTCCGACTTATTTTGCGAAAAGTGCTTCAACATCTGCATCGCTGAAGGCATTTTTTTCATCTTCCGTAACACGTTCCACATCAGCACCCAATGCCTGCAGCTTTTTATCGAATTCATAATAACCGCGATCCAAATGCGACAGGTTCGTTACGCGCGTATAGCCTTTGGAAACAAGGCCAGCGATGATCAAAGCAGCTGCCGCACGCAAATCCGATGCGGATACTTCTGCACCTTGCAGATCAGTGTTGCCATGGATCAGAACCGTTTGACCTTCGACTTTGAAATCAGCATTCATGCGGCGCATCTCTTCCAAGTGCATGAAGCGGTTTTCAAATACCGTTTCGGTCATTGTGCTCGTACCTTGGGAAACCAATTGCGCAATCGTCATTTGGGATTGCATGTCGGTAGGGAACCCTGGATGCGGCATCGTTTTGACGTCTGTCGCTTTCAAAGAACGTGGGCCGATAACGCGCAAGCCATTTTCTTCTTCCTGGAAGGCAACATGCATTTCCTTGAGTTTAGAAATCAGCGGTTTGTTGTGTTCGGCAATCGCATCTTCGATTAACACATTCCCGTTCGTTACTGCAGCTGCGATCATGAACGTTCCTGCTTCGATACGGTCCGGGATGATCGAATGTTCTGTCGCTTTCATCGATGAAACACCTTCGACACGGATTGTTTCTGTTCCCGCTCCGATCACTTTCGCGCCCATCCGGTTCAAGAAATTCGCCAAATCAACGATTTCAGGTTCGCGTGCGACGTTTTCGATGATGGTGGTTCCTTCAGCCAAAGTAGCGCCCATCATGATGTTCTGGGTAGCTCCGACACTCGGGAAGTCCAAGTAGATGCGTGTGCCGACTAATCTGTCGCATTTCGCTTCCACAAAACCATTTTCGATTTTGATGTCGGCTCCCATGGCTTCGAAACCTTTCAGGTGAAGATCGATCGGCCGTGTTCCGATGGCACATCCGCCCGGCAAAGCGATGCGCGCGTGCCCTAGACGTGCTAAAAGCGGACCCATTACGACGATTGATGCGCGCATTTTACTGACGTAAGCAAATGGCGCTTCAAAATGAATGTCGTTTGATGCATCCGCTAAGATGGTGTTGTTGTTTTCTTGAAATTCAACGCCGACATTCAGATGTTTCAGAACATTGTTCATTGTGAAAACATCAGACAGTATCGGAACGTTCGTCAATACAGATTGCCCTTCGCTTGCCAAAAGTGTGGCAGCCAAAATCGGCAAAACTGCGTTCTTTGCGCCTTCAACTTTAACTGTTCCTTCAAGACGGTTACCGCCGCGAACAATTATTTTTTCCATTAAAAATCCCTCCGAAAGTCAATTGTGATCTCATTTGTATGTTTGTATGCAACTATTTGATAAAACTGGATCTCTGATCTGCCCGCGCAGCAACACTCGATTGTGCAAGCGTGTGCGGATCATGAGAACAGTAAGTAACTGATGTTTCGGGAAGTCGTCACCAACTCAAGCAGAAACGTACTTACTGTATAGCCTAAAGCAATCGACAGAAAGAAATAAAGCACCCGGGCTTCGCGTATGTGCCCCTTCCTGATCCATTTCTCCAGTCTGATGGCTTTCATCGACCAGAAAGAAATGAAAATAAATATCATATGGGATAGCAATACTATTATACCGTTAAACAGCGTTATGTCCAAGCGACGCACTCCTCCCATATTCTCAAACTATACTAACATAAATATTTTGAAAAAAAAACAAAGAAACTCGTTTTTGTCGGGGCACTCCTTAAGAATTCACTAAGAAAATCGTTTACATTTGTTTTCTTAATCAGGTATAATAATATGTTACAATACAACGAAGTGAAATTGCGGGCTATTTCTGCAGATAATCTGTACATATCATCGCGTCCACTAATTAATCGTCAGGAAATTCATGAGTCAAAAAAAAGAGACCAGAGATGGCCTCTTTTTTCTCAGCTGGATCTGTTCTTCGAAACGCCGATTCGGTTGACGGCTTTCGACAGCGAGATCTTCGCGCGTTGGAATTCTTTTTCGTTTTTGATGTCGCGAGCCTCGGCCATTTTTCTCTCGGCGCGTTCTTTCGCGACTTCTGCACGGTCGATATCGATATCCCGTGCGCGTTCTGCACTGTTCGCAATGATGTTGACCACGTTGTCCCGCACTTCCATGATGCCGCCGTTGACGGCAATATGATTTTGGGCCAACTCATCGGTCACACGCGTTACGATCAGATCGGCGATCGCCAAAGGCACAATGATCGGGGTATGGTTTGGCATGATGGTTATGCCGCCGTCCGTTGTTTTGGCGGTCACCGCTTTAGCGCGATGCTGGAAGGCGATACCATCAGGCGTCACCACATTCACTTGCAGGTATGCCATCTTATTCCCCTCCTTTATAACCTAAATCTTTCGCTTTTTTCAGGACTTCTTCGATTGTACCGACGTTGCGGAAAGCTTCTTCAGGCACCCCGTCGTATTTACCTTCCACAATCCCTTTGAAGCCGCGTACGGTTTCGGACACAGGAACATAAGAACCCGGAATCCCGGTAAAGGCTTCGGCCACATGGAAGTTTTGGGACAGGAAGAATTGGATTCTTCTTGCGCGGTTAACGGTGATTTTTTCGGAATCGGACAGTTCATCCATCCCAAGGATAGCGATGATATCCTGCAGTTCACGATAGCGTTGCAGAATCCGCTGCACTTTGGTGGCAACTTCATAGTGTTCATCCCCAACGATTTCCGGAGATAAAGCGCTGGAAGAGGAAGCCAACGGGTCAACAGCGGGATAAATCCCTTGTTCGGTCAGTTTACGTTCCAAGTTGGTCGTTGCATCCAGATGGGCAAATGTTGTTGCAGGTGCCGGATCGGTATAGTCATCCGCCGGTACATAGATCGCTTGAATGGAAGTGATCGAACCATCTTTTGTGGAACTGATCCGTTCCTGTAATTGGCCCATTTCTGTCGCCAATGTCGGCTGATACCCTACCGCTGAAGGCATCCGGCCCAACAGCGCGGACACTTCGGAACCAGCTTGGGTGAACCGGTAAATATTATCGATGAACAACAGCACATCCTGTTTTTCTTCATCACGGAAATGTTCCGCCATCGTCAAACCGGACAAGGCGACACGCATTCTCGCACCAGGCGGCTCATTCATTTGGCCGAATACCATGGCCGTCTTTTCGCCGACGCCCGATTCCTGCATTTCGTGGTAAAGGTCGTTTCCTTCACGCGTACGCTCGCCGACACCCGTGAATACCGAAATGCCGCCATGCTGTTCCGCTACGTTATGGATCAATTCTTGGATCAGTACCGTCTTACCGACACCCGCCCCACCGAACAGACCGATTTTTCCACCCTTAAGATAAGGTGCCAACAAATCGATGACTTTGATGCCTGTCTCCAGGATTTCAAAATTGCTGCTCAACTGATCGAAGGTCGGCGCTTTTCTGTGAATGGATTCACGACGGAAATCTTCAGGCATAGCGCCCTTCAAATCGATCGCTTCACCCAACACGTTGAACACACGACCCAGAGTGCCTAAACCAACCGGTACTTTGATGGGTGCGCCGGTATCAACGACAGTCAATCCTCTTTGCAGTCCATCGGTCGATTCCATCGCGATCGCACGGACCACACCATTCCCCAGTTCAAGCGAAACCTCCAATACGATGGTTTCTCCTTCTTCATTACTTCCAGCAGCGGGTGCCTTGTGGACGATCAGCGCGTTGCGGATGTCCGGGACACCTTCTTCCAATGGGAAGCCAACGTCGACTA
Organism: uncultured Trichococcus sp.; assembly: GCF_963675415.1. Lineage (NCBI taxonomy): Bacteria > Bacillati > Bacillota > Bacilli > Lactobacillales > Carnobacteriaceae > Trichococcus > uncultured Trichococcus sp. Next base: position 73,297 of record NZ_OY776220.1, read on the forward strand.
CCGGGCCGATTACTTGTACAATGTGACCTTTTTTCATGCCTTTTCCTCCCATTTTCTAATCTTCCAGAGCAGAAGCTCCACCGACGATTTCGGTGATTTCTTGCGTGATCGCAGTCTGTCTCACGCGGTTGTACTGAATCGTCATATCATTGATCATATTGGTCGCATTATCGGTGGCGCTCTTCATGGCCGTCATGCGGGAAGCATGCTCGGATGATTTAGCGTCGATAATGGCTCCAAAAATCAAACTTTCCGCATATTGCGGAAGTAAAATTTCCAAAATTTCTTCTTTGTTTGGTTCAAAAAGATAATCGACTTCGTAACCGACAGCTTCATGGGAATCCAAGTCAGTCAACGGCAGCATTTTTTCAGCCCGATACTCTGAGATCAAAGCGTTGACGTGATGTTTGTAGCAAACGTACAACTCGTCAAAAACGCCATCCCGATAGAGTTGGATTGCCTTCACTACGATATCGCTGACTTCCGTAAAGCTGGGCTGGTCGTTCAAATCCCTGATTTCGAATGCAACTTCGATGCCGCTCTTCCTCAGATCATCAGCGACCGCTCCACCTACCGACAGCACAACAAACTCATCGTTTGAAGCGTGGTCGATCGCAAGCATATCTTTTGTCGCTTTGAGGATCGAACTGTTGTAGCCTCCTGCCAACCCTTTATCGGAGGAAATGATCAGATAGCCTGTTTTGCGGATGGGACGTTCGATCAACATATCGTGGAAATCGAACAAAACCTGATCGCTCGCTGACACATGACCATGTTCCTCAAGCAAAGATAATTGGGTACTGGCTATATGTGTTACGATTTCGCGTATTTTTGCTGCATAAAGCTGATATCCCCGTACTTTTTGTTCGGCACGGATCAGTTTGGAGGCAGATACCATTTGCATGGCGCTTGTTATTTGACTTGTCTTCTTTGTGGAAGCAATGCGTTTCCGGATGTCTATTAAAGACTCTGCCATATTATCACCTCAATATTATCTGTTCATGCTATCCGATCTACTCGACGTGCGGAATAAAGATGCCTGCGAATGCACTTAGCGCTTCATCCAGGTCTTCCGTAGGCGGCAAGTCTTTTGTCTCCGTAATGATGGAGAACAGATTTGGATAGGACATTTTGACGAATTTGAATAGCTCAGACTCATATCGTTCGATGTCCTGCACTGGAATGGAATCAATAAATCCATGCGTCAATGCATAGAGAATTAGAACTTGTTTTTCGACATCCAAGGTCTTGTGCAAGTCCTGCTTCAGTATTTCAACGGTTCTGCGGCCGCGGCTAAGGCGTTTCTGCGTGGAAACATCCAAATCCGAACCGAACTGAGTGAAAGCTTCCAGTTCGCGATAGCTGGCCAAATCGATACGCAGCGTCCCTGATACTTTTTTCATCGCTTTAATTTGAGCAGATCCGCCGACACGTGAGACGGATAGGCCGGCAGATAGCGCCGGACGGATTCCCGAGAAGAACAGATCGCTTTCCAGGAAAATCTGTCCATCCGTGATGGAGATGACGTTCGTCGGAATATAAGCGGAAATATCCCCAGCTTGTGTTTCTACGATCGGCAGGGAGGTGATGGAACCGCCGCCCAATTCGTCGTTCAATTTTGCCGAGCGCTCCAACAGACGGGAGTGCAAGTAGAAGACATCCCCTGGATACGCCTCGCGACCTGGCGGACGGCGCAACAGCAAGGACATTTCACGGTAAGCAGCCGCCTGTTTGGAAAGATCATCATATACGATCAGGACGTGTTTACCGTTGTGCATAAACTCTTCCGCCATCGCTGTAGCAGCATACGGCGCGATATAGAGCATCGGCGCGGATTGCGAAGCGCTGGCGGTAACGACAATCGTATAATCCATTGCATGATATTTTTTTAACGTTTCTGTCATATTGCGGACAGTCGATTCCTTTTGTCCGATTGCGACGTAGATGCAGATGACATCTTTTCCGCGTTGGTTGATGATGGCATCGATTGCGATGCTTGTTTTCCCGGTTTTACGGTCACCGATGATCAGTTCGCGCTGGCCTCGACCGATCGGAACCAAAGCATCCAATGCTTTGAGACCCGTCTGAAGAGGTTCTCTGACGGATTGACGATCCATAACGCCTGGTGCTGCATTTTCAACCGGTCTAGTACCGGTCGTTTCAATGCTGCCTAAGCCGTCTACCGGGCTGCCTAAAGCATCGACGACACGCCCTATCAAGGCTTCACCTACTGGCACTTCCATGATTCTGCCCGTACGTTTGACGATATCGCCCTCATGAATATTCTCATACGCTCCAAAAATGATGATGCCGACATCGGTCATCTCCAAGTTTTGGGCCATACCGATGGAACCGTTGGAGAATTCCAGCAACTCACCGGACATAACGTTCTCCAAACCTTTCGCGCGTGCGATTCCATCACCGATGTAGGTAACTTTTCCAATTTCTTCAAACTCTGATACAGATTGAAAAGTGTTGATCCTATTTTTGATCAATGAACTCAAATCTTCGTTTTCAGTAGCCATATTATTCACCTCTTCAACCCTATTAGTCTTTCAGGATATGTCTCTTCATTTCTTTCAACTTCGTAGCGATGGTGTTGTCAAAATAGTGGTTTTCCGACTCCAAGCGAACGCCGCCCATCACCGAGGGATCGACCACTTCAGTCACAAAGAAGGTCGCTTCCCCAACTCTTTTTTTTAATTTATCCATGATGCGCGTCTTTTGTTCCGCAGTCAAAGGAACCGCAGAAGTCAACTTGACATTCACGAATTCTTTTTTATTCTCATAAAGCGCATTGAACGCCTTGATGGCAGCCAAGATACCTTCGTTATCCAGATTATCTTGGAGTCCCTCCAGAAACAAAAGTGTCTCGGGAGCGAGATACTTCACTGCCAGACCAAGATTTGCCTTCTCACCCTCACCGGCGTCCGCATGATTCACGGCATCCTTTAATTGTGACAGATCAAGATGGAGTCTATCCGCAATCTTCGAGTCGGTCAGGCGGTTATAGTAGGCTTGCACATATGCTTCTACAGTGGCGATTGCTTTACTATCCCTAACCATATCAATCATCCAGCCCTTCAATGAACGCTTCGATCAAATTTTGTTGATCTGCTTGATTGATCTCCTTGCCGAGGATCTTTTCGGCGATATCCAATGAAATGACTCCGATTTCGGCGCGCAATCCTTCAAGAGCCTGTTTTCTTTCGAGTTCAAGCTCTTTTTGGGTCACTTGCTTGATCCGTAGTGCATCTTCTTTTGCTTCTTTAATGATGTTCTTTTGTATTTCATTGCCTTCCGCTTGAGCCCGGTTCAAAATATCGCTCGCTGTAGTTCTGACTTCTACCAGTTGCGCATCGACTTCCGCGTGTTTCTTCTCGGCATTCTCACGCGCTGCTGCCGCTTTATCAATATTTGCATGTATCATTTCTTCCCGATCCGTTAAGATCTTCATCAAAGGCTGCCATGCGAATTTTTTGATAAGAGCCATCAATATCAGAAATGACAGCAGCGTAACAATCGTATCACCTAATGCGGTAATCTCTCCCAATACGAGATTGGCTGTCATTCTCATCCCTCCTGTAGTTATGGGTCTTGCTGGTCCCTATTATTGGAAAATCAGTAAGAAGGCTATAACTACCGCCATGATGGGAACAGCTTCGATCAAGCCGACACCGATGAACATCAAAGTTTGTAATTTGCTCTGTAATTCCGGTTGTCTGGCGATCGCTTCGATTGTAGTAGAAATAACCTTCCCGTTTCCTAATGATGCTCCGATGGCCGCACCGGCAACCGCAATAGCAGCTCCTATAAAGTTCATAATAATAATCTCCTTTTTCTCATATAATAATAGACACTTATTAAGCTCACAGATCCGCAGTTTATTCCGCTTCGATCTTATGGGCGAGGTAAACCATAGTCAACGTAGTGAAGACGAAAGCTTGGATGGATCCGATAAAGATGGAAAATCCTTGCCAAACCATTTGGAGTGGAATCCCGACCACCCAAGTCAACAAGCCATATGAATTGGCTAACGAAGCAATCAACCCCAACAAAATTTCACCGGCATAAATATTTCCGTAAAGACGCAACGCCAATGTCAAAGTGTTCGTAAATTCCTCCAACAATTTGATCGGCATGAGCGGGGCCACTGGGCGAACGTAACTGTTCATGAAATATTCCTTGAACCCATTTTCCTTTATGCCGAAGTAATGCGTCAGCAAAATAACCATCAAGGCCAAGCCTAAGGTGACGATTGGGCTCGCTGTAGGACTCTTCCAATAGGAATGGCCATCGATGTTCAAGATGAACACAAGGCCCAACATATTGGCAACCCACACAAACAGGAACAAAGTGAATCCCAATAAGTGGAATTGTTGCCCGATTTTCCAGTGAAGCGAGCTGGAAATCATGTTCCGGATAAAATCAACCAAATATTCAATTGCTAATTGGCTTTTGGAAGTTGGCCTCACCGCCAGTTTCCGGGTAGCAATAAAACAAAATAAAAAAACAATGATGCAAGTCGCCAATACACTTATGATGATATTCAAACTGAAACCCAACCCCATAAAATGGATGACTTTAGATTCAGCTTCCAATATTTTCACCTCTTTTCAATACAAATAAAAAAACAGCTATGCCAAACCTAGTCCACGCTACATTATTTTAAAAGACATTCGTAAAAGTAGACAACTAATTTAGCTGGACCTCCCATACTCTAGTCACAATAAGTGGCTATTTCATAAGTTTCTTTGCATTTCTGTTCAACACCGCTAATCATAACACCAACTTTATCCAAATTCAAAGAAAATCTGTGGTTTATAAGGATATTTTCGGTCTTTTCATGAAAATGATGAAAAGATACCGCCTCCATAATCAAAGATACTCAATACATTAATATCTTTATAGGATTATGAAAATCCGAACGCTGACCAAAAAGTGATTGGACCGGGGAAATAAAAGCAAATTTATTGCCTTTATTGCTACCCTTAAAAACCTTTGGCAATTTAACCTTAAGCGGATGAAGTATAACAAACTTAACTTGCACAAAAAAACTGAGCCAGAATTCCCCGTCGGATTTCTGGCTCAGTTCATCATTTGTACTTTTCAATATTATGTAAATCGGAATGTCGTTCTCATGATAATATTGACTGTTCGGCAATTACGGACACAATTGCCTCACTGCCATTTTGAACGATTATTTTGTGCCGAACAATCGGTCACCAGCATCTCCCAATCCAGGCAAAATGTAGCTGTTTTCGTCCAATCTTTCGTCCAATGAAGCCGCATAGATATCCACATCCGGATAAGCCGCGTGCAATGCTTCCACACCTTCAGGAGCTGCCACAAGACAGATGAATTTCATCGATGATGGCGATGCGCCTCTCTTTTCCAACGCTTCGATGGCTGCGATAGCTGATCCGCCTGTCGCCAACATGGGGTCAACGATGAACAATTGACGTTCTTGGATGTCAGTCGGCAGTTTCACGAAATACTCAACTGGCTCCAATGTTTCATGGTCACGGTACATGCCGATATGGCCAACTTTTGCAGCAGGCAGCATCGCCAAGAAACCATCGACCATCCCTAATCCTGCGCGCAAGATCGGAATGATGGCAACCTTTTTGCCTGACAATGTTTTTTGAGTCGTTTTCACCAATGGCGTTTCGATCTCGATGTCTTCCAAAGGCATGTCCCTTGTTACTTCATAAGCCATCAACATGGCAATTTCGCTTACTACTTCACGGAATACTTTTGTTCCGCACTCTTTCTCGCGGATGATTGTTAATTTGTGTTGAATCAACGGGTGATTCATTACATGGAATTCTCCCATATACTTTTGCCCCACTTTCCTATTTTTGCTCAACCTATTGTAATTGAAAACCGCTACAAATACCAGAAATAAAACAATGAGAAAACAGTAAAAGGTATGTTCAGAGATGCTATACCTTTGATTATACTCTTTTCGCAGGAGCAGTGCATACAGATACGAGTTCTTGTCGGTTTGACGGAGTCATGCAGGTATGATGCGGAAATTCCGCTGGATGAAGGATGAGGTCGTTGGCTGTTCGATATTCTTCGCGCTGCGTTCAGCCGACACTGCGGAATATTTCCGGTTCCCGGCTGCACAGCGCGATCACTTCTGCCGAAAAAAGAGCCGTCTCACAGAGACAGCTCTTCGGTAATCTATTTAAGCTTCAGTTGCAGCCAGTTTTTTGTGCAATGGGAAAGCTTGCGTGATGGCTTTTACAGCCGCACGGACTTCATCCAATTTCGCTTCATCTGTGTGGTTTTGGATAGTTTCCACGATCAATTCAGCGATTTTGCGTGCTTCTGCTTCCTTCAGGCCTCTTGTTGTGATGGCAGGTGTGCCGATACGGATGCCGCTGGCTTTGTTGGCGCCAAGCGTTTCAAAAGGAATCGTATTTTTATTGACAGTGATTTCAACGGTGTCCAATAATTTTTCTACTTGTTTTCCGTTCAAGCCACTGCTTGTAACATCCAATAACAATAAGTGATTGTCTGTTCCGCCACTGATGACGCGCAGGTCGGATGCATTAAATACATCAGCCATTGCTTGGGCATTTTTGATGACCTGTCCGATATATTCAGTGTACTCCGGTGTTGCAGCTTCAAAGAATGATACAGCTTTAGCAGCGATGACGTGTTCTAAAGGACCGCCTTGGATGCCTGGGAACACAGCGCTGTTCAACTTTTTGCCGAATTCTTCTTTGGCTAAGATGACGCCACCGCGCGGGCCGCGAAGTGTTTTGTGTGTTGTGGTTGTTACGATGTGGGCATATTCAACCGGATTTTGGTGATGTCCCGTTGCGCAAAGTCCTGCGATATGAGCCATATCCACCATAAAGTAAGCGCCGACTTCATCAGCGATTTCTCTTAAACGTTTGAAATCGATCGCGCGTGGGTAAGCGCTGGCGCCGGCAACGATCAATTTTGGTTGTTCTTTCAGGGCAATCTCTCTGACCGTGTCATAATTGATTGTTTCTGATTCTTTTTCCACACCGTAAGCAACGAAGTCATAGGTCTGACCGCTGAAATTCACGGATGCGCCATGCGTCAAGTGGCCGCCATGGCTAAGGTCCATACCCAAGATTTTGTCGCCGGGTTGAACTAATGCACGGTAAGCTGCCATATTTGCTTGCGAACCGGAATGTGGTTGTACGTTGGCATATTCTGCACCGAATATTGCTTTAATGCGATCGATCGCCAAATTTTCGATGATATCGATAAATTCGCAACCACCATAGTAACGACGACCAGGGTAGCCTTCAGCATATTTATTGGTCAAGATGCTGCCTTGCGCTCTCATAACATCTTCAGATACAAAGTTTTCGGAAGCAATCAGCTCGATTCCGTTCTCTTGTCTTTCGCGTTCTTTATCAATTGCTGCAAATAATTCTTTATCCATGTTTGCACCCTTCCATCACATTATTCCAAAATTTTAAACATAAAAAAATGTAAGTTGAGTATAGCATAATTTTTCAGAAATAAAACATATAAGCTCCTGGATTTGAATATTTTGTATAAAAAGTAAGCTAAAGACGGATATTAAGCGATTATTGCGCCTGTTTTTTCGGATATTTTGAGGAAGCCGCTTTTTCCAGGCGATTCATGAATGCCTTCCCGAGGCCGGCAAGCTCATAGGCTTCAGCCAAAATCACATCGACCGGTTGTTCATCAAGATAGCGCAATCCGGCATAAAGACGCTGCGATGCCGCCGCCACATCATTCTTCAGTCCCAATGAATAGACAGCACGCGCTGCATCCTTATGGACAGCCAGCAGTTCTTCGGAAGCCAATATGCCGATTTTCTTGCCTTTGCCGCGGTACTCCTCAATGGCGGCCTTCCAATCGGCTGCCGTTCCATCGATCAGGATGACCGGTTGAGCGGGAGCATAATGTTGGTACTTCATCCCCGGCGCTTTCGGAGCCTCTGCTTCATTTGTTGTTTGCGTGCTTCCTGCCACTTTGCCGATGATCGGCTCCAACTGCACTTCCGTGATGGCTCCCGGACGCAAAATGACGGGTCCGGCTGCATTGGTCAAGTCCAGCACGGTTGATTCCAAACCGATCTGCGTTTCTCCTCCATCAAGGATTCCCGCAATTTTCCCGGAAAGGTCGTGCATCACATGCTGGGCTGCCGTCGGGCTCGGTTTGCCTGACGTATTCGCGCTCGGTCCGACCAAAGGAAAGCCGGTTTTCCGGATCAATTCCAGCGTCTGTTCTTGGGCGGGCATACGCAGCGCGACGGTGTTGTGTCCTGCAGTGACGGTCGGCGCAAAAACCCCTTCTTTCATCGGAAAAATCAGAGTCAAAGGGCCTGGCCAAAAAGCCTCCATCAAGGCTTCTGCCTGTTGCGGAACGAAGGCTACATATTGGGCGATCTCCCGGTCGGAGACATGAACGATCAACGGGTTGTCGCTGGGTCTGCCTTTTACTTTATATACATTTTTTACGGCTTCATCATTTGATGCGATAGCACCCAGACCATAGACAGTCTCTGTCGGGAAGGCAATCAATTGTCCAGCTTTCAGCAGTTCGGCTGCCTCGTCGATTGTTGCTGCGTCGTATATTTTTGTTTCCATAATGCTATGTTCTCCTTTCTGAATGTTCTGGTATGCAACGGCGCTGCTCAGGTTAAAAAAATAGCCGGGGCAATTGCCCACAGCCATTTTTTGCCCATGGATAACAGGCGGATCTTTTCATAATAATATATTTAATAAACCAGTTGGCTAGCGATTCAAGCCTGCCTCTCGGAAATTAGATAAATCTGACCCATTGCGCTCTGCGATGCTCATTTGCATGGGAGTCTTAGGGATTCATCCCTTAGAGTCCCAGTACAAGGTGACCGCAGGGAACGTTGCAGGGCCCAATTTCCTAAATTTCTTTCAAGGCAGAGCGGGCTTGAATCGCTTTTCTTATTTGACTATCAGCATGCGATCGAGGCCGGACAGATCCTTTTCGATCGTGACCGTTTTGTCCGGGAATGCTTTTTTGTAGAGTTCCAATAATTTTTCGCCTTGGTTGAAGCCGATTTCCATGAACAGGCATCCGTCCGTCTTCAAATGGAACGGAAGCGTGAACGCCATCTTTTGGTAAAGGTCCAATCCGTCGTGGTCAGCGAACAGCGCCGAATGCGGTTCGTACTCCAAAACGGAGCGGTCCATCAAGCCGATTTCATCTTCGCTGATGTAGGGCGGATTGCTGAGGATGCAGTCGAAAGTTTCCAGCTGCACGGGCTCCAGCAGATCCCCTTGCAGGAAACGGATGTCCGCATCCAACTGCTTGGCGTTCTCTTTTGCCACTGCCAATGCCTCTTCCGACAGATCGGTGGCAGTCACTTCATCCTGCGGGCGTTCCTTTTTCATCGCGATGGCAATAGCGCCGGAGCCGGTCCCGATGTCCAGAACCTTCTGCGGCCCCTTTCCTTCCAGGCACTGCAGGGCCCGTTGCACGAGTTCCTCCGTTTCCGGACGCGGAATCAAAGTTGCTTCCGTGACTTTCAGCGGATACCCGTAAAACCATTCGACGCCTACGATATATTGGATCGGTTTGCCCGAGACGTACTCTTTGATGTCGCTGAAATACTGCTTGTATTCCTGATCCGTGATCGGATCGGCAAAATGCATCAGCAGATCTGTTTTCGTCCAACCCAAACGATCCAAAAGCAGTCTTTCAGCGGCCAGCGGACTTTTCTCGTGTTGTTCCAAATAAAGCGCGCCATTCTGCAAAGCTTGTTGGTAACTGAACTCCTTAGATTGACCCATTGTTCAGGGACTCCAATTTTTGCGTTTGGTCTGCCATGATCAATGCATCGATGACTTCATCCAATTTTCCGCTCAAAATCGTATCCAACTTTTGCAGGGTCAAGCCGATACGGTGATCCGTAACACGGTTTTGCGGGAAGTTGTAGGTACGGATCCGTTCGGAACGATCGCCTGTCCCGACTGCGGATTTACGCGTCGCATCGTATTCGGATTGCGCTTCTGAAGAGATTTTATCGTATACACGCGTGCGCAAAATTTTCATCGCTTTCTCGCGGTTTTTGATCTGGGAACGTTCATCCTGCATGGCAACGGCAATCCCTGTAGGCAAGTGAGTCAACCGGACCGCTGATGCCGTCTTGTTGACGTGCTGTCCGCCGGCTCCGCTGGCATGGTAGATGTCTGTGCGGATGTCTTTATCTTCGATGTTCAATTCGACCTCTTCCGCTTCCGGCATGACGACGACGGTAGCAGTGGACGTGTGCACGCGCCCTTGTGACTCGGTTTCCGGAACACGTTGGACACGGTGCGCGCCGCTCTCATATTTCAGTTTGGAGTAGGCACCTTGGCCGCTGATCATCAGGATGATCTCTTTGTACCCGCCGATGCCGGTGATGTTCGCATCCATGACCTCGACGCGCCAGCCTTGGCTTTCCGCGAATTTGCTGTACATCGTGAACAGCGTCCCCGCGAATAAAGCAGCTTCATCCCCTCCGGCAGCCCCGCGTATCTCCATGATGATGTTTTTGTCATCGTTCGGATCGCTGGGAAGCAGCAGGACTTTGATGCGCTCTTCAAGTTCAGTTTTTTCTTTCTTTAGGTCGCTCAATTCCTCTTTAGCCATAGCCGCCATGTCATCGTCCAAATTTTCCGACAACAGCTCTTCGGTGTCGGCGATTTCGCCTTCGACCTCTTTGTAACGCTTGAAGGTCGATACTTTCTCGCGCAGCCCCGCTTCTTCCTTGGTCAATTCCAAGAATCGTTTTGTGTCGGAAAGGACTTCCGGATCACTCAACAATTCGGAAAGCTCTTCATAACGGATAATGAATGCATCTAATTGATCATACATAACTTTTTCAAACTCCTCTTTTTTTGTTTCTGAGTATCTGTTTTAGGCCAATGGCGGATGGTGATAATGGTTCCGGCAGACAGGAAGATAAGATTCATTTCCGCCGATCTGGATTTGCTCGCCGGCATACACTGGTTTTCCGTCCACGACACGCATATTCATGATCGCTTTTTTATGGCAGAACCAGCAGATGGTTTTTATTTCTTCTATCTTATCCGCGTAGAGCAACAGATATTTTGAGCCTTCGAACAATTCGTTCTGGAAATCATTCTTCAATCCGAATGCCATCACCGGAATTGCCAGTTCGTCGACGATTTGCGCCAATTGGATAACGTGCGCTTTGGATAGGAATTGGGATTCATCTATCAAAATGCAAGCCGGCTTTTCCGGGTTTTTGCCGACTTCCAAGAATACATCCGTATCATCCGTAATCGGAATGGCTTCACGCTTCAATCCGATCCGGCTCGAGACATAGCCTACGCCATCACGGTCATCGATCGCGCTCGTGAAGATCATCACCGATTTGTTCTGCTCTTCATAATTGTAGGCAACCTTCAGGATCTCAATCGATTTCCCGCTGTTCATCGCCCCATATTTAAAAAATAACTGTGCCATTATGTCCACCTTTCCACCAGCGTCTTGCCTACTTTTCATACATCGGCCGGAATTCCCTGCAAAAAGAAAGGATGCCCTTTTGTCATCCTGCTTCAGACCCGCTATTATCTCCCTTTATCACTCCGCTCCTGTAAGGTTACCGAATGATAAAATACTGAATAACATCCCGTATAATGATAGTAGGAAATGGCTCCAAAGTCAATAAGATTCACGGTCACCAGCCGCCCTCCGGCAATCGTAAGCCCCATTCCTGACACGCCAAGGAATCTAAAAATATTCAATCGGGGCAAATTCTGCTATACTAACGCTATCGAAAAAAGCCTTGTTATATGCTATGATGGCAAGAGATACATAAGTAAGGAGCGAATTTATTTGACTATCCGCGGTTCACTAGCAATCAGCATCGGGAAAATCGCCCAGTGGGGTCTTCAGACATTCACCAAAGGCGGAACCAGTCTGCCGGGCAAACTTGCATCCAAATTGGATCCCGACGTGTTGCAACACCTTTCTGAAAATTTTGATGTCGTCATCATCACCGGCACCAACGGCAAGACGCTGACGACATCGTTGACCTATCATGTCCTGCAACAAAAATTCCCGCATATTTTGACGAATCCGACCGGCGCCAACATGGAGCAAGGCATCATCTCCACGTTCCTGGAAGGCTATTCGCGTAAAGTAAAAAAGGAAAGAGCTTTTGCTGTTCTTGAGGTCGATGAGGCCAGTCTGGTCAAGGTGACGAAGTTCATCAAGCCGAAAGTCATCGTCAACACGAATGTTTTCCGCGATCAGATGGACCGGTTCGGAGAAATCTATACGATTTACCAAAAAATGGTCGATGGCGCTGCTTTGGCACCGGATGCCGTCATCCTGGCGAACGGGGACAGCCCGATCTTCAACTCCAAAGAACTGGTCAACAAGCAGATTTACTTCGGATTCAATCATGAACCGGATGGCGACACCTTGGCGCATTACAACACGGATGGCGTGCTTTGTCCGAAATGCCAGCACATTTTGCGCTATAAATTCAACACCTACAGCAACCTTGGGAAATACTACTGCCCGCATTGCGACTTCAAACGCCCGGAATTGACTTATGCCGTCACCAAAGTGGACAAGCTGACGCACAAGAGTTCTTCTTTTGAAATCGATGGCCATCCGTTCCATACGAATGTCGCCGGTCTCTACAATGTCTACAACGCCTTGGCTGCCTATTCGGTCGGCAAGTATTTCGGTTTGACTCCGGAAGAGATCCAGGCCGGTTTCTCGGCTGCCCAGCAAAAATTCGGCCGTCAAGAAACGATCACCGTCGACGACAAGGAAATCATCCTGAACCTGATCAAAAATCCGGTCGGCCTGAATCAGGTCATCGATCTTCTGCACTACGAAGAGGAGCCGTTCAGCGTCGTTTCCATCCTGAATGACCGCCCGGCAGACGGAACCGATGTCAGTTGGATCTGGGACGGGAACTATGAAAAATTTTTGGATTTTGATATCCCCAAAGTAACCGTCAGCGGCATCCGCCAAAAAGAGTTGACCCTGCGGATGAAGGTGGCCGGTATTCCGGAAGAAAAACTGGAAGTTTTGCCGGAAATCACAGATGTAATCAAAGGTTTTAAAGATGCTCCGACGAAAAAAATCTATGTGATGGCAACTTATACCGCTGTGCTGCAACTCCGTAAAGAGCTGGCGAACCAGGGCTATATAGCGGAAAGGATGAAATAAATGCGACTACGTATTTGCCACTTGTACGGCAACTTGTTGAACACATACGGCGACAACGGGAATCTGTTGATGCTCCAATACTGTGCCCGTGAAAAAGGCGTCGATTTCGAAACGGAAATCATCAGTTTGGACCAACCGTTCGATCCCGAAAAATATGACCTCGTCTTTTTCGGAGGGGGCCAGGACTACGAACAGTTCATCGTTTCCAGAGACATTCAGGCTAAAGCAGAAGGAATCAAGAAATATATCGAAAACGATGGCGTGGTATTGGCCATCTGTGGCGGCTATCAATTGTTGGGTCACTATTACATGGATGCATCCGGCAACAAGATCCCCGGCATCAGCGCCTTGGATCACTACACCTTGAGCCAAGACAATAACCGGTTCATCGGTGACATCACGATCCGCAGCGAGGAATTCGATGAGACCTATGAAGGCTTCGAAAACCATAACGGACGGACCTTCCTTGGCGAAAACATGCGTCCACTCGGGAAAGTCGAAAAAGGCATGGGCAACAACGGCGAAGATCAGACCGAAGGCGCCCGCTACAAAAATGTCTTCTGTTCCTATTTCCATGGGCCCCTGTTGGTCCGCAACATCCACTTGGCAAACCGCATCGTCGATTTGGCCATTGCCCAACACAACAAAAAGATCGAAAAATAAACCAAAGAAGAGGAGTTGCCCTGTGATGGGGCAACTCCTCTTCTTTGGTTGTAGCGCCCTAGTTGTCCGATTCCTCAGTCTTATCGGACAACTTCAGGACCGGACGTGTGCCGCTTGTCCGATTCTTCCGCATTATCGGACAACCTCAGGACCGGACGCGTGCTGCTTGTCCGATTCCTCCGCATTATCGGACAACTCCCTATTCCATCGCGAACGAAAGCACCATCGTCAGCACCACAAATGCCAACAGACCAGCGATGAACGCCCATGATTGCCATCTCGCCATATTCAGCGTGCTTCCGATGCCGAAGCGTTTTTCGACAAATATCGATGGGTCTTCCGGATTGAAATACCAAACGCCCCACTTCCAGTATCGCTCCTCGTCCGCTTCCGTCACTTCATCCGGCAGTTCGCCCGCTTCGTTCAGGAACAATTTTTCGCCGCCCTGACCATACTTCCAGGTCAGATAGACGCTGTACCCAACTATGATGACCACGAACGGAATCGTCATGCCGATGATCCACTGGGCACCCTTGTCTGCGAAAAACAAGGAAAAGAAATGGATACCGCTCAGCAGGAGCTGCGTCATCACCGTCACGACCAGGAAATAATAGGACCAAGCCTGGCGGAACAATTTGCTCTGCTTGCTGGATAGATCGGACAGATACGGCGAAATCTTCTGTTTCGATTTGATGAAGGAATAGTGGCTGAAAAACATCATCGGAATCATCAGCAATTGGATCGCCGGCAGCATGAATACATTCACGTACGTTTTATCCACGATCCGATCCGGTTCGTTCGAACTGTTCCAGTGAACAGGAAAGCGATCAGGTATCTGGTCGTAGAAATAAAGCGTGACCGCCACCGTCACCAAAAGGATGAACAGTTGCGCCGAGACGAAGACCGAATGGGAAATCACCTTCAAATCTTTTTGATAGGCGGTATCTATGACGATTTTGGCTTTTTTCGCTTCGATTCTGATCCTGTTCGCTTCCTTCCAGCTGCGGAGCTGCTTCCGTTTATGCAGGTAAAGCAGGAAGGAAAGGAAGATGAAAACGAACATTGCGACCGTCACGTAGATGCTCGTGACCATCTCCACTTTCTGTTCATCATCCCAGAGGAGAAAGAAAAAGATTGGCGCAGCGAGCAGAACACTCCCGATCACATTCTGATAAAGGAAGGCTTTTTTCAGCTTCACAACATAGGGGTCCTTCTGACGCGATGTCGGAACCGAAATCCCAAACGGTGTGCCCAAGCGGCTATAAAATGGCGTAATGCCGTTGACGACCCCCAAAATCAAAAACAGAATCACCATGAACCAACTAAAGATCAGCATGTGCCTTCTCCTCCCCTTCCAACTCTTTCTCGATTTCATTCAGCCATCCGCTAAACGTTTCGTCATTTACCTCAAAAATCTGTTTGTCGATCAGGATTTCCTTGAGTTTATCCTGCATCGCCGCTTTCGTATGCTCATTGGATACCATCATTGCGCGTTCGCTGACGAAATAGCCTTTCTGGTTTTTCACCAGGACCCCTTCGTCCGCCAAAAGATTATACGCTTTATTCACCGTATGCATGTTGATGCCCAATTCGCCGGCCAAGCTCCGGACGCTCGGCAATCCGTCGCCAAATGACCATTCCCCTTTGAGGATGCCGATTTTGATTTGGTACATCAACTGCGTGTAAATAGGCGTATCGCTATTCGGAAGAATTTCGATGAACATATTCGCACCTCCTGTTCGTTATATAACAAGTATAACACAGGCAAAGGGATTTGCAAGCAGGAAGAAGTGGACTGCCGGGGCTGCAGATCGACTATTATTCACTCTCTCCTCCGCCCCATACACCCAAACCAACCAGATTTGCACAACACAAAAAACGGCGTGCGGCCGATAACCACCGATTGCACGCCGTTTTTTTACATTTGTCATCTCTAGTAACCTTCTTGCAGAGCCCGGATGCTGTTTTCCGTCACGACTGATGTATCGCAAAGCATATCGATCGGATGTTGTTTCTTGTTTTGGAAAGCAGCGATCAGATAGATTGCAGCCACGGTTTTGCCGATGTAGCGGCCGATGCCCTCGCGGATCAGGATGGTCTGCCAACTGAGTTTTTCTTCTTTGAAGCAGACGACACGGATGCCGAAAATCATTTTCCCGAGTGTTTGGCCGTTCGTATATTTCGTCGTCAGTATGAAATACCCGACAAAGATCAGCAGTTGAATAAAGCCGTACAAGGTGAAAATATTGTTCCCTTGCATACTGAGGCCGCCCAAAGCGAAGATCGGCTTGATCAGGATCCCCATCAAAGCCTGCACGATCAGCAGATCGACAAGATAGGCAAAGAGCCGGATCCAAAAACCGGCGAATACGTAATCCGGATAGCGGTGAAACGGGCGTTCCTGTTGGTCGGAAAATCGCGCGGCCTCCTCCCAGTCGGCTTTCTTTTTCCGGATTTCTTCCAAGCGTTCTTCATGCGCAGTGATTTGCTCTTCCATCCTCACTCACCTCCGTAGAGATAAAGCAGTCTCGGAGCAGCGCTTGTCCCAAAAGTATCCCGTAGCAACTGAAGTTCAGTAAGCGTCTGGTTGTCCTGGCTCGTCAGTTTGGCAGCTGCCTGAGCGAAAAACCAAGAAAAATCGGAAAACAATCCAGGTGTCGAAGTATAGTCGAATACTTCCGCATCATCCAGGTCGTATGCTGCTTGCATCGCTTTCAACGCATCGTCCGTGTAGGCTATCTCATCCACCAATCCAAGCGCTTGGGCTTGGGTACCGGAATAAATCATGCCGTTCGCAACAGCGCGGACCTCTTCTTCCGGCATGTCCCTTCCCGCTGAAACGACGGTGACAAAACGCTGATACGCCTCATCGACGTAAGCCTGAAGCAACGCACGCTCTTCCTCCGTCATATCCCGATCCGGCGACCCGATGTCCTTGAGGCTGCCTGACTTGATTGTATTGTATTCGATCCCCAATTTTTCAAGAAGGCCGGAGTACTCGATTGCTTGCATGATGACACCGATCGAACCGGTTGTCGTTTCAGCAGTGGCATAAATCTTGTCCGCACCAGCGGAGATGTAATAGCCTCCGCTGGCAGCCGTCCCTTGCATAGATGCGTAAACCGGAATTTCCTTTTCGGCGGCGATGCGATACAACTTATCGTGCGCTTCCGCGCTTTCATACACTCCGCCACCGGGGCTGTCGACTATCAGGAAGATTCCTTTTACCGTGTCATCCTCTTCGATGGCCTGCAGTTGCTCCAAAAAAAGGTCATGATCATAGCTGGAACCGTCCGTCAGCATACTGCCCGCCCCTGATTGGATGGTGCCTTCGATGTGCAGAACCGCAATCCGGCTGTCGGCATCGCCGCTTTCCAGAACATTTTCCTGCAGGCTCGTTCCGGGAATCAGGTTTCCGGTAAGTTGGCTAAGAGAATCCTCCGTTTGGCCAGCCAAACGGGACGACAGGAATTGCGAGCCGAGTGATGCCATGAAAAGCACAAGCGCGATTGCGACCGCAATCCATCTCTTTTTGTTCATCTAACATTACCTCTTTTCGTTTCGATTATTCTTGAGGATAATCCTCGTCCGGCTCTTCCTCGACTTCAGGTTCATCCAAATAGAGTCCGGATATTTCCTTGTACCATTCGAAGATATGCATGAACAGGACTTTAAGGACAGCATACCCGGGAATACCCAAGATAAAACCGGTCAGGCCGAACAGTTTTCCTGCCGTGAGCAATACGAAGATGATCGTTACCGGATGGACTTCAAGATTGCTGCCAAGTACTTGCGGCGAAATGACGCGGCCTTCGATGAACTGCTCGATCGAGAAAACCAGCAGCACTTTTGCCAACATCAGCGGTGAATCCACAATCGCAACAATCACCGCTGGTATCATCGCAATGAAGGACCCCATGTACGGGATGATGTTCAGGAAACCTGCGAGTATCCCTAGGACGATGCCGAACTTCATTCCGACGATGGCGTAGCCGATGACGAACATCAGCCCGACAAAGAAAGCGACTATTATCTGCCCGCGCACGTATTGGCTGATTTGCGTGTTGATTTTCCTTAACAGATCACCGATCGACTCCCGCAGATTTGTGGGGAAGAATTGCAGAAAAGTCAGCGGCAGCTTGTCCCCTTCTTTCAGCAGGTAGTACAGAATGATAGGCATCGTGATGATTCCCACAAATGCATTCGTCAAAAGTCCTACGACGCTACCCAACCCGCTGACTGTATTCGACAAGACTTCGTTCAGCTTCTCGGAAACGGTGTTGAAGATGTCCGCGTTGATTTCACTTATTTGTTGCTGCAATGAAGTGAACCAATCATAATTGACCAATTCAATCGTCATTCTTTCGATTGCCCGCCAGTAAGCCGGAAATTCTTGGACAATGCCTATCGTTTGGTCGCGGATGATCGGAATCAGGATTGCAATTCCCCAAATCATCAGCAGCAGCACCAGCACGAAAGCAATCCAGATTCCGACAAACCGCTTGATCCCCCTCTTCTCCATCAGCGAAACCAACGGATTCAGCATGTAATAGAAAATACCCGCCATTAACAGCGGAAAACCAATGACGCTGAAGAAGCTGCCCACCGGTCCCAAAAGATAGGATATTTTTGAAAACACCAAAACGATCAGGAGAATCAGCAAGGTGATCAAAAGAACAGTCACGAACTTGTTGTTCAGAAACCATTTTTCGAACCACGACAAACGATTCCCGGATTTCGTTCCTCTACGCGGAGCTCTTTCCATTTGACTCACCTTCAATCTTTCTTCTTATAGGTTATGGTGGTGCCGTCCGTTATTGTCGGCAAAATGTAAGGAGTCAAATAGATGCTTGTTTCCAAGCGCTCTTCATCCCAACTTTTGAAGATCATGGTCGTGTGGCCAAGCGACTGCAGATTTTTCAGGACATGCGTACCGACATAGGAAATGCGGTACTCCTGATCGTCAAATAAAATCCGGTCACCGTCCGCCAGTTCGAACCATTCCTGCGGCTCCACAAAACGTTGGATGACGGAAACCTCCTGCAATGGTTCCGTTGCGCTGTCATCGAACAGGATGATCATCGGTTCCTTTATATCTATTGCTTTTTCCCCAATTTGAATTACTTTGCTTTGCATTTACATATCCCCTTTTCAGACACTTTTTACAATCCCTATTTTATCACAGTTTTTTTGGCAAACCATTGATTATGCCGTTTAACCCAACTTTATTTGCTTCACAAGCTTTTTTCCCTGTAATTGTGGAGGGCATTTGTTATAATGGAATTATCATAATATTTAGGAGGTCTTTGGATGGAACAAGTTTTATATCTTGGCTCTTACACGAAAAGAGAAAGTAAAGGGGTTCATCAAATCATTTTGGACACCGATAAAAAAGAATTGCGTGACTATCGCTTGATTGCGGAAGTCGACAGCCCTACTTACCTGGACTTATCTGCCGACAAAGAAATGATGTACACAATTTCCAAAACGGACGAAGGCGGCGGCATCACTTCTTTCAAGAAAAATGAAAACGGAACCTACGACAAGGTAGCCGAAATTTCTGCCGAAGGATCTGCGCCTTGCTATATCTACTTCGACGAAGACAAAAAATTGCTTTTCACTGCCAATTACCACGGCGGATACTTGACTGTCTACAAAGAAAACGCAGACGGCTCCTTCACGATGACTGACCGTGCGCAACATGAGGGTTCAAGCATCCATGAAAACCAAACCATTCCGCATGTGCACTACAGTGCGCTTTCCCCGGACAAAAAATTCTTGCTGGCTTGCGATCTGGGAACCGACGAAGTGTACACCTATACAGTTTCCGATGAAGGCAAGCTGGCGGAAATTGCCCGTTATAAAGCGACTCCTGGCACCGGCCCGCGTCACTTGGTTTTCCATCCAAACGGCAAAGTGGCTTACTTGTTCGGTGAATTGAGCAGCGATGTCGAAGTTCTTGCTTATGATGCAGCAGCAGGCACTTTCTCATTACTGCAAGTCATCACGACTATCCCTGAAGAACATACCGGTTTCAACGGCGGCGCGGCTATCCGCATTTCCGCTGACGGCAGATTCGTCTACGCTTCTAACCGCGGCCATGATTCACTAGTGGTCTATGCGGTATCCGAAGACGGCGAAACATTGTCATTGGTGGAATATGTCCCTACCGAAGGAAACATCCCACGTGACTTCAACTTGGATCCGAGCGATAAATTCGTGATTGTGGCTCATCAGGATTCCGACAATCTGACTTTATTCGAACGCGATGCAGAAACCGGCAAATTGACGTTGCTGCAAAAAGACGTCTACGCGGCGGAGTGCGTCTGCGTATCCTACTAAAGCAAACACCTTTCCCCTCCCGTTCTGATGAACGGGGAGGGTTTTTGGTTTTATCCTGAATTCGGGAGCAGTTGATGTCCGGCCAATAGACCACCCGGGCCTCGCTGAGCAGAATAGTTCCCCCACTGATGCATGCTCCTGTATACTCGACTTATGGATTATTTGAACGGAGGCTGGAGCGAACATGATTACAGGGTTTCATCATCTCACCGCCATCACAAAAGATGCGGAGAGGAACAAGGCCTTTTACACCGAAATTTTAGGATTTCGTCTCGTCAAACAGACGGTCAATCAGGATAATTTGACAGATCCCCACCTTTTTTACGGGGACTACAAAGGAACTCCGGGCACGATTCTGACTTTTTTCGAGTTGCCAAGGGTGGGCCAGCGCCATGAAGAAGGCAGCTTTATCCACGAAGTGCTGCTGAAGATCCCTCAAGGCAGTCTGCCCTTCTGGGAAAAACGGCTCACCGCCAATGCTGTTCGTTTCATTGAAAATGATGCAGCAGGCTGTACTTTTCTGGATCCGGACGATATGGAAATCAGCTTCGTCGAAGTGCCGGAAACGATTGCGGCCGATCAGGCGACACGCCATAGCGATGTGCCCGCCGCATACCAAATCATCGGTATCCAAGGCATCCATTTCACCGTATCCGACTTGCAAAAAACGGGGGCTTTTTTCCGTGACGTGCTTGGCATGCCGCTGACAAACCATATTGCCCATCCGATCCCCGCTCCTGAAGAGGAAAATCGGCTGACCCAATCCTCCAGCCGGAAGCCTTCCCGTCTCGGCAGAGGCGCCATCGATCATATCGCGTACAGTGTGCCGGAACGCAAATCTCTGGATCTGATACTCGATAAGGCAAAAGACAATAACATTACCGGGGAAAAACTCATCAACCGCGGTTACTTCCAAAGCCTTTATCTGCGCGAGCCGAGCGGACTGCGCGTCGAAATAGCGACCGAGCAACCAGGATTCACACTTGATGAACCACTGGAGAAACTCGGGGAAACATTCGCCCTCCCTGATTTTCTGGAACCGAAACGAAAAGCGATCGAATCCACTATCCTGAACAGAAAGAAGTGAGCCTATGCAGCATTTCAATACCGAAGAACTCAACACAAAACAAATGTACAAATTTTTGACTGGGAGCATCATTCCCCGCCCGATCGCCTGGATCACCACCCAGAATCCGGAAACGCAAGTCGTCAATGCCGCGCCCTTCAGTTTTTTCAGTGTCGCCTCGAATGTGTTGCCGCTGATCAGCGTGGCCATTCTGAGGAACGACGGAAAAATCAAGGATTCCGCCAAAAACCTGCTTGCTTCCCGACAAGGAGTCGTCCATATCGTCAGCGAGGAATTGGTCGAGGAGATGAACAGGACGGCCGCGCAGTTGCCGGACACGGAGAGCGAAATCGACCTGACGGAATTGACGTTGACCTCCAGCCATACGGTCACAGTCCCCGCCATCAAAGAGGCAAAAATACGCATGGAAGTTACAGTCCACCAATATGTGCCTTTGACGGATGCTGATGGCACCGTGCTGACGGACATGTTCATCTTGCGCGTTGTGGATTTCCTTTTCGATGAGTCTGTCTTCGACCAGGAGAAGCAATATGTTTTGGCCGACAAATTAGAGCCTGTAGCAAGGCTGGCCGGCAACGACTATACTAAGCTCGGGGAAATCTTTTCGCTGGAGCGTCCTTAACGGATCGGCTGTTGGCAAAAGCAGTTGTCCCGGTTGTTCAGAATAGATCAGGTTCCGTTCAGTCAAGACATCGGCGTGGCGTGGGCTCTTTACACGCACAGAAACAAAAAAGCTTCTACCCGGCAATCATCCGGATAGAAGCTTTTTTGTTTCTGTTATTCTTTCGGCAGGACGCTTCCGATTTCTGATTTCACAGCAGCTTCCCCGGTCACATCCAGGCTGAAGTTTTTGACTTTTTCCATGTTTGTGATCACTACGACCATCGCGGAATCTTTGCCGGCTTCCTGCAGTTGCGCCAAATCCACTTTGGCGATCAGCGTATCCGCAGTCAAAGCTTGGCCTTCCTTCACGAAGACTTCGAATGGTTTCCCGTTCAATTCAACCGTATCCAATCCCATGTGCAACAAAAGTTCCAAGCCGCTGTCCAACAAGATGCCTACTGCATGCTTTGTCGGAAATACGCTCAATACTTTCCCTTTTGCCGGTGAATAGATGTTTCCGTCTGCAGGAATGACCGCAAATCCGTCACCCATCATTTTTTGGGAAAATACTGGATCTGCAACATCCGAAATAGGTACCACTACACCGTTGGCTGGTGAATATAGGACTTCTTTCTCAACCGGCAGTTTCCCCTTTTTATCATCCTTCTTAAAAAAGCCAAACATGCTATCGCCTCTTCCTTATTTAAATGATCTTATGTGAAAATTAGTATACTTCATTTTACCATAAACGGTTTGGTATTGTGAATTTTTTTTGCACCGCTTACATGCAAAAGCGAATGCCCACTTTCAGCATAATGCTTGAAAATGGTTGGCTAATCTTTTTCATTTCGCTATACTAGATGATGGAGTATCAAAAAAATGCACAACAGAAAGGATATTATATGGAATTTATGGAAATACTGAAAGCAATCATCCTCGGCATCGTTGAGGGTATCACCGAATGGCTGCCCATCAGCAGCACAGGACACATGATTTTGGTTGAAGAGTTCATCCAATTGGATCTTTCGCAGGCATTCAAAGAGATGTTCTTCTACGTGATTCAGCTCGGTGCCATCCTCGCGGTAGTCGTCATTTATTTTCACAAACTGAATCCCTTCTCCCCTAGCAAAACGAAGGAAGAGAAAACGCAGACTTGGGACATCTGGAAAAAAGTAGTCATCGGGTGCATTCCGGCAGGCGTAATCGGTTTGCCCTTGAACGACTGGGCCGACGAAAACCTCTTGAATGCAACAGTTGTGGCTTTGGCGCTGATCATCTACGGGATCCTCTTCATCGTCATCGAAAACAGGCATAAGGACCGCGAACCAAGCATCACCGATTTCAGCGAGTTGACCTACATGAAAGCATTCCAGATCGGTTTGTTCCAGGCGCTCTCGATCATTCCGGGCACTTCGCGCTCCGGTTCTTCCATCCTCGGGAGCATCGTGTTGGGCACTTCCCGCTTCATCGCGACGGAATTCTCCTTCTTCATGAGCATTCCGATCATGTTCGGGATCAGCTTTTTGAAGATCATCAAATTCGGGTTCGACTTTACCGGGCTTGAATTCGCTGTGCTCTTGTCTGGCATGATCACTGCTTTCCTCGTTTCGATCGTTGCCATCAAGTTCCTGATCGGTTATTTGAAACGCAACGACTTCAAAGCGTTCGGTTGGTACCGGATCGCACTTGGAGCAATCGTCCTGATCTATTTCATGTTTGTCTGAATAATGAGTTTAGCCATCCGCTTATGGGTGGCTTTTTTTATTTTGTCTTCCAGCGTGCTCGAAACTTTTATTGATAATGATTATAATCTAATGTTTTTGTGGATTCTTCTGATTTTATTGCTGTGCGCAATTTTTATCACTCTTCAAAATGTGTCTTATTTATGGACATTGAGAATGAGATTCATTTCTGTTTGATTATAATGATTATAATCTGGAATTTTTTAGTGCTATCATGAAGGCATAAAAGGAAGGAGTGTCACTCATGAAAGACTTATTCAAGAATAAAGCGATGATCGCAACCATGATCAGCGGCATTCTCATCATTCTTGGCATTGTGTTGCAATGGCAAAACCTTGATACTGCTGCAGCCATCATTTTCGTACTATCGTTCATCATAGGCGGCTATAAACAAGCAAAAGAAGGATTCATCGATACAGTTGAAAACAAACATCTGAACGTCGACATATTGATGGTGCTTGCTGCAGTAGGTGCCTCGCTGATCGGCTACTGGATGGAAGGCGCATTGCTCATCTTCATCTTCTCGCTATCCGGTTCGCTTGAGGAATACGCGACCGATAAGAGTACTCAAGCAATCACAGCATTGATGAACATTGTCCCCGAAATCGCAAAACGCATCAACGCGGACGGCTCCATCGAGGACGTTGCAGTCAAAGAACTTAAAGTCGGTGATACTTTACTGGTCCCTAAAGGCGCCAGCATCCCCATCGACGGTACGATCGCATCGGGCCAAGGCCTGATCGATGAAGCAGCTATATCCGGGGAATCCGTCCCTGTTGAAAAGACTGTGGGCGATGATATCTTCGGGAGCACGATCAATCTGAGCGAAGCGCTGACGATGACTGTCACGAAAGAATCCAAGGATACTCTGTTCGCCAAGATCATCCGCATGGTCGAAGAGGCGCAAAAGACCCCTTCGAAGACGGCAAGCTTCATTAACCGCATCGAAAACACCTACGTCAAAGTCGTCCTTGTTTTTGTTCCGGTCATGATCGCCGTTTTTTATTTCCTGCTGGATTGGGGCTGGAACGAATCATTCTATCGCGGCATGGTCCTTTTGACGGTCGCCTCCCCTTGCGCATTGGTGGCATCGGCCACTCCGGCTGTCCTGTCTGCCATTTCCAATGCAGCCAAGCACGGCATCCTGTTCAAAGGTGGCATCCCGATCGAGAACTTCTCCGCGATGGATTGCATCGCATTCGACAAAACAGGCACACTGACGGAAGGCAAACCTGTTGTGACAGAAGCCAGTTATCTTGCAGGCACCGATGAAAAACACATCATGTCCGTCGTGTATGCGTTGGAGCACTCCTCGACCCACCCGATTGCCTCCGCGTTGGTTCAACATCTCGACACGAAGGAATATACGAAATCCCAAATGGATACGATTCAGGACCTTACCGGTTTCGGCTTGGCCGGCGAAGCATTCGGAAGCCAATGGAAAATCGGAAAAAAAACCTTTGTCGTTAATGATGACCAGAACGAACCTCCCTTCGTACAGGAAGCTTTCGCGCTCCAGAACGAAGGAAAGACCGTCATCTACGTTTCGCAGGATAACAAGGTCGTGGCCTATTATGCTTTATTGGACACGCCCAAGTCAGAGGCAAAAGACATGATCGCCTTTTTCAAAGTCAATGGTGTCCATACGATCATGATCACCGGCGATAACGAAGCCACCGGACAGACGATCGGCAAGCAATTGGGTGTGGATGAAATCCGGGCAAATTGTCTTCCCGAAGATAAGACCACCATCCTGAAAGATCTTCAATCGAAGTATAAACTGGTCGGCATGGTTGGAGACGGCGTGAACGACGCACCTGCACTGGCAAACGCCGACATCGGCATCGCTATGGGCGAAGGAACGGACATCGCTATGGAAACAGCGGACGTGGTGCTGATGAAGAGTGAACTGGACAAATTGGAATATTGCTATGGTTTATCGAAGAAGCTGAAAAAAATCACCATGCAGAACATCATCTTCTCGATCACCGTCATCATCATCCTGATTCTGTCGAATCTGTTCCAACTCATCAACCTTCCACTCGGGGTGGTCGGACACGAAGGCAGCACGATACTGGTGATCATGAACAGTCTGAGACTCCTGGCGAAGATTCCTACCCACCACTTTCAGGGCACTGCCAAATCTGCCGGGAAGACTTCAAGCACCGGCCTCGCGCATGAAAAATAACCGGACTCACGCTAGTGATAGCTGAAAACACAAAAACAGGCATTGATGTCATTCACATCAATGCCTGTTTTTGTTTATGCTAGTCTTTTTTTGCTGGGAAAAATGCATCGTACAGCACTTTGACTGCTCTGGCTTCGTCCTTTTCGTCGATCCCGAACATGATGCTGACTTCCGACGAACCTTGGTTGATCATTTCCAGGTTGATGTCCGCTTCAGCTAATGCGGTACAGGCTTTCGCAACTGTCCCGACGGAATTGACCATGCCTTCGCCGACGATCATCAATAAGCAGATGCCGCCCTTGACCTGGACATCGTCCGCCTCCAATTCGTTCTTCAAGCGGTACAGCAACTCTTGTTCCTGCTGCATCGTTATCTGGTTGGCACGCAGGATGATCGACAGATCGTCGATACCGGATGGCATGTGTTCGAAGTTCAGATTGAAATCTTCGAAAATCTGCAGCACTCTGCGGCCGAAACCGACTTCTCGGTTCATCAGGTACTTGCCGATATAGATGCTCATGAAACCGGTCGAACTTGCGATGCCGGAAACGATCTGCTTGTTTTCAGGCTTCGTTCTCGTGATGCTGGTGCCTGGAGCAGACGGATTGTTGGTGTTTTTGACTACTACCGGGATTCCGGCGCTGAAAGCCGGCTGCAAAGCTTCATCATGGAAGACAGAAAATCCGCTGTAGGACAATTCTCGCATTTCACGATAGGTCAATTGCTTGATTTTTTTCGGATGTTTGACCATTTTAGGGTTTGCCACGTAAATGGCGTCCACGTCCGTGAAGTTTTCATAGAGGCTGGCTTTGACACCGTTGGCAACGATCGCGCCGGAGATGTCCGATCCCCCTCTTGAGAAAGTAAGCAATTGTCCATCTTTTGTGTAACCGAAGAAGCCCGGGAACACGATGATTTCTTTCGAATCCCGCAATGCATACAGATTCTTGAAGGATTCCGGCAACACACGCGCATTCCCTGGATTGTCGGTTACCAAAAGCCCGGCATCCTTCGGGTTGACGTATTTGGCTGGGATGCCCTCTTTATTGAAAAATGCAGCTACAAGAATGGCGCTGTTGTCTTCACCGCTTGCTTTGTACGCATCCAGCGCATACAATTCGTTGTAGAATTTCGTCTGGATCAATTTCTCATAGTTTTTGGAAATGATGGCCATGACGCTCGGATCGATCTCCAATTCATCAACGATATCTTGATATCTTTTCAGGATTGTCTGCAGGGTTTCTTGGTGATCCTCTTTGTTCCTCACCTCGTCAGCCAGTTTGATCAACAGATCCGTAACTTTTTCGTCCGAGTCATTGCGCTTCCCTGGTGCTGAAACGACCACGATTCTTCTGTCTGCGTCATCTTTCACAATCTGTAAGACTTTTTTCAATTGAGTCCCATTCGCAAGGGAACTCCCGCCAAATTTAATAACCTTCAAACCGAACACTTCCTCGCTTGATTTCTTTAATGATTTTTTAATTTTGTAATTGTTTTATCATTTACGCTCTAGAATATCATCATATCACGGCTATGGCAATTACCTTTTCAAACTTTACATCATTTGTAACATATTTGTATTGTTAATGCTATGGCCATTTGCAAAAAAAGGAATATACTATGAGTTAACTTAGTGTGGGAGGTTTCAAATCAGTGAAAAAAAATGACCCTTGGAGGATCGTAGTCGGATTATCCGTAATCGCAAGCATCAGCTCTGCTTTGTTCAAGTCAAACCGCAATGCCGGTAAGAGTCTATCAACATCTTATACCCCTTACATCGGCACATGGAAAAACGACGCACAGTCCCTGAAGGTTGAAATTACTGATAATCTGGAGATTCTCCTCAACAACAAAAAATTAAAGGCTACCCTTGAAGAAGCCAAAACCAACGAATTGGTCTTCCGTGACCATTTCGGCTATTATCTGATTCTGAAAAAAGACACCTCCCCTACTCTGACCATCTATGATGAGGCAGAAGAGCAAGAATTCTACTTCAAACGTGAAAACGATAAATAACCAATTACTTATGTGCAACTGCGCAACCGCCCCTGATCAGGGCTTTTTTTATAGGAATTGAATTTATGCTCTGAGATTCCCCGTCTAAATCTATTTGGCGGGGAAAAATGTCCAAGGGCAACACGAGATTCCCCTCCAAAGCCACTTTGGCGGGGAACTACACTGCTAAACTGCAAACAAGGGCTGCCCATTTCCGGGGCTGCCCTTGTTTGTATTTAACTTCCGCTTAGAACTGTGGTTTGATCTTCCAGATTTCATCCGCGTAACGCAGAATCGTGTAATCCGATGAAAACGGCCCTGAGCTTGCAATATTCATCAGTGCCATGCGGTTCCATCTATCTCTGTCGGAAAAGGCCACATCCGCCTCATATTGCGCTTGCAGGTAACTGTCAAAATCCTTCAGCAGGAAATACTCATCATTGTACATGACCAATGAATCGAAGATATCCCGACCTTCCGTCTCCACGCCCGGAATCGTGCCATCAATCAGCAAATTCAGGATCCGTTTCAAACGCGGATTCTTTTCATAAAACTCTCTTGAATTGTAAACGCCATTGCGATAGTACTCCTGCACTTCATCGCTCTTCAGACCAAAGATGAAGATGTTCTCTTCGCCTACATTATCGCGGATTTCAACATTGGCACCATCGAGGGTGGCCATCGTGATGGCACCATTCGACATCAGCTTCATATTGCTGGTACCGGAAGCCTCCTTGCCGGCAAGTGAGATCTGTTCGCTGATATCGGCCGCTGGGATGATCAATTCCGCCAATGACACACCATAGTTCTCAACAAAAACAATCTTGATCTTGTCGTTGATGTCAGGGTCATTGTTGATCAGATCCGCGATCGAATTGATCAGTTTGATGATCTGTTTCGCGTAATAATAGCTTGGCGCGGCTTTGGCACCGAATATGAAGACACGTTTCTGCAGGTTAAGCTTCGGATTATCCTTCAATTGCAGATATCTGTCCAAGATGTGCAGCACATTCAACAATTGGCGTTTATAAGCATGCAGTCGTTTGATCTGCACGTCAAATAATGCAGTCGGGTCGATTTCGATGCCCATCTCCTGTTGCGCATAGGCTGCAAAACGTTTTTTGTTGGCCAGCTTGACTTGCTCCAGCCTATCCAGGACATTTTTGTTGTCGCGGTGCGCCTTCAGGATTTTTATTTCTTCCGGATCGCTCTTCCACTCCGTACCGATGGTTTCATCGAGCACCGCGGTCAGATTTTCATTTGCGATCTGAACCCAGCGCCGCTGCGTGATCCCATTCGTTTTGTTGTTGAATTTTTGCGGATACATCACATAGAAGTCATGCAGCGTATCAGCCATCAGGATATCCGTATGCAATTTTGCTACTCCATTGACGCTATGGCTGCCGATGATGGCAAGGTTGGCCATCTTGATCTGGCCATTGGCGATGATGGCAGTGCGCTGGGTTAAATCTTCACCGTATAAAGGCGTTTTTTTGTCGATATGGCGGCGGTTGATCTCCTGGATAATCTGATGGATACGCGGCAACAGATCCGCAATCATCGTTTCCGGCCAACGCTCCATCGCTTCCTGAAGAATCGTGTGATTGGTGTAGCTGACTGTTTTCTTCGTGATTTCCCACGCTTGATCCCACGTCAACCCTTCCTCATCCAACAGAATCCTCATCAATTCAGGGATTGCCAAAGTCGGATGGGTATCGTTGATATGGATCGCGATTTTATCCGGGAAAAGGGTCCAATCAAGCTTCAATTTCTTGAAATAACGGATGATGCTTTGGACGCCGGCAGAAGAGAAAAAGTATTCCTGCTGAACGCGCAAGAGACGACCTTCATAATTGGAATCATCCGGATACAGCACTTCCGTGATGCGCTTGACTTCTTCACGCTGTTCTTCTGTGGAAAAACGCGCTTCATCCCCATAAGGAATTTCCGCAGACCAAAGCCGCAGGTTATTGACGATGCCGTTATTGTAGCCGACTTGCGCCGTATCATAAGGGACCGCAAGGATATCACGGGTATTTTCGTGGCGTACACGCAACTTGCCGTCTCCATCCTGCGTAAAGCTGACATTCCCGCCGAAACGGACGATGACTGCCTTGTTCTCTTTTCGGACTTCCCAGACGTTCCGGTTGCGCAGCCAATTCTCAGGCAATTCAATCTGATAGCCGTTGATGAATTTTTGTTTGAAAAGACCATAACGGTAACGGATTCCGTTGCCGTTTCCGGCAAGTCCGGTCGATGCGATCGAATCCATAAAGCAGGAAGCCAATCTGCCGAGGCCGCCGTTCCCTAGAGCCGGGTCAACTTCAGCACGTGCCACCTCATCCAGGTCCAATTCCAGCTCATCCATGCCTTGTTTGACGCAGTCCAGTATACCCATATTCAGGAGATTGCTTTTCAGCATCCTTCCGGGCAAGAACTCCATCGAAAAGTAATAAACTTGCTTTTCCTTATCCTTATTATAATTCGTTATAGTTTGCATCCAGTCCTCTGAATAACGCCCACGGACCAAGTCCCCCAACGCAATGAACTGCTCCGTTTTCGAACCCTCTTTATAACTATAGGCGAATAATTCTTCGAATGTTTTTTGGTATTCTTTTTTGAACTCTTGAACGTCAAATGCCATATCTGCTTCCAACTCCTTTTATTCGTTGACTAATGACTGATAGACGTCCAGATAATCTTTGGCCGGTTCTTTCCAGCTGAAATCGCTGCTCATCGCTGCTTGCACCATTTCTGCCCAGGCTTTCGGTTGGTTTTCATACACATCCAACGCACGATAGATGGTTCCGAGCAGTGCATAGCCACTGAAATCGATGAATGTGAACCCGGTGCCTTCACCCGTATAAGCATTGTAAGGGACAACCGTATCCTTCAGACCGCCCGTCTCATGGACAATCGGCAAAGTGCCGTAACGCAAGGAAATCATCTGCGACAGGCCGCATGGTTCGAATGCGGAAGGCATCAGGAACAGATCCGCGCCTGCGTACATCTGCTGCGCCAAGGCGATGTCAAAATCGATGACCGCCGCGAAGCGATCAGGGTATTTGGCAGCAAAGTAACGGAATGAATTCTCGTATTCCGCTTCGCCGGTCCCAAGGATGGCAACCTGAACATCACGCGCATTCAATAATTCTTCGGTTTTTTCCTGCACAAGCTGATAGCCTTTTTGATCCGTCAAGCGTCCGACGCTCGTGATCAACGGGATGTCAGGATTCACTTCCAATCCCAAACGCTCCTGCAGGGCCGCTTTATTTTTTGCTTTGCCGGTCAAATCGTCAGCAGAGAAATGGTATTCCAGTTTCGGATCGGTCTCCGGATCATTGACATCGTAATCGATGCCGTTGATGATGCCTTTGATTTTCCAGCTGTTGTACCGCAGCGTCCCTTCCAGTCCTTCGCCGAATTCCTGTGTCTGGATTTCATTCGCATAGGATGGGCTGACCGTCGTGACGACATCAGAAAAATTGATGCCGCCTTTCATGAAGTTGACGTTCTCATAATACTTGACGCCAGCTTCATGGTAGATGTTCATGCCTGTTCCGAAGATACTCGTCAGAATGGAAGGATCGTAAACACCTTGGAAACGGATATTGTGGATCGTGATGACTTTACGGATGCCTTGATAGGCTTCGATCCAGTGATATTTATCCACAAGAAGAACCGGAACCATAGCCGTATGCCAATCATTCACATGGACGACATCCGGAATGAAGTCGATTTTTTCCATCATTTCGCAGATCGCCAAGGAGAAGAAACCGAATCTTTCGGCGTCATCCATTTGACCGTACAAGGACGGACGATCGAAATAGGCCTGATTATCGATGAAATAATAGGTTACGCCATCCAACTTCAATGTTTTCACACCGCAATACATGCTTTTCCAACCGACTTGCACACGGAAATGAATCAATTCCTTGATCTCTGCTTTGTATTTTGCAGGCATGGTCGAGTAGTACGGAAGCACTACCCTGATATCCACGCCTTGTTTCACTAACTCCTTCGGCAATGCGTACGCGACATCGCCGAGCCCGCCTGTTTTAAAAAAAGGAGCAGCCTCACTTGCGGCAAATAAAATTTTCATCGTGCGCATCCTTCTTTCTAAACTGTGATTGTTTTATTTTTTTCGATTACAACAAGATTATCTTTCGTACCTTTCAAAGTGACGCCGGGTCCGATGGTTACATTCTTGTCCAGGATACAGTATTCGAGGACTGAGCCTTCGCCGATCTTCGCGCCTTGCATGATGATGCTGTTGCGGACTTCGGCATCCTTAGCGATATTTACTTTACGATGAATCAAGGAATCCTCGACTGTCCCTTCAATGACGCAACCGGTAGCGAATTGGGCATTTTTAACATGTGCCGCTTTCGAGTAATAGGTCGGCGCGCCATTCTTCACTTTCGTGATGACATTTTGGCTGCTGTGGAACAGGGCTGAAAATTTATTTTTCTCCAGCATTTCCATATTCGCATTGAAATAAGCTGGGATGGAGTCGATATTGGCCAAATATCCTGTATATTCGTAGGTATTGACTTGGTATTCCGGCAAATAATGTTCAATCAGTTTATCCGCATCGAGTTGCACGTCTTCCAGTTCGGCACGCTGAATCAGTTCCAGCATCTTGTCCGCTCTCATGAAATACATATTCATGTCCAGAGCGAGACGTTCAAGCTCGGCTGGAGCATCTTCTGCATTAATCAGATGTAGCAAATATTCATCGCGATCGATCTGAAGAACTTTTTCCTGCGGTCTCTTCTCAAAGAAAGATTTGGGCACAGTCTTGTAGAGGACGGTAATGTCGCCTTCCTTTGCCAAATGATGCTGCATAACCGCTTTGATGTCGACATTCGCCAGGATTTTGCTGCCCATGACGACAACGTATTCGCCTTTGGAGCGCTCGATGAATTCCTTATGGTTCATGTAAAAATCCGGAGCATCGCCATTTTTTTCTTGGATGGCTTTCAGCAATTGTTGAGAGTAGGTGAAAATTCCGCCGGCCAATCCGGACTCAAGGTCCCAGATGGATCCGCTGCGGATATGGTCGTAGATCGAGCGTCCGCTTCCTGCGATGAACATGCCCACTGATTTGATTTCAGCATGGCTGATGCTTGAAAGATTGAAGTCGATCAGGCGATAACGGCTAGCGAACGGTAAAGAGGCAATCGGGCGGACACGCGTTAATGGATACAACGCTGTCTCGTCCTCGGTTAAATTTAAAATGGCACAAATACTATTCATCTTCATCTTTAAGTCCCCCTATAACTTCAGCATATCCAACAACTTCGATTTCACCGTTCTTGCCGATGACATTTGCATTGTCGGCGATTTTTGCATTTTCCCCAATGATGGCATGCTCGATTGTAACATTTTCACCGATCGTAACATTTGCCATAACCAGGCTATCGCGTACGACTGATCCATTGCCGACGCGAACGTTCTGGGACAGGATAGAATGCGTGATTTCACCTGCAACGTAGCAGCCATCAACGATCATGGAGTCCGTTACGTTGGATGACTCTGTCAGGAACTGCGGAGGGGAAACCGGATTTTTCGAATAGATGCGCCATTCTTCATCACGGATATTCAAGGAATGTTCCGGATCGAGGAATTCCATATTCGCTTCCCAAAGACTTTCGATGGTGCCGACATCTTTCCAATAACCATCAAAAGCGTAAGCGAAGCAGTTTTCGCCGTTTTCAAGATAGGTCGGGATAACATTTTTTCCGAAATCTTCCATTTCGCGTTGTTTCGCTTGATCTTCCACCAAATATTTACGGAGCACCTGCCAATTGAAGATGTAGATCCCCATCGATGCCAGATTGCTTTTCGGTTCTTTCGGTTTCTCTTCGAATTCGATGATGCGGTTTGTCTGATCTGTGTTCATGATCCCGAAACGAGGGGCTTCTTCCATCGGAACAGGGATGACGCCGACAGTCAAGCTGGCATTGTGCGCAGTATGGAATTCCAACATGTGGGAGTAGTCCATCTTGTAGATATGGTCACCGGACAATACCAGCACGTATTCCGGATTGTATCTGTCGATATAGGCGATATTCTGGTAGATGGCATGAGCAGTTCCCTTGAACCACTTTTCGCCGTCTGCACTCGAATATGGCTGCAGGATAGTCACTCCACCGTCCCGGCCGGTCAGTCCCCACGACTCACCATTTCCGATGTGTTCATTTAATTCCAAAGGTTGATATTGCGTCACTACCCCAACTTTATTGATGCCTGAGTTAGCGCAGTTGCTTAAAGCAAAATCGATTATTCGATATTTTCCGCCGAACGGGACAGCCGGTTTGGCTGTTTCGCGCGTCAATTTTCCTAGCCGAGTGCCTTGCCCTCCGGCTAATATCATTGCTACCATTTGATTTTTCATAGTATCAGGAAGAATGCCTCTTCCTTTCCCCTCCTTCTCATCGTATCTATCTGTTTATCTATTTATTAACACCAAAAACGCGTTTCGGTTTGATGAACAAAACTCCTAATGCGGGTAACGTAAACTCAATAGAGAAAGGTTGGCGATTCATGCCGTCGAGGCTCGTGACCATTTCAGGGAGATTTTCTGTCCAAGTGCCGCCGAATTCCTGCATTTCGGTATTCAGCAATACTTCGTAGTGGCCTTCGTATGGCACGCCCACCCGGAAATTGCGACGTTCGACAGGCGTGAAGTTGCACACGACAATCAGGAAGTCGCGCGGTTTCTCACCTGTTCTTATGAAGGAAAGGACCGATTCCAAGTTGTTGTCCGCATCCAGAATCTCCAGACCGGTATTTGCATCATCGACTTCATGCAAAGCTTTCGTATCTTTGTATAGATGATTCAACGTTTTGATGTAATGCTGGAACTCCGGATTGAACTCGTTGTTCAGGACACCCCATTCGATTTGATCGTAGAAGCGCCATTCCAGGAACTGCCCGATTTCATTGCCCATGAAGTTCAATTTTTTGCCAGGATGAGCCATCATGTAAGCTTGCAGCGTCCGTAAGCCCGCAAATTGTTTATAGCGGTCCCCCGGCATTTTGCCCAAAAGGGATTGTTTCCCATGGACGACTTCATCATGAGAAATCGGCAGAATAAAGTTTTCATTAAAGGCGTACATGAACGAGAAGGTGATCAGGTTGAAATTGTCTTTTCGGAACAATGGATCCATTTCGAAGAAGCGCAACGTATCATTCATCCAGCCCATATTCCACTTGTAGTTGAAGCCCAGCCCGCCCATCTCGATGGGTTTTGTGACATTTGCCCAAGCAGTGCTTTCTTCCGCGATCATGTAGGTATCCGGCTGGCGTTCAAAGACTCTGGTGTTCATTTTCTTCAGGAACTCGATCCCTTGGCGGTTATCATTGCTGCCGTCTTCATTCGGTGTCCAAGGACCTTCATCATAATCAAGATAAAGCATATTCGAAACGGCATCGACACGGATTCCATCAAAATGGAACTCTTGCAGCCAGAAAATGGCGTTCGAAATCAGGAAGCTGTGCACTTGTGCTTTACCCAAGTCAAAATTCAACGTCCCCCAACGGTTGTTGATGGCGCGATTCGGATCGGCATACTCAAAAGTCGGTGTCCCATCAAAATAGGCTAACGCATAATCATTTTTGCAGAAATGTCCGGGAACCCAGTCCATGATGACCCCGACCCCTTCCTTATGCGCTTCTTCCACGAAATCCCGCAATTCGAGCAAATTACCGTAACGGGCAGCCACCGCGAAGTATCCGGTGATTTGGTAGCCCCAAGAAGCTTCCAGCGGATGTTCCATCAAAGGCATGAATTCGATGTGCGTGTAGCCCATTTCCTTCACATATGGAATCAACGTTTCAGCAAGATCCTTAAAGGAATACCAGCTGCCATCATCATGTTTTTTCCAAGAACTGAAATGCACTTCATAAATGTTAAGCGGTTTTTGATAGATGGACTTTCTTTTTTTGTTTGCGGCCCATCTGCCGTCCTTCCATTTTTTTTCGGGCATGTCAAACACGACAGAGGCGTCTTTTGGCGGAACTTCATACGCGAAAGAATAAGGATCGATTTTGTATTTCTTTTTGCCGTTTTTGTCCTCGATATAATACTTGTAACAGTCCCCTTGCGCCGCATCCTCCGTGAAGAGCGACCAGCCGCCGGTTTTGCCGATCTTTTGCATTTCTACGGGTTTCCACTCTGTAAAGTCCCCGACCAACGAAACTTTTTTTGCATGGGGCGCCCACACCGTGAAACGCCATCCTTCAATCCCGTTTTCGGTCCGTTGTTTACTACCTAAAAAGCGGTAGCTTTCAAGGTGTTCCCCGATGTTGAACAAATACATCTCTTTTTCCAACTCTTTAAGTATGTTCATTTTTGCACTCATCCAGACACTTCCCTTACAATTATATTGCAGTAACAAAACGATCCAATAATGATTTATTTAATCATACCCGGTCCTTTCATTAATATATATCCATAATACCATTTTAAAGATGATTTTGCCATAATTCATGATAAATATATTGAAACCCGTTTTGCTTCTCAATAGTAATAATCTATCAACCTTAATAGTTTTTTTACATAAAAACAACATTGTAAACGCTAACCATAAATAAGTCACGAATATCACTATATAGAATCCGTTTGAGTCATAAAAATGAATATTCGATTAGAAAACAATGAGAGCCACTTTGACTAAGCTTGTTGTTGCAGCACTTCGCGAGCATCCGCTTACAATTAGGAACTTGAAAACACACAGATGGATTTAGTTATTTATTTCACAAATCAGGCATTTTCCAACATTGCAAATGTTCACGCTTACATTTATATAGCAAGAAAACCCTGATTTGCAAAGATTGTGGCATAATTTTTACAATTCAGGATTATTTTTTACTTGATTTTTACAAGCATTGAAGCAGCAGCTCCGCCGTAGGCACATCTGCCGGTGCCGATTCCAACTCGGGCAGTTTCGCGGCACTTATATCCCTCTGATTACAGAAATATTTTGTTGATGACCCTTCCATCCGTGGCTTCCGGAAATTTCAGTCCGATCGCATGCAGGAAAGTCGGCCCTTCGTCGATCAGCCTGCCCTTTTCCACAACGGCCTCTTTATCGATTCCGGGCCCAGAAATCATCAGCATCGTGGCGTATTTTTTCTTTTTCGGGCTGAATCCGTGCGTCGCTTTATGCAGTTTACGATCGGAAAGGTTTTTGGCGGTGCTTTCCATGAATGGATACAGCACATCGCTTTCGAAATAATAGCCCGGCTTCGCTTCCAGAATGAAGAGGCAATTCTCATCAGCCCCCATTTTTCTGGCCTCTGCGGCCGAATGGATGGTTTCAATCCTGTCTTCGATCCCTTTCAACGCATCCAATATCATTTTGTTTGTTACGCTGACATCCTTGCGGTAAATATAGCAAGCGCCATCCGCGGCTTTTGCCAGCACTTTCCAGTCCCTGATGTTCCTTTTGCGATCGATCGTCTGCCACCCTTTGTCCAAGAACAGGTGGTTTGGGCGGATGACCGTATGCGTATCGATCTGATAATGATCGCCCAACACTGCCAACACGGTATCCTCATAGCTGCCCACTTCTTTCATCGCGTCAATGATTTGGCTGAGATGGCGATCCATCCGGACGA
This sequence comes from uncultured Trichococcus sp., assembly GCF_963675415.1. Lineage (NCBI taxonomy): Bacteria > Bacillati > Bacillota > Bacilli > Lactobacillales > Carnobacteriaceae > Trichococcus > uncultured Trichococcus sp. The sequence goes on from NZ_OY776220.1 coordinate 110,741, forward strand.
TGGCTTCTTTCGCTTGATCGCTCAAAACACCATATTCGTGACGCATGCTGTCCAGATCAACCAAATGTACAGCCAGCAGATCCGGCTGTTTCGTCTTGATCGTGTCGACCGCTATCGCTGTCACAAATTCATCCAATTCCGGTTGGGCAATTCCGTTCCGCAACGAACCGTATTTTTTGTTCATCTCCAGCGCATATTTTGTGCTGGAAGCAAATGCGGACACCATCACCTGATTTTGCCAGGGTCTGTTCGGAAAAATTTCCGCCAGGTTATAGTCGATGGAAGGACTTTTCCCGGTCACTGGCCAAAGCAAAGCGCAGGTTGTGTAACCGGCCTTCTTTGCGACATCGAACAACGTCGCCTTCTTTATCTCTTTGGCGTACCAATACCAATCCGGAGACTGCCTTTCCGGCTGCCGGTGCGTGTTGTGGATGATGCCATGACGATTCGGATTCATCCCTGTCGCGATTGAAGTATGGGCTACGTATGTCAAAGACGGATAAACCGATTCCACCTCTTTGACGAGTGCGCTTCTGTTCAAAATTTCCTGAAAATGGGGCAGCGTCTTGGCAAATTCTAAGTCACTGGCACCAAATGCATCTAATGAAATGATATACAGTTTTCTTTTTACCATAATATTACCCTCCTATCCTGTTATTTTACCATATAATCCAGTCGTCCAGTCGACTTAGGCGCACTTATTTTAGCCGTCTTCCATGCCGAAAGTACAAAAGACTGCAACCGGATTTATGGGGGATCCGGTTGCAGTCTTTATTTTGTTTCATTCAGTCGGGCATTTTACGGCTCGAGAGGGTCCCCTTCATCATCTTTCGCTTTTGATTCAGGCTGGTCGGTCTTTTCTGCCGGCGGAATTGGCGTTTGTGGCGTGCCCGAAGTTTCCGCAGGCGTCACGGTTGCTGTGGAAGCTACATTTGTGCCTCCCGGTTTTCTTGGATGGGTCCGTTCAAACCGTTCTTTCCGGCGCTCCTCGATCTGCTTTCTTTCCTGGAGCTGCTTTTCGGCTCTTTGCTTGCCCCAGATCGTTTTGCCGAACAGTTTTTTGATCGCCCACAACAGCAACAACACTAACAGCACGGCTACGAAGAATGGCAATGCATAGATGAACCAGATGGCGGCATCCTGCAGCCAATAGTAGAAGGAATAAACCGAATCGATGAAAGCGTCCTTGACGCGATCCCAGAATGGCGTCGATCCGCCACGGTTGTTGGAAATCCGCGAACGCTCGGAAACGGTAAGATACAGAGCTGTATAATCGACCAAATCATCGATGTTATCCAGCTCAGCCTGGAGCACTTCCCTTTCGGAAATGGTCGCACTAAGACTGTCCTCGATGGCAAGGATCTCTTCGACTGTTTGTGCCTGCTCGAGCAGCGCCAACAGCCGCTCTTCCTTCCTTTGAAGCACGCTGATGCGGGTGGCCGTGTCCTCGTAATACTGCGTCACGTCCTGATTTCCCTGCTGCTCGCTGATTTTCGTGCCTAGCCCGCCCTCCAGATCATCCAGGAAGGCTGTCACGGAATCTTTCGGAATCCGGATTGTGTAGCTGCCTTGGCGATAGTTTTGGGTCAATGACGAAGGTGTGTAGATCATGTCGCCGCCGCTTGATTCGTAGGAATATTCCACATAGGCTCCGTATTTTCCGACGATTTCCTTCAGATAAGCGATGGAATCATCATATTTCAGCGTTTCATAGGAAAGGTGGACGGTGGTCACTACCTTTTCGCCGATCAACAGTCCCGATCCGGCTTGCCCATCTGTTTTGGATATTTCCGTTGTTATGTAATCCACTCCGGCAGCGTCCTGTTGCGAAACACTCGTTTCTTCCGTCGTTAAGAATGAACAACCCACTAGAGAGACTGACAGCAGCGAAAGGATCAATAATTTCAGTTTTTTCAATTGAGGCGCCTCCAATCTTTCCTGAATTTCCTACTTAGATTATACCGCAAGGAGGCCGCCGCTCCTAATAAAGCCCTTACAGATTTTAGGTCCAGCCGTGGCGGATTCGGCGTTTGGCCGGAGTTGACGCGGCTTTGGGGGCTCTCAGCTCCGGCGAGGCGATCCTCATCGGAGTTGGGCCAGCTTGCGCGCACTCGCCTCCGGGGAAGCGGTCCTCGCAGGAGGAGAGGTGCCTTAGGCGGCTGTCAGCTCCGGAGAACCGCCCCTCGCCGGAGCTCACACATTCTTTCCCCACTAAAACAAAAAGAAAGGGCCGGAAAGGTAAACACCTAAGTGTTCATCTTTCCGGCCCTTTCTTCTGATACGGCATGGGTAAACCCATGGATGGGACTGTTCACAGCAGTCACCATCAAACATCCACATCCTGTGGTTGTGCAAGCACGTATGTCCCGTTTGATTTGCAATCACTTCGCCGCTTGCGCGGAATGGGCGAACCCACCTGATTGCTCGTCGCCTCATCGCATGTAAAACATCTTATCATGCCAAAACCAAGAAAGCAAGACTTTTCGGTGCGATGCGGATTTTTCACGCAATGACCTCTACTTTTCCCCGCCTTCATCAAATTGCTTCAGCCAAGCATCAGCGATGAGCTGGTGGCCTTTTTTGGTCGGGTGGACGCCGTCATTGGATAACGTTTCATAGCCATCGACAGCACCGATTCCATTCAGATAGGCATCCAGCCCGATCCATTCGGCAGCGAATTCTTCGGCCAGGCGTTTGACGATTTCCTGTTTCGGATCCAAATCAACACGCCAAGACTTGCGGTCTTCCGGATACGGGAAGACGAACGGCTCCATCAGAATGAGCCGTGCATCCGATTTTTTCCGCAAGGAAGCCAACAAATGGCGATAATGCATTTCGAACTGTTCCGCGCCCTCTTTGGTCGCGAACACCGTTTCGTCGCCGACATTATGCCACGTATCGTTGATGCCGATCAGCATAGTGACGACATCAGGCTCGAGCGAAACGCAATCGCTGTGCCATCTTTCCGCTATATCATGGATTCGGTTGCCGCTGATGCCGCGGTTGATCAGCTGGTAGCGTTCGGCATCGCCTCTTTTCGCAAGAGCCTTCGCTATCAAAGCCACATAGCCTTTCCCCAGCGAATCAGGATTGTTGCGGTTGCGCCCGGCGTCCGTGATGCTGTCGCCGATGAAAAGCAATTTGCGTTTAGTCGTTTTCTCCATAGGTCCGTCCTATCTGTTCTGGATGACTTCAACCTTGTAGCCATCCGGATCGGTGATGAAGTAGTATCTTACGGAAGAATCAGGCAAACCTTTATAATCGGTCACGTTGAATCCGGCAGCTACCTGCTTATCGTGAAGGGCTTCAAATTCGTCCACCCCGATTGCGATGTGGCCATAGCCGTCACCGATGTTGTAAGGTTCATGATCGTAATTGTAGGTCAACTCCAACTCATAATCATCGCCTTCCAAACCTAAATAGACGATCGAAAACTTGTGCTCAGGATAGTCCAGCTTCTTTTTCTCCCGGAAATCAAAAGCCTCTTTGTAGAATGCGATCGATTTATCCAAGTGCTGCACGCGGATGCAAGTGTGTAACATTTTCATTAAGTCATCATCCCTCTCATTTATGCTGCCCTTATCATACCGAATTATCGGTTCCATTACAAAAAGTTTGTCGCAAAAATAACCTTGCTATATCCCACAAACTGAATTATTCTAGAAGTTAGTTACTAGCGAGAAGGAGAAAATCCAATGAAGATATGTGTCTATTGCCATAATCGCATCCCGAAAGAGGCTTTGATCTGCCCTATGTGCGGGTCGGATGTTTCCGGTTCGGAAGCGATCCCTCAAGATGAATTTTATCAGTCCACTTTGTTCGAGGAGTCTAAGGACAATTTTGTCGACCTTACGACTGATGATGATGAAGAATACTCGGAAGCGGCTTCGCGCGCTGAAAAGCAAGCCTTCTCTTTAAATGAGGCCAAGAATAAATCCATCCGTTACGTGCGTTTTTTGTGGAAAAAAATGAAAGACCCCGCGGAGACCAGAAAATCGCGCAGAGAAAGCCATAATCTTTACGGCTACTTCACCTTCGTCCTTTCGGCGTTGCTTTCAGCAGGATTGGTGACGCGGATTGCGGTCGCGTTGGCTAAGCAATATGATCTGCTGTCGCAGATATCACTGTTGCCGACTGTCACTTTTCAGGTTGAACCGGTTGTTTGGTTCATGAAGAATTTCCTGCTGTTCCTGGCTTTTTATTATCTCTACCCATTCTTGGCATACCTCATCAAAACATTCTTTTTGCACAGACGCCATGCCTTCCATAACTGGATGACGCAATATGCGGGAATGAACGCTTTTGGCCTGTTGCTGCTGGGTACTGCCTTTGTGATCAGCCTGATCGCCCCGATCTTGATGGCGGTCCCGGTGCTGTTGTTGTTCCTGGTCCATCTGTCCAGCTATCTGGTGACGTTCATCGCCAGCCTTTACCAGACGATAAACGAAACGAAACGGGACACGCTTTACCTTTGTCTGGGCGGCATCAGCGCTCATTTGCTGTTGATGATGACGTTCGCCTATCTGTTGTTCCTGAAAATGTAGCCTCAAAAGGAATGCATCCGCTCCAAAACAAAAAAACAACTGTGGCCCACCAGTCAAAGGTGGGCCGCAGTTGTTTTTTTACATATTTAATTCGGTAAAGGCATACGGAACCAACTCTTTGATCGTCAGTTCCTTGATTTTCCCGTGCTTATCGGAAAGGTAAACAGGCGTTTCGTACGCGCACAATTCCACCATCACTTGGCGGCAGATGCTGCAGGGCGGGAGGAATGTTTCCGTGTCGCCCGCGATGGCGATGGCTGCGACATCTTCTTTGCGGTAGCCTTGCGTCACACCGGTGAACAAGGCGGTCCGCTCTGCGCAATTGGTGGCGCCAAAGGAAACATTTTCCACGTTTACGCCTTCAATAACTGTGCCGTCCTTATAGAGGACTGCCGCCCCTACCGGAAAATGGGAATACGGGCTGTATGCATGCTGCATAGCGGCTCTTGCTCTGGACACTAATTCTTCACTGTTCATCGACGATCCCTCGCTTATCATGAATGGGTATTTTTCTGATCGGTAAATGTTCGTGTTTACAGTATACCGATTATTCCGGATTTTGCCAAACCAGAGCGGTCAGTCATCAGCGTAGAATAGCGCCTCCTCAACCTCTAGTCTCTTGGATCAGAGTTCCGGCAAATTCGCCATGTAATCTTCGAGCTTTTGGATCGCTTCCGCCATCAGTTCGGCAGTGACTTCGTAAGGCAGCCCGTGCGCCGGTGCTTCAGGTTTTGTCGACAGACGGCCGATTTCCAGGATGCCCTCCGCATCCAGTCTGTCCAAATGCAGATCGTGCAGGCTCTTCGGAATGTCCAAGTGTTCATAGAACGGGATCAGGTTGTCGATCTCAGCCCATTTCTTTTCATAAGCCAATTGCACCATGATTCCGTAGGCCACTTTATGTCCGTGCAGGAAATGATGCGATTCCGGGAAATTGGTGATGGCATCGTGGATTTCATGGGCGATGGTCGTCCGCGCAAAAGCGTCGCCCATCCCACCGACCATGCCGCTGATGGAAGTGATGACTTCAGTCAGTTTCACAAAAGCTTCCGTGACTTCCCCCGCTTCCAGGCTAGCGATCGCCAACTCGGCGTGATCAAGGATGCTTTGTCTGCAGATATAAGCTGCTTGGCGCGCCATCATCAGCATCGGTTGCTGCGCATTCTCAGGCAGCGAAAGGATTTCGTCCGATTCGTACCATTTGGCCAGTGTGTCCGCCAATCCGGCCACAAAGAAATCCTTCGGCGAGTCGATGATCAAGCGCGGTTCCAACAACAATAGCGAAGCTTGTTGCTGCAGGAAATCGTAGCGGATGAACACGCCATCCTCAGTGTACATGACGCTGAGCGGCGTCCAAGGGGCGCAGTTGCTCGCCAATGTCGGGACCATCACATTCAGGATGCAGCCCGCTTTAGCGGCAGCATATTTCACGGCATCCATGATTTTTCCGCCGCCGACGCCGATGATCGCATCGCTTTTGTGCTTTGCAGCCAGCCCGACGATGCGGTCGACTTCTTCGTAGCTGCATTCGCCCGAAAAAGCCACTTCAGTTATTGCGAAGCCGGCTTGATACAGGTCTTCAAGGTAGGGACGGGCTTTTTGCCAGGACACTCTCCCGTGCACAATCAAAATATTTTTTACGAAGCGTTCTTCCAATCGTTTCGGCAAAGTCGACAGGACGCCTTCTCTGCATTCGTATTCTTGCGGCCCTGTCCTTACGATCAATTCTTTCGTCATAACATCAACCCTCCCTAAATTTCTAGACTGTGCGCGTGAAGGGATCGCGGCTGATGCCGGCCGCCAACACTTGCTTCGCGTATTCTTTTGCGCCGAACAAGGAATGGTCACGGTAATTTCCGCATTCCTTCGCGGTCGTTGCCGGAACTACTGTCGTATCCAGCACGATCTGCAGCACTTTTTCCAAAGCCGAAGCGATTTCTTCCGGCGTATGTTCTCCCCAACAGATCATGTAAAATCCGGTGCGGCAACCCATCGGCGACAAGTCGATGACGCCATCAACATAATCGCGGATATTGATCGCCAAAAGATGTTCCAACGTGTGCATAGCCCCTGTCGGCAAAGCATCCTGGTTAGGCTGCACAAAACGCAGATCGAATTTTGTGACGATCGCCCCCGTTTCGTGCACTTCATAGCCTGCTTGGCGGACATACGGTGCCTTCACCAAATCGTGATCCAATTCAAAACTTTCTACTTTAGCCATCTATATTTCTCCATTCTTCAGCTTAAGACGCTGTTGTTTGTTTTATGATGCATACCAATTCATTATACTAGACATTTATGAGAATTTCCTTAAAATTATATCCCGTGATGTGTTATCATATTAGGAACAGAAAAAAACTGAAATCAAGCTTCCACACATGAAAGGAGTGCCGCGCCACTTTGATAAGCATCGTTTTTCAACAGTTGCTGACCATGTTCAGCATCATGTTATTTGGTTTTTTCCTGATCCGGTCGAATGTCATCACCAGCGAGGGTACACGTCAGATATCGACCATCCTCTCCTTGTTCGTGATGCCCGCGACCATGATCACATCCTTCAACGCAATTTTCGATGCGCACCGCTTGAAGTTGCTGTTGTGGGCGACGCTGGCGGCGTTTCTGACAATTTCCGTCCGCGCGCTCATCGTCCATTTCCTGTTGAAAAAAGAGGATCGTATCGATAAATATGCCACGATTTTCCCGAATGCCGGTTTTGTGGGCATCCCCTTGGTGCTCGCGACCGTGGGCTATGAGGGCGTCTTTTTCATGTCCGGTTACATCCTGGCAAACAACGTCACCCAATGGACTTATGGCCAATATTTAATATCCGGCGACAAAAAAGCAATGACGCTGCGGCAAACCCTTCTCAATCCCGGAATGATCGGGGCCGTCATCGGTTTGTCCATCTACATCAGCCGCCTGCCGATCCCTGATTTTCTCTGGAAATCCATCGACAGCTTGGCAGCTTTGAATACGCCGTTGGCCATGATCATCCTCGGCAGCTACATCGCCAACAGCAATTTTTCGGAATTATTGGCTTTCCCGAAAGCGTATTGGACGACTTTCCTGCGTTTGATTTTCACCGCCCTCATCTCGATCGGCATCATCTATTTATTGCCGATCGATGACTATATGGTGGAAATTGTCCTGACCATCGCTTCCTGTGCGCCGGCTGCAACAAATACCGCGATCCTTGGCCGTCTGTTCGGCGGCGACTACGAATATGGCGCGCGGCTGGTTGTCCTGACCACATTATTGTCTTTATTTACAATCCCGATCATCGTGCAATTTGCACAACTGCTGTTCGGATAATCATTTCAGAAAGAAGGTATGAGCATGGAAAAGTTATTAGAAGGTATCGTCAATTTCAGAAGAGGGGATTTTGAATCCCATCGTGAGCTGTTCAAGGGTCTGAAGGCCTCCCAGAAACCTCATACCCTCTTCATTTCCTGTTCCGATTCACGTATCGATCCAAATATGATCACCGGTACGTTGCCGGGGGAATTGTTCATCATCCGCAACATCGCCAATATCGTGCCGCATTATCGGATGACTACCGAATATGTAGCAACGACATCCGCAATCGAGTATGCTGTGCTAGCGCTCGGCGTAGAGAACATCATCATCTGCGGCCATTCCAACTGCGGCGGCTGTGCTGCTTGCCTGCATCCCGAAGGCAAACTGGAGGAGTTGCCGCACACCCGCAAATGGCTGGAACTGATCCATCCGGTCCGCGACCGCGTCCTCAAGGACATCCCGGAATCCGAACCCGAAGCACGGGCTTGGATGATGGAGCAAGGCAATGTCGTCGAGCAGCTGAAGCATTTGATAACATTCCCTTACATAGCCGATAAAATGAGGGAAGGCAAGCTGAAGATCAGCGGTTGGCACTACATCATCGAGACCGGCGAAGTCTTCATCTACGACCGGAAAAAAGGCGAATTTTTGCTGGCGAACGGTTAAATCTGTTTGAAACAATGAATGATCCGCACACAGAAAAGGACGCATCCCGCAATTAAAGCCGGGATGCGTCCTTTTCATTTGATTCGTTTTCCGCTTTACACAGAGCGTAGCGGTAGAGCTTTTTTGCCGACTGTTTTCCAGACGATTTGGGCCAACCAGTAATCGACCATGCTGTGGATGACGGTTCCGACGCCGACCAGCAGCATAACGGAAGAAATCAGGCCTTTATCGTAATACGCAGTCGTAAGGTTGCCCGCAAAGTAGAACAGGCTGACGACGATGACTTCACTCCCGGCATGCAGAACACCAAGCACAAAGCTGAAGAGCAACGATTTTTTGATGTTGATGGCCATATCCGGGTGCTTTTGGATGTATTTCGCACCGAAATACGAAAAGATCATGTGCGTCGCCGCACGCAGGACTACGACCAACGGGAAGCCACCCAACATGAAGCCTACTGCCGTCCCGAAGGCCACCGCAACAGCGATGCCGGGTGAAAGGAACATGGCGATCATCGTCGCCACATGGCTTGCCAATGTGAAGGATGCCGGTTCAAGAATTATTTTCAAAGGGGATATCATCGGTATCAGGATCCCTATCGCAATCAGTAGAGCAGCTATCGTAATGTGTTTCGTTTGTGTACGTGTATTCATTTCGCCAATCCCTCCAAAGATGTTTACAACTGTCTTGACAGTTGTAATATATTATATAATCTTTTCAGGAGTTGTCAAGCTTATTTTCATGCGTTTTCAACCGGAATAGAGGATGCCGGCGTCCTTCAGTTCCTTTTTGATGCGCAGGAATGTTTCTTCGTCCTTGCAGGCAAGCGTATGCAGATGTACGCCGCCCGTCAGAGAAGACAGCATCGCTGCTTCCTTTGATGCGATTTTTTTCATAAAATCGATGACATCATGGCGCGAGCGGATATGCAGTTCTCCGGTCAACGTGCCGTAGACGGGATGCTCGACCTGGACATCCACAACCTCGCCGCCGTTGTCCACGATGATGTTCAGTTCCGTAACTGTCTCGGCTTGCGAGTGCTGACAGGCAATTTTGCCCGTGAACAGGCTGCCTTCGCCTTTGAATGCATTCGCGGATAGATAGCCGCGTGGCGTTGCCAGAATCTCGATCCCCTTGGCGCGGATCAGCGCGATATCCCCCACGATGACCTGACGGCTGACCGATAACAGTTCAGCCAGTTGGGTGGCGTTCACCGGTTGATCCGTGGCTTCCAATAATTTGATGATTTCATTTCGTCTCTCTGCTGCTTTCACAAACATCACCCTTCCGTAACGCATTCTCTTCTTAATAGTACCCATTTTTGCCCTGGACTGCAAGAATCGAAAAACAAAAAGCCAGCAACGGCCGCACGAAGCGGTCATTGCTGGCTTTTCAGGCTTTCCGCGCAAAGGCGTAAAGCTTTGCTTATTTGTTTTCGGTAGCGGCCCTATAGCAGCCCAACAAGCGGAAATAGACACTGCTCCGGTGGATGAAGCGCAGGGCTTCATGGACGTTTTCGTCGGCGATGTTGCCTTCGAAATCCAGGTACAACAGATACTCCCATTTTTCCCCTTCAACAGGGCGGGATTCGATTTTGATCAGGTTGATGTGGTACCTCGCGAAATGACGCAGCAGCTTGAACAACGTACCGGCTTGGTTGTCCAAAGAGAACACCACGCTGACTTTGTTGCAGCGCGGATTCGACTCGAGATCCTTGCCAACGATGATGAAGCGGGTCGTGTTTTCGCTCTGATTCTGGATGCTTTCCGCCAAAATCGCGAGGCCATGGATCTGGGCGGCCCTTCTGCTGGCGATGGCGCCTTTATGCGCATCCCCGGAATCCTTCACCATTTTGGCGCTGTCGGAGGTGCTGTGGAAAGGAATCTGACGCCACTGCTCGTGGTCCTTGAAATAATCGGTGGATTGCTGGAAACCTTGCGGGTGCGAATAGACTTCCTCGATCTGATCCAAACCGGTCCCTTCCAGGCCGATCAGATGCTGTTCGATTTTGATGTATTGTTCGCCCACGATGGAAAGGCCGTATTTGTACAACAGATCGAGAACTTGTGAAATCGCGCCAGTAGAGGAGTTTTCCACAGGCAGAACGCCGTAATCGATTTCCCCGTTTTGGATGCCCAGGAACAGCGATTCGAAAGTATGGTAGTTTTTCGGATCGCGGGGTGCTTCCTTGAAATAGGCCAACATGGCTTCTTCGCAGAAGGATCCCGTTTCCCCGAAGTATCCGATCTGCGCGTGCTCTTTCGGATCGTGGATCGCAAAAATCTGCTCGTAATCGTTCGCGGCTGCCCGGACATCCTTTTGGACTTCCTTCGAAAGATCCATGATCGTATCCAGGAAATGATGGGTCTGCACCGCAAACTCATCACTCTTCAGATGGGTAAGATTCTGTTCCACCACACGCTGCTCCCGGCCTTCATCAAAGATGGGCAAATCATGCGCCAGCTTGTAGTTGCCGATGGCTTGGGAAATCTGCATCCGTTTCTCGAACAGCGCCACAAGCTCCTGGTCAAGAGCGTCCAACTCTTTGCGATAGTCTTCTAAATCCGTCATACTCGCCTTCCACTCCGTTCTCACTAGTCGTATTTGTAGAATTTCGAATCCATCAGCAGATCCAGGATCGCGATCGCCGTCACGGCTTCCAATACAGGAATGGCGCGCGGTACGATGATTGGATCGTGTCTGCCCTCAACCGACAGTTCCGCATCGGTCTTGTCTTCGATGTTGATGGTTTGCTGCAGTTTTGTGATGGAAGCTGGCGGCTTGATCGCCACTTTGTAGATGATTGGCATACCATCCGTGATGCCGCCCAAAATGCCGCCGTTATGGTTCGTGCGGGTCTTGATTTGGTCGCCGTCATAATAATAGGAATCGTTCGCTTCCGATCCGAGCATTTCTGCGATGCCGAAGCCGCTTCCGAATTCCAACCCTTTGATGGCAGGCACGGAGAAAAGAATGTGCGCCAGAACGGACTCAACGGAATCAAAGAATGGGTTGCCGACTCCTGCAGGGATGCCCAATACACAGATTTCCGCGGTCCCGCCGACGGAATCGCCGCTGGCTTTCGCTTCACGGATCAGATTGCGCATTTCCTCTTCAAGCGATTCGTTCAACAACGGCAGTTCTTTGCTTGCGAAGCCTTTCAGCATTTCAGGTGTGACTTCCGTGTTCAGGAAGCTGTCATCCTGGATTTTGGCGACGCTCTTCACATGCCCGCCGATTGTGATGCCTTGCTTTTCAAGCAATTGCTTCGCGATCGCACCCGCAAACACTAGCGGTGCAGTGATACGGCCGGAGAAATGGCCGCTGCCGCGGTAATCGTTGAAACCGTCGTAACGGACATAGCCTGGATAGTCGGCTTGGCCGGGACGCATCAATTTCTTCATCTGGCCGTAGTCTTTGGACCGCGTGTCGCTGTTGCGGATGATCGCCGCAAGCGGGCTGCCTGTCGTCCTGTCGTTGAAATAGCCGCTCAAGATTTCAGGCTGATCTTTTTCTTTCCTTGGCGTCGTCAAAGCTCCTTGGCCTGGCGCTCTCCGTTTCATTTCCTCCAGAACTTTGTCCATATCGATTTCATGGCCTGGCGGCAGACCGTCGATGGTGACGCCGATTGCGGAACCATGCGATTCGCCGAAGATGGATACCTTCAATTTATTCCCAAATATACCACTCATTGTATCTTGCCTCCTATTGCTTTATAGTCTTCCCAAAAATTCGGATACGATTTTGAAACGCACTCGGCATCCGTGACCGTGATCGGCTGTTCGCAGACTGTCGCCGCGATCGCCAGCATCATGGCGATGCGGTGGTCCTTGTAGCTCCAGACTGTTTCTCCGCCCTTCAGCGATTTGACGCCGTGGATCAACAGGCCTTCTGGCAATTCTTCGATGTCAGCGCCCAGTTTCTTCAACTCGCTGGCCGTCGCTTCCAAACGATCGCATTCTTTGATGCGCAATCTGCCGGCGTTGATGATTTCCGTTTTGCCTTCGCTCAGGCAAGCCGTCAGCGCGACGACCGGAATGATGTCCGGGCATTGCGCAGCATCGATAAGTGTGCCGTGCAGCCCATTTGCTGCCGTGCCGATCAGGCCGTTGCCCTGCTGTTCGAAAGAGACGCCCATTGCTTCCAGAATGGATACGACAGCGCGGTCACCCTGGAGGGAATCCATCGACAGATCGTCCACCAACAGGTCGTTCCCCAATGCATCAGCGCAAAGGAAGAAGGCCGCTTGGGAATAATCTCCTTCGACGCGGTAATCCGTCGCTTTGTAGGACTGTCCGCCCGAAATCCGGAAGAGTTGATGGCCTTCGTTTTCGATGGTCACACCGAAAGCGCTCATGACATCCAGCGTCAAATCGATATAGCCAATCGATTCAAGCGGCGTCGTGATCGTGATGACCGAATCTCCGTCCAACAATGGTAAAGTGAACAAAAGGCCCGTGATGAATTGGGAACTGACATTTCCGGGAAATGAGAAATGGCCCGGTTTCAGGTTCCCGTCGACGACCAAATCCAGTTCGCCTTCAGTCGGTCGGTATGAGATGCCTTGTTCCTCGAAAATATCGTAGAAGATCGTCAATGGACGTTTGCCCAGATTCCCTCTGCCGATGAAGCGGCTCGCGCCTTGGAAAAGCGTCGAAATCGGTACGACAAAACGCAGCGTCGAACCGGATTCGTTGCAGTCGATCAGGTGCTCTGCGGTCGTTGCCGGGTCAGCGGCTTTTGCGTCTGTCACGTATCGGCCTGCGCCCTTGACCGTCAAAGAGCTGCCGTCCTGCTCGATGACTGCTCCGAATGCCTTCATGGCCTCCGTAGTTGCGATGATGTCATCCGAAAGCGCGATATTATCGATCTTGCAGATGCCGTCGGAAAGCGCCGCGCAGATGACTGCACGGTGCGCCAAACTCTTTGAAGGCGGGACCGTCACTGTTCCCGATAGCTTATGTGGCTGTATCGTCAAATCCATTTTAATCCTCCTGTTGGTTGCTTCGATTTTGTTTCTGCTTTTTCTTCTATAATATACGTTCTACACGTTCTCCAGATCGTCAAAGAAGGCGATGGTTTCGTCCTGGACGTAGCTGATGCCGATTTCCTTCAACAGGATGACTTTCAGATGATCGTCCAGATTCTTTTTGTCCAACGTCATGATCGCCAATAAACTGTCCAAATCAAATTCCCCGATGTTCAGTTCCGTAGGCAAGCCGACTTGTTTCGCCATTGCTTCGATCGCAGCCGCCGTCCCGGGTTTGGTGAAACCTTTTTTCTCGGAAAGGCGCGTGATCGCTACCATCCCGATGGCCACCGCTTCACCGTGCGAATATTTCGAATAATTGGTGTAGGTCTCCAAAGCGTGCGCGATCGTGTGCCCGAAGTTCAGCAGCATCCGTTCGCCGGTATCCTTCTCATCCTCTTCCACGACTCTGCGCTTGATGTCGCAGCACGTGTAGAGGATCCGTTCGATGTGCGCCATCATCTCTTCGCGGGTATGCAGCGTCTGCAGGAAGCTGAAAAATTCGGCGTCCTTGATGCAGCCGTATTTGATGACTTCCCCGAGACCGTCGCGGAAGTAGTGGTCCGACAACGTATTCAGCATTTCCGGATCGATGAACACTTTCTTCGGTTGGTAGAAAGCCCCGACCAGATTCTTCCCTCTTGCCAGATCGACGCCGACTTTGCCACCGATGCTGCTGTCCACTTGGGCCAACAAGGAAGTCGGTATCTGAATGAACGGGACGCCGCGCAGGAAGCTGGCAGCCGCAAAGCCCGCGAGATCCCCGATGACGCCACCGCCCAAAGCAATGATCAGTTCACTGCGGTTCAATTGGAAATCCAACAATTGGTCATAGATCTGCGGCAACATCTGAAAATCTTTCGTCTGCTCGCCGGCCGGCAAAGCTACGACAAGCGTCTCGTATCCCGCTGCCTGCAGCCCTTCCTCCAACTGTGTCCCATAATGCGCATTGACGTTATGGTCCGTGATGATGGCGATTTTCTTGCCGCTGTAGATGTTTTTGATTTCTTCCGGAAGACGGTGGCGCAAGCCATTTTCGATCAGGATCGTGTAGCTGTTTTTGCCGAGTCCTACATGTAATTCAGCCATTGTTTCACTCCTTATTCAGATATGGTTAAAAGAAAAGCGGAACGGGTTCGTTCAGGGCTAACCCGTGAAGCTAGCCAACGCGTTGAAGTGCGCGGAAAGTTCTTCCTTTATTTTACCGCATCCAAATGTTTTCCTTCAATAGCAATCAGTTGTTTTACAACAACCATCAATTCCTCGAATTCATTCGGATTCAAACATTGTTGGCCATCGCTCCATGCGTTCTCAGGATCATGATGGATCTCAATCATCAGACCGTTCGCTCCGGACATGACTGCCGATTTGGACATGGATGGCACCAAGTAAGAAGAACCGCCGGCGTGGCTTGGATCGATGACGATCGGCAAGTGGGATAATTTCTGGATGACCGGAACAGCCTGGATATCCAAAGTATTGCGTGTTTCCGTTTCAAATGTACGGATGCCGCGTTCGCAAAGGATGACGTTTTCGTTCCCTTCGGACATGATGTATTCAGCCGACATCAACCATTCTTCGTAAGTTGCCGACAAACCGCGCTTCAACAGGACCGGCGTCTTTGTCTTGCCGACTTCCTTCAACAGGTCGAAATTCTGCATATTGCGGGCACCGATTTGGATCAGATCGACATCCGCTTCGAATTCGTCGACGAATTTCGTGGACATCAATTCCGTTACGATCGGCAAGCCAGTCGCTTCCTTCGCCAGTTTCAGCAAACGCAAGCCTTCCAATTCCAAACCTTGGAAGCTGTATGGGGAAGTACGCGGTTTGAAAGCTCCACCACGGAGGAAGTTAGCGCCTGCCGCTTTTGCGCGTTGCGCGATGCTGATGATCTGTTCTTCGCCTTCGACGGAACAAGGACCTGCGATCACACCGAAGTAGCCGTTACCGATGCGCTGGCCGTCGATTTCGACAACCGTATCGTCCGGATGGAATTTACGGTTCGCCTTTTTGTAGGGCTCCTGAACTTTCAAAACGCGTTCGACGATGTGATGTTGCTGGATGGTGTCCATCGAAACTCTCGAAGTATCGCCTACCAAGCCCAAAATAGTCATTGTTTCGCCAATTACCGGGCTCACGATGACCCCTTTATCCGTTAAGCGTTTTGTCAGTTCGTTGATTTCCTCTTGTTTGGCCGTTTTTTTCAAAATGATGATCATGTCTTGTTCCTCCTAGTATGTTTTTGCTTTAAAAAAATAAAAAGCGGTACCCATATGATATGAGCACCGCGTTAAGCTTCGTTATCCAAAAATGCTGTTGCCTGACGATCCGCCCTGCAAACTATTTCTCGCATCCTCTGATGTTTCTCATATTCGCTCTATGCAATTTTTTCCAAACAAAATATCCAGCGCTAAAATAAAAGCCCCAGAATGTAAAGTATGTAAAGTAAAAGTTTGTTTGTAAAAGATTGATAGCATGCGTGGAACCCATCGGAAGACCTCTTCTCTTTTGTATCATTTAACCAGCTGAATTCATAATGAAAACGTCTGATTTCAATTATTATAACAAACGCTCTAATCATTGCAATAGTTTTTTTAATTTTTTTTTAATTTAATCTGGGTATTGAAATTTAGATGGCGATAATCTACACTTTCCTAAAAGGAGTGAAACCTGATGCAATTTTTCGGATTATTCGGCGAACATCTGAGCCACAGTTATTCAGAGAGAATCCATTCGACTTTTTTCGATCTGCTCGGCATGGATGCCGGTTATAAACATATTGAATTGTCCCCTGATGAGTTGGAAGCAGCGATCGAAGGGATCCGTGTGCTGCAGTTCGTCGGGGTCAACGTGACGATTCCCTACAAACAGACGGTGATGCCATACTTGGATGAAATGACACCGGAAGCCACGCGCATCGGTGCAGTCAATACAATCAAGGTGAAAGACGGCAAGCTCTATGGCGCCAATACGGATTATTACGGATTCGGAACCATGTTGGCCTCGCACGGCATTGCGGTCGAAAACCAGACGGCAATGGTCCTGGGCTTCGGCGGTTCCGCAAAAGCGGTAGTTTTGTATTTGCTTGATAATGGCATCAACAACATTATCATCGTTTCACGCAAAAAAGGTTCCCTTACGGATATTCCGGACGATCCGCGCATATCCTTGATGGGCTATGATGAGATAGCGGACATCTCAGGCGACCTGATCATCAACACGACGCCGCTCGGCATGTTCCCGGACAACATCGGCCGCAGCGCGGTGCCAGTTGAAGTCATCCGCCACTTCGGTGCAGCGGTGGACCTGATCTACAACCCGCAGGAAACGGAATTCCTGCGTTTGGCAAAGACTGCCGGCCTAAAAACCTGCAACGGATTGGAAATGTTGGTGCATCAAGGGATCAAATCCCAGGAAATTTGGCTGGATCGGCCTTTCGAGCTGGCATTGAACCAAGAAATCTATGACAAAATAACATCATAACGGGAATAGGTGAAGGATTTGGGAAAAAATATCATCCTGATCGGAATGCCTGGCGCAGGCAAGACGACTTTAGGCAAATTATTGAGCAATATAATCGGTTACCGTTTCATCGATTCGGATGCCTTCATTGAGGAGAAGACCGGCAAAAGCATCACCGATCTCTTCCAAACCGGAGAGGACTATTTCCGCAACATCGAAACGGATGCCTATAAGGAAATTGCCGATTTCGAGGACACGGTCGTGAGCACGGGCGGCGGTGTCGTCAAACGGAACGAAAATATCGTGGCCTTGAAACAGAACGGGACAGTCTACTACATCGACCGCGCCGTCGAAGACATCACGCATGACATCGAAGTTTCCCATCGCCCGCTCCTGAAGGACGGTTTGGAACGGATCTATGCGCTGAAGGCCGAACGCGAAACCCTCTATCAAGACGCTGCGGATTTCGTCGTCAAGAACGATAAGCCATTGGAAGAGCTTGCCGCTGAAATCATCGCGCTCCACATCGGCGCAGGAAAGGAAGGCGACGTCCATGACAACCCTCAATAAGGAGCTGAACATCACGATCGTCGGCCTGGGCGTAATCGGCGGGTCTTTCGCGATGGCCCTTCACGATGCCGGATACCGCAATCTTTACGGCATCGACATCGATCAGACGACGCTGGACAAAGCCAAAGCGCAGCGGCTCATCAAGGAGGGCTATCTGAATGGGAAAGACATCCTGCCGCAATCCGATTTGGTGATTTTTTCGCTCTACCCCCGTTTGGTGCATGATTTCATCGTCACCCATAAGGATCATTTCAAGCCGGGTTCGATTCTGACGGATGCGACGGGCGTCAAAAAGTTCTTCATCGAGGATATCCTGTCGGTTTTGCCTGCCTCGATCGACTTTGTCTTCGGTCATCCGATGGCCGGACGCGAGAAAAAAGGCATCGATTTCGCCAGCAGTTCCGTGTACAAAGGTGCGAATTACATCCTGACGCCGCTCCCTTCCAACAAGGAGGAGAATCTTGCTCTCATGGAAGCTTTGATCATGGAGATGGGCTTCGGTCGGATCACGCGCATCTCTGCCGACTACCATGACGAAATGATCGCTTTCACCAGCCAGTTGCCGCACGCAATCGCCGTAGCTTTGGTGAACAGTGATGTCGAAGGCCGCGAAACGGAAAAATTCACCGGCGACAGTTACCGCGAGTTGACGCGGATCGCCAAAATCAACGAGGAGCTGTGGAGCGAACTTTTTCTTGAAAACAAGGAGAATTTGCTGAAAAGCATCCAGACGTTCGAGGATCAGCTTGACCTGATCAAGGCTGCCATCAAGAACGACGACAGTATTGCCCTGAAGCAGCTATTCATCAAGTCCACCAAGCGTCGGGAAAAGTTTGACAGATAAGCAAGTTTTTTATAAATTGCGGAAAAAAGGATGCCTGAATGGTGTCCTTTTTTGCTGCTTAAACAGGCTTGACAAGTTGCGCTTCCTGGTGAAGTCGACTAAAATGAGAGTAGCTGATATATGCGCTGAGTAACCGAAAGAAGGCTGAAAAACCATGCGTGAAACGCTGAAAAAATTCAGTTATTTGATTGTCCTGTTCATCTTTGCAAGCTTCATCCTGATCACTGGGTATGAATTTGTGCGGTTCATCCAAACCAAAGGCACAGAGAAGCAAGCTGAGCATTTCCTGCGGCTTATTCAAGTCGGCTTCGGGCTGATTGCCTTGCTCTTCCCTTCGCTCCTGCGGAAACATACGCGTATCCTCTTGCCACAAAGAATCACCTTCATCTATGCTGTGTTTCTCTATTTGGCTCTCTTGTTGGGCAGTCTTGGCGGGTTCTATGACACGGTTGCCGAATGGGATACCATCCAGCATGCCTTGAGTTCTGCTCTGTTTGGGGTGCTCGGATTTTCCGTCATCGCCAATCTGCAGGAGGGAGGCGTCCAAAGATTGAACCTGACACCGGTTTTGTCTTCGCTTTTTTCTTTCTGTCTGGCAACTACAATCGGTGTGCTATGGGAATTTTATGAGTTTTTCGCCGACAGCGTTATGGGACAGAACACGCAACGGACCGCCACTGTCGAGGGCGTTCCGTTGATCGGGCAAGCAGCCTTGCTGGATACGATGGGGGACCTGATCGTGAACTGCAGCGCAGCAGCGATCGTCGCTATCCTTGGTTATTTCGCCCTGAAGAGCAGCGGCAATTGGCTTGAGGCGTATCTCATCACCTTCGAAACGGAACCCAAAAATAAGAAAACGGACAAGGGGTAAAAAATGATTACTATAGGCAACCTTTCACAAGATAATATCGAGGCCGCGCTTGCGCTGAGCGTCGATGATTGGCAGCGCAAATACGTCCGCCCGAACTCGGAAATGATTGCGCTCGCCTATGTCCAACCGCAACAATTGTTCCCGGTCGCCCTTTATGCGGAGCAAGAACTGGTCGGCTTGGCGTTCGTCAAAAAAGAGCAAAAAGCTGCGATCATGACGCTCGAACAGATCATGATCGGCCAGCCTTTCCAATCCAAATATTTCGGCTCCGAAAGCATCCGCGAGATTGCGAAATGGATCGAAACGCAATTCGAATGCTCGCTGCTGCAAGCATCCATCCAGATCGGCAACCAATGGGGTCGGGAAACGCTCGAAAATGCAGGCTTCATGAAACGCGGAACCGATCTCGAAAAACGCGAAATCGAAATGATTTATATCGTGAAATAAAAATAATGGAGGACACAATATGAAACCTGGACAATACGAAGCATACATCAAATGGCGCGACAACATGGTCGATCTTTCCGAGGATCTCGGCGAGGACGAGGCAGCGCACACGCTCATCTGGGACGCCGCCGATCCGGAAGCCCGCGATGACTTTAATCTGCTGTTGGCATCCATGACGCTCGACCAAGTGAGTTACCATGAAATGAAGCAGATGGAGAAGCAATACGACAGCGAATTCATCTGATGAAATCATTACGGCGCAGCCGCTAAAAAGGCAAGCATTCGGCTTTTTGCCCCGAACGCTTGCCTTTTTGATATACAGTTTCTTATCGTTTGATTGCACCGGACTCGGAATTCTTGAAGTCTTCCACTTCTTCGGCGGAAAACTGGTTGCAGTCGCCGTGGATCGTGTGTTTCATGCTGGATGCGGCAATCGCGAAATCGACAGTATGCTCTGCTGTATATCCGGAAAGGATGCCATGCAGAATCCCTGCGGCATAAGCATCGCCGCCGCCTACCCGGTCAACGATCGGTGTGATCGTATGCACGTTCGAGAAGGTCGTTTCCCCGTTGCGCCACATCGTCCCTTGAAGCACATTGTGGCTGGCGGAATGCACCTGACGGATGGTGGAATAGAAGACTTCGATATTCGGATATTTTTCCGCCATCTTCTCGTAATAATAAGTCACATCTTCCTGTTCGCTTGTATTTTCCGGAATCCCCATCAGATACAAGGCATCCAATTTGCCCGCAGAGAGATAGTCGGTCAACGGCAAGACTTGCTGCAGGAAAGCCCCGCACTCTGCCTGCGTCCAAAGCTTGGCGCGGTAGTTGATGTCGAAGCTGACTTTGATCCCGCGTCTTTTCGCTTCCCGCACCAACTCGACCGACCGTGCAGCCCAGTCCTTGGTGAGCGCGGCAGTGACGCCGGAAATATGGAACAGGTTCACATCCTCGAACAACTCGTCGAAATCCCATTCCAAGGTTTCCATGCTTGAGAAACTTGAGTGGGCACGGTCATAGACAACGGAAGCCGCACGTTCCCCAACGCCGCTTTCCAAGTAGTAGGTGCCGAGGCGTTCGCCGCCTTTTCTCAGCAAGGCTGTACAAATTCCGTAACTCTTCAGATGTTTGCGGACCGCAACACCAAGCGGATTGGCCGGCACTTTGCTTGCGAAAGCCACTTCATGGCCAAAATTCGCCAGACTGATGCCGACGTTCGCTTCCCCGCCGCCATAATGCCCGGTGAAATTTGTGGAATAGGTCATCAATGTTCCTGGATCTGTAGATAGGCGCAACATGATTTCGCCCAATGTCAAAATTTTACTCATCTTCTCGCACGCTCCCGATTTATTAATGGATTTTTCTGAACGCGGTTACATTCTTCTTTCTGGTATGACGTAACCGACATGAAATGCATGATATAAAACCCTTCGTATTTCCAAATAGGAAATCTTGTTTTCTTTTAGGAAATACTTTGGTTTCATTATACGGTTTCCTTCTGGTTATTTCAACACCTATGTGATCGAATTCCTATTTTATTGACATTTCTCCAGTTGATTGTCACCTGACATTCGGAATTCCCCGAATACTTGGGGCTTCGATACCTCGGGAATTGAATGTATGCTAAAAAATACCCCGCCAAAAGCATTTCGGCGGGGTAAATCAGTTCAAATCACAGTCAAATAACCCGCCGAAACCACCTTGGCGGGGAAAAACGTCCACAAACAGCACGAGATTCCCCGCCAACCCCATTTTGGCGGGGAATTCCGCTATCAAACGCGAACGCAAAGTCAGCCAAAAGTGTTCGTCCTGCTCAATTCGGCCAACAGATTCTTTTTCGTTTCCAGTACCTTCGCGATCGTCTTCTCGCGCTCGAAACGGTACTTCGGCGTGCTGACGCTGAATGCGCCATAGATTTTGTTGTCGATCACTAGCGCCGCCCCGATGCAGATGACATCCAAGTCGTTCTCTTCGTCATCGGTCGCAAAACCCGTCATCTTAACGTTTCTGACTTCCTCTTTCAGAACATCCCGATCGGTTATCGTGTTCGGCGTGTCCGCAACCAGTTCGACCCGATCCAGATAGGCCGCTAACTCCTCATCGCTGAATGCGGCCAGCATCGCCTTGCCCATCGCGGAACTGTAGAGATGGTTGGTGTTGCCGATCCGGGAATTGATGTTGGCGATCGCTTTCTGGGTCTCCAATTTGTTGACGTAGAGGACCTCATCCTTATCAAGAATGCCCAAATGGACCGTTTCATCCAGCCCGGCCTGCAGGTTCCGCAGATACGGATCGGTGATTTTGATGATGTCCAGATTCGCGAGCCGGTTGTTCGCATAGCGGATCAGCGCGCTGCCCAAGGTAAACCGCTTTGTCTGCTCATTCTTTTCGACGTATCCGATCAAAAGCAGCGTGTCCAGAATCTTCAGTGCCGTCGGGCTGGATAGACCCGTGTTCGCTGCGATGGCGGCCAGACTCTGGGCTTCTCTGCTGTTCGATAAATGATCGATGATTTTAGCGGCTTTCAGCAGGACCGTTCCGTAAGGTTTTTTCTCTTCTTCCATTTTTTTGACACCCCTCAACTGTTTCCTATTCAGACACAGTTTACCCCAAAACGAGCATTTCGTACAGAACCATTTCCAAATAAGCAACGTAAAAAAAGACGCCCTGTAACAAAAGAGCGCCTTCCTGTGTTGGTCAGTTGTTCGGTATTTCGTCCAGCTCTTCCACAAGCGTGACTTGCCAGCCTTCGCCGTCGACCCATTTGAGTTGGACGCGTGCGATCGTCTCTTTCTGCGTATCCGAGACTGTGGCGGTGACTTGCTGATCGCCGGCATTGCCGACCCACCATTCGATCATGCCATCGGCGCTGATGCCGGTTGCGGCGGCTGCCGCTTGCTTGATTTCATTGCGGTCGGCGGATCCATCGCTGTAATCCGTGACATGTTCCCCGGTTTGGGTCGTGCCGATCGGTTCCCAGTCGCCGTTGTATGCTTTTGTTACGTTCTTATCGGTCGACGGTACTTCTTCCGTTTCCGTCTCAGAATCTGTTTCCTCTTTTCCCTCTTTTTCCGAAGAGGCTTCGGCTGAAGAGGACGTTTCGCTGGAAGCATCCGATTCGGTGATGATCATGTTTTGTGAATTTGTTTGATTGTTTGCTGCCATGGATGGTTCTTCGTCATTTCCGTAAAAAATATTGTAAAGGAGCACGAGCCCCAAAAATGCGGCGGCGATGACGCCCAAAACAACAAGCAGGTTATTGCGTTTATGATTTCCGTGTAATTCTTGTCTGGTCGGTTTTTGATTGTTCTCTGACATGCGGTTGCCTCCTTCTGAATGATACAAGTTTATCATGTTTGCGATACGGCAACGTTAAATCCAGTTTACAACTCTGTGTCACAAAAAACGATTACCCGCATGCCCACATCAGGCAGACACTATTTGGCCGGACTATTTTTTTCCCTCGAGGCCTTTATCCTGGCCATGAGTCCGAAGAGACTGTCCACGATGAAGATCGCCAGCGCGATGGCGCCCGATATCTGCAGCGTGAGAACCAGATGCTGCTGCGCCACTGCATATTCTTTGTTGATGAAGGAATAGACCGATTGATAAACGCCTGCTCCGGGAACCAAGGTGATGAAGGCAGGGATGAAATAGATCGTCACCGGCGTCTTCAGCAAACGCGCGAACAGATGCGCAATCCAAGCGATGAACAGACTGGCCAGAAAAGTGGCTGCGACAATGTCCAAAAACAATAGCCCGACAAGGTAGACGCCCCAGCCCAAAGCTCCAGCCAATGCGCCATAACGCAATGTCCGTTTCGGCGCCTCCAAGGTGACGGCGATAAAGAAGACGGCCACGAAAGCAACGGCCATTTCCAGGATGATAGTGAACAGAGTCATCGGATCACCTCCCCGCCGACGACCAGACCGGCACCGATGCCGATCGCAATGAATACCGCAATCACGAAGGCTTCCAATATTTTGGCGGCTCCCGACATATAATCCCCGCGGAAAGTGTCACGGATGCCGTTCGTCAATACGGTACCCGGCAATAAGGGCATGATGGCACTGATGATGATCGTATCCGGTTGTATCGGAAAGGTCAATAGCTCGAATAAAACGGCCGTCATCACTGCAATCACAAAACTGGAGACCAGGTTTTGGATGAACGGACGGATTTTCCATTTGGCCGCGGTGTGCAGCACAAACGAAACCGCAGCGCTGACCGGAAGCATCGCCAAAAAGTCATAGAAGGTGCCGCCCATCAAAAAGATGAACAGCTGGATGAAGCCGATCAGCGCGAAACTCTTTTGGCGCCCGCTGTATTGGATTTCATCAATGTTCTGCAGCGCATCATAGGCCTCCTGGATGGTCAATTTGTCTTCGACGAAATTCCGCGAAACAGCATTGACGCGGGACACCCTGTTCAGATTCGTCGTGCGTTCCGTGATCCTTTTGACGACCGTGATCGCATGCATATTCGGATTGTCGAGTGTGGCCACTAGCCCGGTCGTCAAAGCCAGTGCATCGGTCATCTGCAGCCCGGTCTTGTTCAGGATGCGCGTCACCGTTTCCTCGACACGGTAAGTTTCCGCATTGCTTTCCAGCATGATCTTCCCGGCCAGGACCGCCGTATCCATGTATAATTCAAAATCCATTTCCGGATTAGGTGTAACCGACATCAAAATCCCCCTTCCTTTTCAAAACAATATTGGCTCAGGTGCAGCCTATAAACTGATCCGCTCTCAGTCAAAAGCAAACAGCTAAGCTCACAGCTCTAGCAGCTGCATCAATTCTTCCTTCGTCAGGGAAGTAACCGACTGACCGCCTGCCTGGATGACGGAATCGATCATTTCGCGCTTCTGTTCCTGCAATTCGTTGATCCGTTCCTCGATTGTGCCGGTCGCGATCATGCGGATGACCTGCACGACCTTTTTCTGGCCGAAACGGTGCACGCGGTCGGTCGCCTGGCTTTCGACGGCCGGATTCCACCAGGAGTCATAGAGGATGACCGTATCCCCTCCCGTCAAATTCAGCCCGGTCCCGCCGGCCTTCAGGGAAATCAGGAAAAGATCCTTCTCGCCTTCGTTGAAGCGGGTCGTCAGGGTCAGGCGGTCCTGGTTCGGCGTCTGCCCATCGAGATAGAAATAGGCTTCCCCCGTTTCATCCAGTTTTTTGCGGATGATGGCCAGCATTTGCGTAAACTGGGAGAACAGAACGACACGTCTGCCGTTCTCTTTGGCCTCCGCCAAATACTCCATCAGCCTGTCCAATTTCCCGGAACCGCCCTTGTAATCGGCCATGACCAACGCCGGATCGCAACAAATCTGACGCAGGCGCGTCAGGCCTGCCAAAATTTTGATCCGATTCTCATTCAGCGTATCCGCGTCCAGCATCGCTTTTGTTTCCTGGCGCATCAACTGCAGCTGCGACAAATAGACGGTCTTCTGTTTTTCGGTCATTTCGATGTAGGAAATCGATTCGATCTTCGACGGCAGATCCTTCAGCACGTCCGCCTTCAGCCTGCGCAGGATGAACGGTTTGACTTTTTTGGCGATCTGCGCCGGTTCCATTTTCTTGAAATCCGTTCTCGTTCCGAAAAGGCCGGGCTGCGCGATGCTGAAAATGGTGTACAGTTCGGACAAGGCATTTTCGATCGGCGTCCCGCTCAAAGCGATCTTGTTGTTGGCTTGGAGCGCGGAAGCGGCTTTCGTCGTCTTCGCGGTGGCGTTCTTGACGCTCTGGGCTTCATCCAGGATGACGGTCCGGAAAGCCATCCCTTCATAGAGATCCTCATCGCGCTGCAGCAGCGGATAGGAGGTGATCCAGACCGGAACGTTTTCGGCGATCGCGGTCGTTACGCAGTCGCTTCTTTCGCTTTTTGTACCGGTGATGAGCTGCGTCCGGATGCCGGGCGCGAACTGTTTGAATTCCTTTTGCCAATTGTAGAGCACGCTGGAAGGACAGATGACCAAATAAGGTTTGCCGTCGCCTTCCGCGAGCGAACCGGCGATGAAACTGATGACCTGCAGCGTTTTGCCGAGCCCCATATCGTCCGCAAGGATCCCTCCGAAACCGTAATGATCAAGCCCCTTCAGCCATTTGTAGCCTGTTTCCTGGTAAGGCCGCAAAGTCGCTGTCAAATCCTCGGGCAGGTCGAAATCGATCTTTTCGGGCTTCTCCATCCGATTGATGAGCGTCATGAAATCCTCATCCTGATGGACGATCCCCGCCTCGGTATCGACCCCGAACGCCTTATAGAGCGGCAAGGACATCTCCGCTTTTAGGTCCTTCAAAGGCACATCAAGCTGCACGACCGCATCGGTCAGCTCCTTGATTTCCTTTTGGTGCAGATTGACGATTTTCCCGTTGGAAAGGCGATGATACGACTTGTTCGCCGCAATCTGCCTGACCATCTGTTTCAGGTCCTCGATATTGATTTCCTCGGTGCTGAAGGTCACGTCCAAAAGCCGCGACTGGTTGTTGACCTCGATGGCGACTTTCGGCGGCCGGACCGGTTGGTAAAGCAGGTTCTCGACAGCCGCCGTCGTGAATATTTCGCAGTGCGGAGCGAGCTTCTCAAGACCTTCGTAAAGGAACGACATGACAGCATCCAATTCTTCCAAGTAGAACTTTTCCTTAAAATAGAGTGCGCCAGTACCTGTATCGATGAGTTTCTGGACCAACACCTTTTCAGCGATGCTATCCCTGACCACCGTGTCGGGCGACAGCACCTGTTGCGCTTGTATTTCTTTGGTGACGTCAATTTTGGTCTCGCCATAACAGAAAAACAACTCCATGGTCAAACGGTCTGGTGCCCAATTCAGATAGAGTTCAGCACGCAAGGGATACTGTCGGTAAGTTTCCCGAACGGTATCCGCCACAGTTATGGCCGCAATTTTCTGCAAAGCCGGAACAGCGATCGCCAAGAAATCCCCCGCTGCTTCCGGCGGGATGTGCAGACCCTCATGCCCGGACTCCGAAATCGCCCGATAAAGGCTAAGCAAACGCTCTTTCATTGTTTCGCTCAGGAAGTAAAAGCGCTCGTCCACCATCAGTATGTCCGCTTTATCGAAAAGTATACTCTTCGCTGCCAGTTGCACCGTTTCTTCGAATAAGAGTCCGCCATCCGGCAATTCACTCAACGCAAAACTTATAGGCAGCTCGTCAGGATAGTATACTAGTTGTTCCGGTAATAAGCGCTGGCCCCAAGTTTGGTAAGGATTTGTCTTGATGTAGACGAGCGGACAACCCGACAACTTCCCCAACAATTCCTTCACCATGCTCGCAGGCACTGTAATTTCTTTGCGATCCTCGCTCGAGCGGGAATCGCGTCCGGAAGCGGCCGCGGAATCGATAATTTGTTTCAAAAAAAGAAAGACCGTGCGATCTTCCGCTGATAATTCGTGTTCAACCGGCGAAAAAGTGAATTTTTTCCCGAACGGAAGCTCCAAGCCACCCAAAATATACTTGATGACATAGTCGCAATCCTTCACCATATACAGCTGTCCGGACCCTACTCTCATCTTCAAGCTGAAATGCTGTCCATAACGCAACTCGGTCATGATCAGCGTATATTCCACTTGGATCGGGGTCCGCTGTATCAAATCGTTTTCCTGGAGCAACTCGAACTGGAGTACATCCAGCAAACGTTTCGTCTGTTCAAAATCGTACTGCTGTCCGGACGCAATGCTCATTCTGTTGCTTTGTTCCGCTTGGTTCCCCAAGGCAGACTGTTCCTGCTCAGGGGGAGATGCTTCATCGTGAATCGCCATCAGGAATGCTACCAAATGTTTGCAAAGTCCGTCGTAGTTTTCGAAGGCCGGACAAGTGCAATAATAATCTTCCACTTCCCTGAATTCATCCAAATAAACTTCGACTTCATATTTTTTCGTCCCTTTGACGTCAGCTTTGAAGTATCTGCCGTCAGAGTCCACGTGGAATTTCCGCAATGTACCGCTTTCGTACAAGCGTTTCCCTTTACTGTAGGTAACATCGCTGTATGTCATATCATAAATATCCTGTATATCAAATTCCACTTCGTACATATCAAGACCCACATCCTCACATATAGTCTCTGCTATTTTACCATAGAGCAGGGTGCAGCATGCCACTAAATTGGCGCCGGCTTTGTCGGAAAAGCTCCGGATGGATCAAGGGATGATGGATAAGCTTGAAGAATTCATCATTTTCCGCTTGGATGGGCCGTATTTGATAAATACTTTCGATGAGTTCATCATTTTGCGCTCCGATTCTTCGAAGTTGATGGATAACTCCGAAGAATCCATCATTCGGATCCCAGCATGCATCACCCCCATCACCTGACGCGAATAAAATCCCGAAAAAAGATGTCACTTTGTGTTGACAACGCCCTCAATGTGACATACTATATATTCATTAACACATCACATTAAGAATTGAGGTGGAAAAATGGAACTCACCGATAGGCAAAAACAGATCATCGAAATCGTCAAGAAACAGCAGCCGATTTCCGGTGAAAAGATTGCCTCCATACTGGGATTTGCGCGGGCCACGCTGCGCCCTGACTTTTCGCTGCTGACGATGAGCGGCATCCTTCAGGCCAAACCGAAAGTCGGTTATCTGATCAACGAAGAACACACCAACTCCGTGCTCGTCGAACAGATCGCCAAACAAAAAGTCGAAAAGGTGATGGCCATCTCGGTCAACCTCACCAAAGAAACGAGCATCCAGGATGCCATCATCCAACTTTTCCTGGAGGATTGCGGTTCGCTTTACGTCACCGACAACCGGGAAATACTGGGGATCGTTTCCCGCAAGGATCTGCTCAAGAGCGCTCTGGGCGACTCCGATCTGAATGCCATCCCGGTCGGAATGGTGATGACGAAGATGCCGAATCTGTATACCGTCTTCAGCGACACGCTCGTTGTCGATGCTACGAAGCTGCTCGTCACCCATCGCGTCGACAGTTTGCCGGTGCTTTCCCGCTCCGTGTATGAAGAGACCGGCAAAAAAGAGGTCATCGGAAAATTTTCGAAATCGACCGCCAGCAGATTATTGCTTGATATATTCAACAAAGACCTTTAGGAGGACAGTGTGCAAATGGACCTTTACGCGATTTACTTAGTATCCGATTCCGTCGGCGAGACAGCCGATGTGGTGATCCGTTCCGCCCTCTACCAATTCGAGACGGAAAATTACCAACTGAAGAAATATTCCTACGTGCAGACAACCGAGGAAATCGATGATATCTGCGCAAAAGCGGCCGAAGATGAGCAGGCGATGATCTTCTACACCTTCGTGAAAAAGGAAATGGCCGATTACATGAAGGAGCGGATCGAACAGGCCAATCTGATCGGGGTCGACATCTATAGCCCGATCCTGACCGGCTTGGGGCAACTGTTCCAGCTTCCGGCCAAGGAGAAACCGGGCATGAACCGGCAGCTCAACGAGGACTATTTCAACCGCGTCGAGGCCATCGAGTTTTCCGTCAAATACGACGACGGCCGCGATCCGCGCGGCATCGAAAAGGCGGACATCGTGCTGGTCGGCGTATCCCGCACTTCGAAAACGCCGCTGTCGATCTATCTGGCGAACAAAAACGTGAAAGTCGCGAACATCCCGCTCTTTCCGGAATCGAAGCCGCCGAAAGAAATCTTCACGATTGCGCCGGAGCGGATCATCGGCCTCGTGAATTCGCCGAAAAAACTCAATGAAGTCCGCAAAGAGCGCCTGAAAACGTTGGGGCTGCCGCCCTCCGCCAGCTATGCCGGCATGGAGCGCATCCTCGAGGAACTCGAATATGCAGACAAGATCATGAAACAGATCGGCTGCGAAATCGTCGATGTTTCGAACAAAGCGATCGAAGAAACCGCCGACCACATCCTGCACTATATGGATGTCATGAACATCAGCCGCAAACAACTATAAACCACTCACAAGGAGGAAAAGTATATGACGAAGCAATGGGTTTACCGTTTTTCAGAAGGCAAGAAAGAACAAAAGATGTTGTTGGGAGGAAAAGGCGCCAACCTTGCCGAGATGACCAATCTCGGCCTGCCTATCCCTCCAGGATTCACGATCACGACGGAATCCTGCATCCATTATTTCGATGAAGGCCGGACGCTTTGGGCTGCGATCCAACAGCAGATCGATTCCGCCCTTATCGACCTGGAAAACGCAGTCGGGAAATCTTTCCAAGACCCTGCCAACCCGTTGCTGGTGTCGGTCCGTTCCGGTGCCGCCTTCTCGATGCCCGGCATGATGGACACGATCCTGAATCTGGGGCTGAATGATGCCTCCGTCGCTGGTCTCGCCGAACAGACGCAGAACCCGACTTTCGCTTTCGACAGCTACCGTCGTTTCATCCAGATGTTCGCCGATGTCGTGAAGTCCGTTCCGCGCGTCCATTTCGAATCGATCCTGGATACAGTCAAAAATGAGAACGATTACGCGTTCGATAACCAATTGACTTTGGCAGACCTGACCGATTTGGTCGCCCAGTACAAGGCTGTTTACCAACGCGAAACCGGTGAATCTTTCCCGCAGGAACCGTTGGAACAATTGCACCAGGCCGTCCAAGCCGTCTTCTCTTCATGGAACAATGAAAGGGCTATCCTTTATCGCGAAATCCACGACATTTCGCATAACCTGGGTACAGCCGTCACTGTCCAAAGCATGGTGTTCGGCAACCGCGGCAACGATTCCGGTACCGGTGTGGCCTTCACGCGCAACCCGGCGACCGGCGAGAAGAAACTGTTCGGTGAATTCCTGATGAATGCGCAAGGCGAAGATGTCGTGGCCGGCATCCGCACCCCTTTGGATATCGATACGCTGGAGGAAGTCATGCCCGCCGTCTACAACGAATTCAAGGCCATCGCCGAAAAACTGGAGGACCACTACGCCGATATGCAGGATATCGAGTTCACGATCGAAAAGGGCAAACTGTACCTGCTGCAGACCCGCAACGGGAAACGCACGGCAGCCGCAGCCGTCGCAGTGGCCGTCGATTTGGCGGACGAAGGCCTGATCACGAAAGAGGATGCCGTGATGCGCATCGAAACCGGCCAGCTGGACAAATTGCTCCACCCGACTTTCGACACAAAAGCTTTGGATGAAGCTGCCTTGTTGGCGACCGGGCTCGGCGCTTCTCCTGGAGCGGCATCCGGTCATATCTTCTTCTCCACAGCCGATGCCGAAGCGGCCCAAAAGGACGGCCTGCCGGTCATCCTGGTCCGCCGCGAAACATCCCCTGAGGATTTGGCCGGGATGATGAGTTCGGAAGGCATTTTGACGGCGCGCGGCGGCATGACTTCGCACGCGGCAGTCGTCGCCCGCGGTTTGGGCAAATGCTGTGTGGCCGGTTGTACGGCAGCGATTATCGACGAAGAAAACAAAACTGTCGTCATCGAAGATGTCACCCTGCACCAAGGCGACCTGCTGTCGATCGACGGCGCCACCGGAAGAGTCTACGCCGGCAACATCGCCAAGCAGAACCCGACTTTGGGCGGCAAATTCAGCATCTTCATGGACTGGGTCGATGAAATGAAAGTGCTGCAGGTCAAAGCCAATGCGGACTCTCCGACCGACGTCAAACAGGCACTGTCCTTGGGCGCGGAAGGCGTCGGCCTGTGCCGGACCGAGCACATGTTCTTCCATAAGGACCGGATTCCGGTTGTCCGCCAGATGATCCTTTCCCGCACTTTGGATGAACGCAAAAAGTACTTGGTTGAATTGTTGGGAATGCAGCGCCAGGATTTCCAGGAAATGTTCGCCTTGCTGCAGGATCGGCCGATGACCGTCCGTCTGTTGGACCCGCCGTTGCATGAATTCCTGCCGACAGTGACTGCGGACAAGCTTGCCTTGGCCGAATCGATGGGAACCGGCTTGGCTGGTTTGGAAGCGCACATCGACTCCTTGCATGAAGTCAACCCGATGCTTGGCCACCGCGGCTGCCGTCTGGCCGTCACCTACCCTGAAATCTACCGGATGCAGGCGCGCGCCATCATCGAAGGCGCCATCATTGCGGCTGAAGAAACCGGCAGCACGATCACGCCGGAAATCATGATTCCGCTGGTCTGCGACGTCGAAGAGCTGCGTTACGTCAAAGCGGAAATCGTTGCGGAGATTGAGGCAGTCCTCTCCGAGAAGGCTGTAACCATCCCTTACCTGATCGGAACCATGATCGAAATCCCGCGCGCGGCCGTCACTTCCGACGAAATCGCAATGGAAGCCGACTTCTTCAGTTTCGGCACGAACGACATGACGCAGATGGGCTTCGGCTTCTCCCGCGACGACGCCGGCAAGTTCCTGCAGGAGTACGAAGACAAAGGCTTGCTGAAGCCGAATCCGTTCCACTCATTGGACGTTAAAGGCATCGGCAAACTGGTCAAATTGTCCGCCAAATTGGGCCGCGAAACCAACCCCGGCTTGGTGCTGGGCGTCTGCGGCGAACACGGCGGCGATCCGGAATCCATCGCCTTCTTCTCAAGCGTTGGCTTGGATTACGTTTCCTGCTCGCCGTACCGCGTGCCTATCGCCCGTCTTGCGGCTGCGCAAGTGGCAATCAAAGAAAACAGAGAAAAAATGTCTGTTCAGAAGGATGCCGTTTTGAGCGGCATCTGATCGAAAATACCCGGATCGAAGTCATCGACGATCTGGGCCTTTTTTGAATGTCATGATGTGGTCACGCTTTGGTTGTCCGATTCTTCTTGGTTATCGGACAACCTCCTTTGCGATTGCGTTCTGGTTGTCCGATTCTTCTCGGTTATCGGACAATCTGCTTTGCGATTGCGTTCTGGTTGTCCGATTCTTCTCGGTTATCGGACAACCTCCTTTGCGAACGCGCTCTGGTTGTCCGATTCTTCTCGGTTATCGGACAATCTGCTTTGCAACCGCGGCCTGGTTGTCCGATTCTTCTCGGTTATCGGACAACCTCGGCCAAGGACCCGCTAAAAGCCTCACAGAAGTGCTATCTTTCTGCTTATTGGTTATTATTCTTATATTGTCCATTTTCTATTGTCAACAAGGCGAAAATGTGGCAGTATATAAGCATCTTCCGGCTTGGAAAAAAGGCCGGAAATGAAAAGTCAGAAGACAACTAATCAAAACAACGGAGGAATAACAATCATGATGGAATTACCGAATTGTCCGAAATGCGGCTCCCCTTACACTTACGAAGACGGCACGATGCTGGTCTGCCCCGAGTGCGCGCACGAATGGAGCGCGGATGCCGCTGAGGCAACAAACGAAGATCAATTGATCGTCAAAGATGCGAACGGCAACCTGCTGCAGGATGGCGACACTGTTACGGTCATCAAGGACCTGAAAGTCAAAGGCAGCTCGAGCGCTTTGAAAGTCGGCACAAAAGTCAAAGGCATCCGTTTGGTGGAAGGCGACCACAACATCGACTGCAAAATCGACGGCTTCGGCGCTATGAAGCTGAAATCAGAATTCGTCAAAAAAGCATAATACCGATAACGAACGAAAAAACTGGCGAGGCACCCGAAACGGGAATCTCGCCAGTTTTTCTATTTTCACATTTGATTGGGTGATACGTTACCATTCTATCCGGCCTCACGCCTTTCATCGGTACGATGGCTGTCACCCCTGACAGCTAGGAGATATGCGTCGGATCACCGTTCCTTTCCGTTTTGACTTATTTTTAGAAAGATTGATGGTCATCACCCCCGTTTAATGCTTACATTCATGATGATAAGCCCCGCTGATTCCGTTCAGAACCAACAAAAAAACACATGCGAAAGCACGTGCTCTGTCGGGCAAAAGAATGAATGGGAAGATTGTTGCACAACAGATCCGCACTGACCTTGAGAAGCGCGCATTTGCATATTCAACAATTCCATCCGACTCACCCCTTCGTTTTCGATTGAAAAGTATCTTGCCCTTGCCTATCATCTTACCCCTATTATACTAGGATAATCCCCGCGGCTCAATTAATTTACCCATTCCTTACACAAATAAAACATTCCCCTTTTGTCTGGTGAATCGTCGATTTTGTAAGGGCTATCCTTTGACATTTTCCGGCGGCTTGCATACAGTTAAAGCAAAGCCACTCGCGTAAATAACAGCACTATTTGTTGCACAGAAACAAGGGGGTACCGATAATGACCACGATCATGATCACCGGCGCAAGCGGTAATATAGGAAGAGTTTTGGTTGACCACCTGAAGAAGAGCTACGAACTGACTTTGGTTGATGTCCATTTCCATGACGTCAATCCGGCCCTTTTGGAGGGCACCATCGTCAAGGAATTGGACCTGACTGTCGTCGGCAACTGGGACGGTCTGCTCGAAGGGATCGATTACGTCATCCATCTGGCCGGTAACCCTTCGCCCGATGCCGCTTTCGACGATGCGCTGATCGGGTTGAACTACAAGATGCCCTACTACCTGTTCAAGGAATCTTCCAAGTACGAGAACTTCGTCAAGCGCATCATCTTCGCCAGCTCCATCCATGCCGTCAGCGCCTACCCGAAAAATGTGCAGGTTCCGGTCGACGTACCTGTCCGCCCCGGCGACCTTTATGGCGTCTCGAAAGTCTATCTGGAAGGCTTGGCCAGCCATTTCGCCTTTACCGAAGGTCAGGAATCGATCGGCATCCGCATCGGCAACTTCAATGAAAACATTGACGATCCGATCGTCGACG
Source organism: uncultured Trichococcus sp. (assembly GCF_963675415.1). Taxonomy (NCBI): domain Bacteria; kingdom Bacillati; phylum Bacillota; class Bacilli; order Lactobacillales; family Carnobacteriaceae; genus Trichococcus; species uncultured Trichococcus sp. The sequence continues at coordinate 145,122 of NZ_OY776220.1, forward strand.
AAGCGGGATTGGCCGAATACTTGTCGCCACGGGATTTGTGCCACTTGATCGACTGCGCCCTCAAGGCCAAGCTGGTCGAGCCGTTCCTGCTGGTGAACGGGCTGTCGGACAATCGTTTCCCGCGCCTGGACATCTCGCAGGCCCGCACCGCCATCGGTTATCGGCCACTAGACGACGCCTTTGTGCTGAAGGGTTTCTTTAAGGATGACAACGGCGATCCCGTCGAACTGTCCGGCGAAGAACACTAATCCGCCGATTCGGGAAGAATTGACCGTTTTTGTGCGATTTCGCCAAAATCCACCGCCACTGGCTATTGAAGAGCCCAAATCTAACTGATATGATGTTCAGTGGAGACAATACATATGTCAGATAGACGGAAGGATGTACACTAAATGGCAAAAAAGAACAAAGGCAACCAGATCCAACGCAAGAATGTGACCCCAAAAGTACCGGAACTGCATAAAAATAATACTGGCGCGGCGACCAAGAAAAATCTGCCGGTCGACGAAGATCCGAAATTGCAGAATTCTTTTAATTACACGATGTACGGGATGCTGATAGGCGCTTCAATCGGCTACTTCGCGGGCAACCTGACGATCGGCTTCGGTATCGGAATGCTGGCTGGCGGCGTAGTCGATTCCTACCTGAACACGCAGAAGAAAAAGAAACGCGAAGCCATCCTGAAGGCACAGGCCGAAAAAGAACAGAAATAGGTCCTTTTGCATAAAGTGTTGCTAGGGCCGCTGTTTTTTCGGACGAGCATTTGTGCAGCGTGCACCTTGCATAACGAAACCAACTGTAGTAAAGTTAGCTGTAACTAAATAGACCGTTTCACAAAGGGGGGCCGCCAGCGGCTGAGATTGAACATAGATTCTGACCCTTCGAACCTGTTCGTTAGCACGAGCGTAGGGATTGTGATTGAGAATTGAAAAAATCGTTCTCCTCCTTTGTTGATGGTGTGTTATGCCCAAAAAGGAGGAGTTTTTTATGTCAAAAAATCTGAACATCTGGATCGAAGGAACCATCATCGCCGCCTTGGCGACCGTGTTGTCCTTGGTTCCTTTCAATATCGGCCCAAGTTTTTCCGTCACGGTCGGAGCGCCGGTCATGATGCTTTACTGCCTGCGCCGCGGCCTGATTCCTGGCTTCTTCGCCAGTTTCCTGTGGGGTGTGCTGCACATCCTGATCGGCACGGCCTACATCCTGACTCCGCTGCAAGGATTCATCGAGTACTTCATCGCCTTCGGCTTCACCGGATTGGCAGGCCTGTACACTCCGAAAGTCCAACAAGCGATCGCGGACCAAAACAAAAAGGCGTTGGTGTGGCAAGTCATTATGGGCACCATCGTCGGCACAGTCGGCCGCTATTTCTGGCACACGATCGCCGGCTACTATTTCTGGGGATCCTATGCCCCTGAAGGCTGGAGCGCATGGCTCTACTCCATCGTCATGAACGGCGTCAGCGCCTTGGCTACCGGCGCATTCACCATTATGGTCCTGGCGGTCATCGCGAAGACGAATCCGCAATTGTTCGTACCGAAAAAATCGGTGCGCGGGTACTGATTTTGTGCCGATCCAACCGTTGTTCATGAGCGATGTCGGCTGTTTGCGTCCGCGTTAAGCCGGAACAGCCGACACTTCGGCTTTCTCTCGGTTGTTTGCGTCGGTGTTAAGCCAGAACAGCCGACATTTCGTGGATCTGTCGGTTGTTTGCGTCGGTGTTCAGACAGAACAGTCGACGCTTCGGGGATCTGTCGGTTGTTTGCATCCACGTTCACCCATAACAACCGACAAACCAAACCTTGATCGTCTAATGTGGACCGGTCACCCGGTCATGAAACACCCCATATGCATTTACAGAAAAACTGGGGCGTGCCCCGAAATGGGAGCACGCCTCAGTTTTTTGATTCTATTCGACTAATCCGGACTGTCGCTCCAGCGTGAAGCCCTTCCCTGCGACCTCATGGACCTGTCCGATGATCACGAAAGCAAATGGATCGATATCGTTGACCAAGGCATTGATGGCCGACAGTTTACGCTGCTCGATGACGCAAAGCACCGCTTGCTGCTGCGCCCCCTCAAAAGCCGTTTCGATGTTCACCAATGTCAGCCCGACATCCTGGACATACAGCAATGCCTCCTTGATTTCCTCAAACTTTTTGGAAATGATGAAAAGCTGCATCTTATTTGTCCCGGTGACCATGACTTTGTTTATGACGATAGACGTCAAAAACACCATGATGAGCCCGTAAAGAATCTGTTCCATACTGGAAAAGAACGCCTGGACCAGCAGGAAAATGACGTCGAACGCATACATCCCCACCGCTACCGGAATGCGGAAATGTTTGTTCAGGAGCAGCGGCGGAATATCCATCCCGCCCGTTGAAGCGCCGACCTTGAATACCAACCCCACACCCAATCCGCACAGGATCCCAGCATAGATGGCCGAAAGCAAAATGTCGTCAGTCATGTCCTGCAAAGCAGGAACCGTCCGGAAAAATGTCAAAAACGTCGGAAAAATGATTGTGCTCAGTATCGTCGTCAAGGCGAACTTCCTTCCCAACAACGCAGCTCCGATGAAAAACATGAAGCCGTTGAAAATAAGCACGACCAAAGAAATATTCAATCCGAAGAAATGATTCAAAATAATTGCAAGACCCGTCGATCCCCCAGCAATCAGATTTTTTGGCAAAATGAATGCCGCAATTGCAAAGGCTACAATAATGTTCCCTGCAATGACCGCCGCTATCGGTTTTAAAGTATGCAGCAGCTTCAAAAATGTCACTCCTTTTCCTGAGATTTTAAGCAGTTGGATAGCTTTCAAGTAAAAGATATCCACGCCATTATAACAGATAAATGGAGGATGGAAAGAACAGTAGCAAACTTTTCAAATCCAAGATGAGCTGGCAGCCATACAAAAAGGAAATGTCAAATAATCAACAGTAATTTTTCATTTTAAGAGGTAGAATTGTGGACGCGCGCTGGGCACATATAAAAATTAATCTGAAAAAAGGAATCGATATACGGAAATTTGATACGCTCATCGCAAATGCGATCCTGAAATAAATGCGCAACAATTAATTTGATACAAACAAAAATAGGATTCCCGACATCAAAACAATGAAGGAAATCCTATTTTTGTATTATTATGCGGCCAAGAAGACTCGAACTTCCACGGGAGATACTCCCACCAGCCCCTCAAGCTGGCGCGTCTGCCATTCCGCCATGACCGCAAAACCAACTATTTCATTATACTTTTGAAGTGGTTTTGTGTCAACAGAAAATGACGCCACATTATATCCACTTAAGCTTAAGCTCCACTTATATACTACAACAAATAATCAATTGCTTGCTTATAAACATTATTCAATTAAATGCGAATCCCCTGCGGAATCACTGTTTAAATATTCGGTTGGAAATATGCCGTTTTTAATATCGTATACTCCTTTAACCGTCAAAAAAAGTGTTTTTCCGCTGTAATCATAGCTATCAAAAGTGACTCTGAGGAGAACCAAATCCGATAAAGGTATGACGTCTTTGTTTTTGATACTGTTATATTTTCCGCTTTTAATAACAGCACTAGATAAACTGAAGATATATACAGGCTTTTTTTGTTCATAAATATAGCCAACTTCTTGCTTAATGGTTGCGACAGTCCCTTTCGTTACCGAAATACCATTTGAATAATCTATAGTGAAGTATGTCTTTGAATGGTCATCATCCTTATCACCATTGAACAATTCGTATTCAGTCGGCCAAAGACTCTCAAAATCTCCAGGTCCCGTTTTTTCCCAGGCCACTACCTTAGGATCAGCTACATAGTCATCATCCAGATTTATGAACGGCAAAGCTTCTCCGTTCCATTCGATATCTTTCTCTGCCACCGCGCTTGCCTTCACATTAGTTCCCGTCCCGACTAGACCCAAAAAATTAGCGAATATATAAGGAACTTCGCCTTCGACTACGACTTTAACTTTCTTGTTGTCCCCACCTGGATATGATATTTCCGAAATAGCTGAAGCAGGGACTCCGTTTAATCCTACATATGTTCCTACAAAACCTTCAGCTAAAGTTTTATTCGGTAAAACCTGAGCACCCGCTAAAGCCGCGGCGTCCGCAGCGTTCTGGAGTTTCGCCTTTTCAGCATAAAGCAACCCAACATCAACGACAAGAGCAGAGAAGCTCAGTATTACACCTAAAAGTAAAACAACCATAATCAAAGATTGGCCATCTTCTTCCTTATGCAACCTTTTGAATATTTTCATCATCACTTCTTCACCCCATCTTTGGTTTTGAGTTCTTTCTTGAATTCATGATTGCATTTGAACGATGTCTCCAATTTTTATTTTTTTTTGAAATACTGTTGCATTCGCTTCGATGACGGAATACGATTTCCTGACAATCGGTGATATGCTTCCAGGCTTCATATTCCCCGCAACATGTACTACCCGATTGTCCTTATCCAAAAAAATTACGTCAATCGGAAATTTCATAAAAAAACAATGGACACTGTTGCACGGTTTGATCATCAGTCCCGTATTTTCAGGGATTGATGGTCTGCCCATCAACCCCCGGAAACGGGTGTAGAAGGTATCTGCTGTCTGGAGATCATCCAAAATTACTTCTCCGGTTCTTTCATTGATCAGTTTTTTCATCTCACATCTTACCTTCCAATACGTTTCTGGCTTTATTTTCTTCGGCAACACCTTTTTCTGCTTTGTAAATGAATCGATACCCACCTGACTCAAAAATATCCTGGTCGAAAATTTCTTTGCTGGTGTGGACTTCATCGTCCAGTTTGAAGATGCCGGGTGGTGTCGTTTCGATCTTGATATGCACCGGTATATACGCTTTTGATAGCGCCCGATACCCTTCCCAACATTTGAAACGGGCCGGGCTTGTCTCCACCTTCACGATCATTCGATAAGGGATTTTAGCCCCTTCCAACGATAAGGCGGCATTTTTGTCCGCTCCGCCGAACGCGATTTCTTCTGTGTCCACTTTTTTTGGCAAAATCCATTCCTCGTGGCTTTCAGAGTCATTCGTTTTGGAATAAAACAGGCTTCTGTTGATTCTTAGAGCTTGCTTTAACTTCAATGCATATATCAAACGTCCAACGATGATGACGATTAACGGGATGGATAGAATCGCAGCGATAAACAACCCGTTTCTCGCCAATAAATCTTGCATTTTTTTCTGATTGAAAGCCAAACCTGACAGCAACTGAACCTCGGTATCCATTGATGCTTGCACTTGAGTCAAGGGATCTTCAGCCTGCATTTCGATAGATATTTGTTGCGTACCCAAAGGCACACCATTATCCACTAAGAGTTCAATTTCCGTAGTGAGTTCCGCTCCAGGTTTTAGAGTGATACTTTGTTCGTTCGCTGAAGCATTATCAGATGGGACCGAAATCAGAACAGTCTCGCTTCGTTCCGAATCATTCCGCAACTGAACTGGAACTGTCACTGAGTTACCCGGTTTTGTATACAATTCTTCATCTGCCACTTTTCCCGAGACCACCCCAACCGGAATGACTTGATACTCACCGATATCTTTCTGTAGCGTAAAATTGCCCTGTGGAGTAGTTCCTTGCGCGACGAGAGAAATTTCATAGGATCCTTCTTCGGAAAAAGGTAAGTCGGCGGTATAATAGCCATCTCCTGCGGTTTCGTCTGCTCCCGATTCCATTCCGCCATCCTGCATCGGGATGATTTCCTGACACCCGTCGGAACAAGTTGCAACCAAGTTAAGGTTGTTGATGCCGATTCCTTGCGAACCGTCCAGTAGTAGATCATCCAATTCCAGATGTCCTATGAGAGTCTGGCTCTCGCCGATTTTGAAGATGTCGCCATCCAACTCTTTATCGCTTTTCAGGAAAGGAAGTTGTTGGACGGAAATCGAAACAGAGCTGCTTGTGATCACGGTCTCTCCGCTGATGATTTGCGTTTCTAGGACATAGCTACCGGCTTGATCGACATTATCGTAAGTTCCGACATATTGGTCATCTTCCATGTTTAATGGAATGGTCTCAAATTCGGCAGCCCCATTTTTTGAAACGATGACCTGAACGGCCATTTCATCACTCAATTCACCGTCCACTTCCACCGTTAGGTCAATCGGCTCATCAATCGGCACTTGCGTGTTTGCCTGTGGGCTGATCATCCATGATTTCAACGTCAGATCTTTGTCTCCGAACAGTTGCGCGTTGCCGGTTCCAGTAATGACCAACTCCCAGTCGCCTGCGAGTTCCTCTTCGGTTTGGTTCATCGTGAGGATGCTGTACTGCTCGTTCTTCTGGATGCTGATTCTATCATTCCAAGCTTCACTATCGACTGGCCGAATGAAGACGTCCGTTCCAGCAGTATCATAGGTGACGGCCATCGTTACTTGGGAAGTATAACCGTCTAACTGAAACGGAATGACCGTTTCACCAGATAATGCAATTCCCTCATTCCAAAACCCTTGCCGATTCTTAAACGTCCGCAGCACATCAACGAAATTGATAGCAATATCGCCGGAACTGCCCAAGAATTTGGCTTCTCCTCTTGTGTCCATGGCGATGCGCTGCAGGATACTGGTGTCGACTGTACCGAAACCGAGTGGATAGACAGCGATACCCTTTTGCCCCAAACGTACTGTCGTCTGCCAGAAAGAGTCCATATATGTTGTCATGAAAGCCGTATCCTCCCGCAACGCGTAGTCGGGTTCCGGCACTCCATCAGTCAAGAAGAGGATGACTTTGCGCACATTCTGATCGTCAAGACTGCCCAATTGCTCCTCGGCTTTTTCGAGTGCAGCCCGGTAATTCGTGTTCCCGTTGACCTCGGTTATCGATGCCAACGTGTTTTTGATGGTCTGTTTGTTTGCGGTATCCCCTACTTGCTGCATCGGAACCAATTCGGTGGCTTCCGTCGCAAAGGAAACGATGCCCACATGATCTTCCGGGCTGAGCATATCCACGAAAATATCGGCTGCTGTTTTCCGCAAGTGATTGGGATCCGTTTCAGCCATGCTGCCGGAAGTGTCGATGACCAATGTCACCGCAATCCGCTCGGAAGCAGTCGTTACAGCCATCGCTTCCCTAGGAAGGATGACCCATCCGATGAAGATGCTCAGGAAGACCAAGATGAAGGCATTTTTCGCACGCATGTTTCCCCTCTCCTTTCTGACGTTATTTATTTCATCAATGTTTCCATAATATTCAATACGGCTGGTCCAAGGATGATGACGAACAATGCCGGAAACATAAAGAACACAATCGGGAAGAGCATCTTGGTCGGGATTTTTGCCGCCTGCGTTTCTGCCCGTTGGCGTTTGTTCAGCCGCATCGTTTCCGCTTGGATGCGCAACACATTCCCGATATTCGAACCCATCTCCTCGGCTTGGATGATGGAAGTAACAAACGTTGCCAGATCCGGCACCTGCGTCCGTTTGACCATTTCCCGGAGCGCCTCCGAACGGCCTCTGCCTTTGCTGATTTCGTTCATCGTGAACAGCAGTTCCTCGCTCAACGGCCCCTTCATCTTGTCTGTGGTCCGGTAGATGGCCATATCAAAAGCCAAACCGGCCTCGACACTGACATACAGCACATCCAAAAAACTCGGCAGAGCGTATTCGATTGATTCTATCCTGTTTCTGGATTTGGTTTTTAACGAAGAATAAGGCAACAAGAAACCCGCTGCACCAGCAGAAACCACATACAATCCGTTAGTCGGCTGTTCTGTGAGCCTCATCAGGAAATGCATACCAAAAGCCAACAACAGTCCCAACATCAACTGGATTGCGATGATGTTGTTGAACTTCATGGTACCCTTCGTTCCGCTGCTGCTCAAAAGCTGTTCGTATCGTTCTTTGATGGATGACGGCGCCAGATTTCCCAACGCTTGGATCATCCGTTCATAGACCGGATTGATGACCCGCTCGGCAAAAGATTCCCGCATCTCTTCATCGAAGGCATCCCTTGTGTCCGCCATCACCTTCACATTGTCCAGCCGTTCTTTCACTACCTGCTTCGGCATCAGCACCGCTTCGTAGAAAATATAGAAAACGAGGGAACTGGTCAGAAACAACGAGACATATACTATGATTTCCATTTGGGTTCCCTCCTATATTTTCACTTTCACAATCCTAGTCAGCAAGAAAGCTCCTAAAAGCATCATCCCCGTTGCAATCCCTACCATCATCAAACCCAGCGGATCTGAAAAGAGCGATCCGATATAGCTCGGGTTGAGGACAAACATCACGGCTGCAATCGCAATCGGAAGGATGCCGATAACGACAGCCGACATCTGGCTTTGGGCAGTCATCGTGCGGATATCGCCTTTCAATTTGACGCGTTCCCGGATCGTCTCCGAAATCGTGTCCAATATTTCGGAAAGATCCCCTCCGACCTGCAGATGGATCAGCAACGTCGTGATGAAGATGTCCAAATCCTCGTCGTCTGTCCGTTTGCCCAGTTCCAGCAAAGCTTCATCCATATTTTTTCCATAAGAATTGTCGCGCAACACTTTCGCGAATTCATCCGCTATCGGTGCCTCCATCTCACGGCCAACAACGGCCATCGCCTGCGAAAAGCTGAAACCCGCCCGCAGCCCATTGGAAATCAGGCTAAGTGCTTGCGGCAGTTGGTCATTCAACTGTTTTGCCCGCTTCTTACGGATCGATTCCAAAAGCAGTTCCGGCACCCGGAAGCCCAACGCAAGTCCGAACAACGCCAGGAGTGGATTTTCTGAACTCAGCCACATCAACATACCCAGAAACAGCCCGGCCATAAACGATATTTCGATGAACTCGATCGGTTTCATCTTGATGTATGCCTGCAGCAGTTTGGTCTTGATTCGCGCATAGTAGTTCGATCCCTCCGCAAAACGGATTGCTTTTTGGAGGATGCTCTTCAGCAGACCTTTTTGATTTCTTTCCTGGTCCTGATGGTATTCATCGAGCGATTTGCCGGTTTGTTTCAAGCGGTTTTTGATTGTGGAGCGCTGTTCGAAAAGCAATAAATAAACTGAATAGAAAATAAGCAATACCGTCATGAAGATAAAAAATATCAGCAACGTTGTCATGTTACATCCCCTTTCTGAAAGGGTCCATGTTTGGCGTGCCAACCGGTTTAAAGAGGCTAGGCGGAATGTTCTCCCCGTGCGCCTTTATTTTTTCCATAAAGTTAGGCATGATGCCGGTCGCTTTATGCTTCCCTTTTACATTCCCGTGTTCATCGAAACCCATTTGATGGAAAAGGAAAATATCCTGCAAAGTGACGATTTCTCCTTCCAGACCGATGATTTCGCTGATTTTGGTTACCTTGCGGCTGCCGTCCACCATGCGTTCAACCTGGATAATCAAGTCGATGGCTGAAGCGACTTGTTCGCGGATCGCCCGGGATGGCAATTCAACACCCGACATCATCACCATCGTTTCCAGGCGGGAAAGACTGTCCCGCGGCGAATTCGCATGGATGGTCGTCAACGATCCATCATGACCGGTATTCATTGCCTGCAGCATATCCAACGCTTCCCCGCCGCGGACCTCGCCGACGATGATCCGATCCGGACGCATCCGTAACGAGTTGACGACGAGGTCCCGGATGGTGATTCTGCCGTTGCCCTCGATATTCGCTGGGCGGGACTCCAACGTTACGACATGCGCTTGCTGGAGTTGCACCTCGGCCGCATCCTCGATGGTGACGATCCGTTCATCTTCGGGAATGTAGCTGGAGAGCACATTCAGCAAAGTCGTCTTCCCGGAGCCAGTTCCACCTGAAACCAAGACATTGATCCGGCCTTTTACGCAGAGACGCAGGAATTCGGCAATGTCGCCATTTAAGGCTCCAAATGTGATAAGATCATTCGTCGTCAAAGGATCCTTGGAAAATTTTCGGATCGTGATGGAGGGTCCTTTGACTGCCAATGGCGGGATAATGATGTTCACCCGTGATCCGTCCGGTAGGCGCGCATCCACTAAAGGCGAACTTTCATCCACCCGTCTTCCCAATGGCGAAATGATTTTGTCGATGATGTGCATGACATGTTTGTCATCCCGGAACTCATTCTCTGTTTTGATTATTTTCCCTTTTCTCTCAACGAAGATATCCAAGGGCCCATTGACCATAATTTCCGTGATGGTGTCATCACTCAGCAGATCACTGATCGGTCCGAACTGATAGACCTCATTCATGACAGCCTGGTTCACTTTTTGCTTGTCGGCATATGACAGGTGGCGCTTTTGTTCAAAGATGATATTGCTGATGATATCGTTGATTTTTTCTTGCGTCTTTTTCTGCTCCGAGATATCATCCGCTTCCTTTGTGGGCGGAAGCTGATCGATGACGATCTGAAGCACTTCATAGGCCAATTCATCCAAATCACGTCTTCTTTTCACAAGGCCGCTTTGGCTTTCTTCTTTTTCTTCTGCATTCGTTATCCCTGAGAAACTGAAATTTCCGTATGTGCCCAGATTCATGGTCACAACCTCCTCTTGCAATCGATGCGTGTTGGTTTTCAGGCCTTCAACAACTCATCCTGAATAAATTTCGCGCACATTTTTTCAAAATTTTTGGACAGTGTATTTTTCGGATACTCGTAAACCAGCGGTACCCCTCTATTCAAGGAGGACAACACTCGGTGGTAATCCAAGCCGATGGAAGCATCAACCTTTTTGTTAAGGGTCGTCTCCACGTCATTTTTCTTGATTTCCCCTCTTAAATCTTCTTTGTTCAGGACAATCCGGATTTTTGATTGTGGAAAATTGAGGTCTTTCAAGGTGACCAGCAACACTTTGATGTTGCGGACAGCGGAGAGTTCAGGGGTGGTGATGACTAGAAGTTGATCAGCCAAAGCCAACGCGGGCATGATCGTTTCGACGAATCTGCCGGGCATATCGACGACAACGTAATCGAACGATTCCCTTAAGGCTTCAAGGATGACATGAATATGTTCAGCGTTGATAAAGTCGTTCATGTTCGGCTGCAGATTCGCAGGTAAAACTTTGATTCCTGATTCATGCGGGATGAGATAGCTTTCGATCAGATCACTGTCCATGTGGCGGATATCATCGATGACATCCGTAATGGTGAATTTCGGATAAAGGTTCAAAGCAAGTGCCGCATTACCGAAGTCCAAATCCAGATCGACCAGAACCACGCGTTTTTCTGGGTTTTTCGCCAGGGAAGCCGCCAAGTTGATCGAGACGAAAGTTTTTCCGACACCGCCTTTGGTGCTGAAGACCGTATACACTTGGCCTAATTCCCTCTTTCGAATTTTCTTCTGAGGGGTATCTGACTTCGTGACGACGTTGCGTTCTTGCAATTGATGGATACGATAAATAGAATTCATTAATTTTTCCGGATCGATTGGTTTGATCAAGACATCTTTGGCTCCTGCAAACAGGGCATTGTGCATCGTCTCTTCTAAGAGTTCCTGTTCAACCATGATGATGCTGGTATGTGGAAACTGGTTCGACACTTTCTCCGAAAAAGCATACCTTGAACCGTTAAAGCTTGATCCCATCAAAAGGATGTCAACCGTTGCACGTTCCAATGATTCCCAGGTCTTGTTCTCATCGATGGAATCGCCGGCCAAGTTTATGTAGTCGATATTTTTCAGCATCTCCGTGATTTCCAGACGTTCGGTTTCCGAGTCCGCCAATAATAATAATTTCATCTTATTCACTTTTCTCACCGCTCTCTCCAAGAATCAAAGTTATCCGTTCCGTAGCCGCTCAGATCCTGCCAAGCAGTATCGACCGGATTGCGCAATGTAAAGTAGATGGTACCGTTCAGGCTACCAAAGGCAATGACTTCCGCTTGTGCGGGCGTCACCAACAACGTCAATGAAGTAGGTACGCCTGAAGCGGAACTGTCCGCCGTATCGGCGTTAGGACCTCGTTCCAACACTTCGACATTCTGCAGTTGGGTATAAGCGACTTGCGCACCTTGCGAAGGCGTATAGCTCACGAGAATATCCAGCTTATCACCAGCCATCACATAGCCCCCGACACCATCAACTTCACTGGTTGCCACCGTGATTGCACGCATGGTTTCCGGAATGCGGTAGGAAAGTTCCGCTTCTTCATCCGTTGCAACGATCCGTTCTGCCAAAACTTGTTCGCCGGCAATCAATTCTGTTGTTGTCGTTCCTCCCACCACATCAGCGATCGCTGTATACGTGTCGGCATGCACCGCTTCGCTCGGGATTTCTTTGATTGCCAGCATATCCTCAGTGACCTTCACATGTGACGGAATATCAGTGAGTGCCACAACAACTTCGCTCATTTCGACTTGATTCTCTTGGGCGGATGCTTCAACTTGCTTCAGATAGAGATAAATCATTCCGGTTGTGAGCAACGCCAAGATGCCTGTAATGATCCAAATCCTTTTTTTTGTCTTCATTCAGGTTCACCCTCTTTCTTTTGAATTGTACTGCAGTTAGAATTGAAATTTCTTGTTGTTATTCAAGACGCATACTGACTTCGCTTACGATTTCGACAGAATCGGGGATAATTGAAGTCGGTAAAAAACCAACTAATGGCGAAACATATGTTGTCACCGTGACAGTCAATTGCGCTCCTTCAGAATAGGTGGGAGGCAGTATAACAAATGTCTCAGTACCCGGAACCGGGGTCTTTTTCTCATCCACAAAACCTTTGGCTTTGGCGCTGGCAAATTCTGTGGCATCAAGAACAGATACTGCTCGAGCCGTTTCTCGTGCTGCAGCTGTGGCTGATATTTTTGCATACAATAACCATCCGACATCGATGGATCCCAAAACTAAAACCAACAGGACTGGGAGCACCAAGGCAAATTCCACAAGCGCTTGCCCTTTCTGGCTTCTTTTTAACCTTAATAAAATTTCCAACTTGCTTCACCCTTTCCGATCAAAAAATGGGAAAGCCTTGTTTATAAGCAATCAGCACCAGAACGGCTCCGCCTGCAATTGCTACACCATAAGGGATATATATTTTTTTGTAGTCTTGTCCATTTTTCGAGAACTTTTCGTGCGCCTTATAAACCGTTTCGCTGTATCCTAAACGTATGAAGAACTGAAGAAGCAGATTTATCAATGCGTATAGCATTTTCTTCAGTGTCTCGCGGAGCTTGCCTGTATAGGCCAGATGAATTACAACCATAACTCCTCCAACGATTGCCGAATATAGTGCAGTCATAACCGAGAACTTCCAGCCCATCAACGCGCCGATGGCACCCATCAATTTGACGTCCCCGGCTCCCATCCCGCCCATGACAAACGGCAAGAAAAAGATGGCCAACCCCACGAACATACCGACGACACCCTGAAATAGCCCCAACCAACCTCCCGTAATCAGATTGAATATTAGGCCGATAAGGATGCCCGTAAAAGTGATTTTATTCGGAATTTTTCGCTCTTTTAAATCAAAAAATCCTGATGCCGCGACAAGCATCAGTAACAGTGCATTATTTGCGGTAGCCATTGTGTTTGCTCCTTTCTAAGCTAATATTGTATTTGTATTTTTTGTCTGGAATTTCATTATTTTTTTGCGGATATGAGGTTTTTTAGAAAAAATTCCCGCCGGAATCAGCGGGAATTAATAAATGTATTAAAGCCTGAATCAACAGTTTAATCTGGTATTGCAACTCCACCTAATTCTGCTATTACATCATTATATGCAGCTTTTATCGCCTCAACCAAATTCGGCCCAAATGCAATTGCAGCAATCGAGATTACACCCAACACCAAAGCATACTCAACAATACCTTGTCCTTCTTCTTCGCGAACCAATCTTTTCATGATTTCCATGATAATTTCCTCCTCTTTCTATCCGCTTTTTTAATGTTGTTGTTGTTTATGAGGCGACTTCCCGCTTATTGAAATCGCTTCATTTAGCAACAACTCCATTTGTCAATGGGCGGGACTTTCTGAACCCTGTCCACTCAAAAATAGAGTTTCTGCTCTCAACAAATAATATTTCGTTGGCAGTTATCAATGTACAAACAATTAAAAACAGATTATAATGAAATCAATACGAATTATTTTTAAGCACATGTTTATTTTGTCCGATGGAAAATAATCTTACAGTTGGTAAGTAGGTATGTTTTACTTACTAAAAAGTATTAATTTTTGGAAGAATTGTATAGATGAGTAATATGATGATTTATACTGATACGTTGAATTGCATAGAAGATAAACTAATTGATGAAGGTAAAGATGGTTTCGAGTTGTTTTGGGTGATCTAAAAATTAGGAGTTTGAATCGAGAAAAATTATGAAAATCGTTGGTGGTCTTTGAATGATGTACATAATGATGAAGGTTACCAGCTGATTGAGTTTTCAGCTTGGTTGTGGTGTGCTTTGTTTATGTCTTTATTTTAAATCATTTGTTTCTAAATACAATCCACAGATTCAGATGAGTTGTTAAAAAAATGGACATTGAAGCTTAACGTGTCGTTTTAATTGACATTACAAGGAAATCTATTGATTTTGAGGAGGTTTTTTTCCATGTTAAATGAATCAAACAGCAAAAGTGCGCGGCGAACGAAGCACTTATTCAAGGATGCATTGATGCGGTTATTGGAAACGGAAAGTTTCGCTTGCATCTCCGTAAAAGACATAGTGGAAACCGCCGATTATAACCGAACGACTTTTTATAATCATTATTATGATAAGTTCGATCTGCTCGATGATATAACCCAGGAACTGTTGGATGGGTTCACTGAATCCGTAAGAAACAGTTTCAAAAGCTATCCTCTGACTCAAAGAAAATCAATGAACGCCTCTGATATTACTATTTTCGATTATGTCTATCAAAATCGGCGGGCCATTTCGTTATGCTTGCAAAATGACGTTCAAAAAAGGCTCATTCTCAAAAGTTTGGATACGATCCATCAGACTTTGATAGAAACCTGGACTCCAATCGTTCATTTAACAGAGAAACAAATTTCTACCGATGCGCGGATATTCACTTACACCCTGGCTGGCACGATTCAAGGATGGATGGAAGAAAAGTTCGTGACTCCTCCAGATGAAGTTAGAGCAGCATTCGTAAACTACCATAATCAAAAACCATGATGCCGCATAAGCCCTTATTCAATCACATTTATAAATGAAATAGCCCTGGGAATCTCTGAACGCAGATTCCCAGGGCTTTTAGAATATGTTTATTTTTTATTCAATGCTTAATCGCAGTTTCCCCTTGCACTTCCCACAGACATATTTCTTCAGATCGATCCTTCTTTTCCTCGGATACATCTGTCCGCAGGCACTGCAACTGTACAGCCATTTCGGCGGCGCAACAATTCCGGCTTGGCGCAGGTCCTTTACGAACCGGCTCCCTCCGCTCTCTTTCAGCAGCCTCCGGAAGTCGGCATCCCTATGCTGGTATCCCCGGCCTTCCAGATGCAAGTGGTAATGGCAGAGTTCGTGCTTCACAACTTTTTCCAGTTCCTCTGCCCCATGAAGTTCCAACACTAATGGGTTGAAATCCAAATCGTGGCTTCCCAGGTGGTAGCGTCCGCCTGTCGTCTTGAGTCGGCGGTTGAAACTGGCGCGGTGGCGGAACGGTTTCCGGAAAATGGTAATCGAAATGTGTTCCACCAACTGCTGCAGTTCTTGTTCGTTCATCAGTTATTCCTCATTATTTTTGCGGCAGCATCGTCAGGGCAACCCGGCCTTTGTTCGTGTCGACATTATCGACCCAAACGGTCACGATGTCGCCGACCGCGACCACATCGGATGGATGCTTGACGAAGCGGTTGCTGAGTTTTGAGATATGGACCATGCCGTCTTGTTTAACGCCGATGTCGACGAAGGCGCCGAAGTCAACGACATTGCGGACGGTTCCTTGCAGTTCCATACCCGGTTTCAGGTCTTCCATCGAGAGCACATCTTGGCGCAGCAATGGTTGCGCGATGTCGTCGCGCGGATCGCGGCCCGGTTTGGTCAGGCCGGCGATGATGTCCTGCAGCGTTTCCTTGCCGAGGCCGGTCGCTTCACGGGCTTTAGTGCGATCTAAAGCTCCCAATGCTTCTCGAGCTTGTTCGGTGCCAATATCCTTCAGGCTGAGCCCAGCCAGTGCCAACACTTCTTTGGCGGCCGGATAGGATTCCGGATGGATGTCGGTATTGTCGAGGATGTTCTTACCGTTGGCGATGCGCATGAAGCCGACTGATTGTTCGAAGGCTTTCGGGCCGAGGCGCGGGACTTTCTTCAATTGTTGGCGGCTGTCGAAGGCGCCGTTCTCTTCGCGGAAAGCGACGATGTTGTTCGCGATCGTTTTGTTCAGGCCGGCGACGTGCTGCAATAACGGCGCACTGGCTGTGTTCAGGTTGACGCCGACTTGGTTGACGGCGGTTTCGACGACAAAGTCCAAGCGTTCGCCCAACTGTTTCTGGGAAACGTCATGCTGGTACTGGCCGACACCGACTGATTTCGGATCGATCTTCACCAGTTCGGCAAGCGGATCCTGCAGGCGGCGGGCGATGCTGACGGCACTGCGTTCCTCGACTTGGAAATCCGGGAATTCCTCACGGGCGATATCGCTGGCGGAATAGACCGACGCCCCCGCTTCATTGACGATGGCGTAATAGACCGTATCCGGCACTTGTTTGATCTGCTCGGAGACGAACAGCTCGGATTCGCGGCTGGCGGTTCCGTTCCCGATGGCGACCATCTCCACTTTGTAGTCCGACAGCATTTTGCGGAAAGTTGGGCCGGCAGCGGCGCGTTTTTCCTGGTTGGCCGGTTTATGCGGGTAAATGACGCTCTTCGCCAATACCTTACCTGTCTCATCGACAATCGCCAGTTTGCAGCCGGTGCGGTACGCAGGGTCCAGACCGAGCACAACCTTGCCTTTCAACGGCGGCTGCAGCAACAGGTTGCGCAGGTTGTCGCCGAAGACATCGATCGCTTGAGCATCAGCGGCTTCGGTCAATTCATTGCGCAATTCGCGTTCGATGGAGGGTCCGATGAATCGGCGGTAGCTGTCTTCATAGGCGGCTTTCACGTATGGTCCGGCAATGCTGTTCGGGTTCTTCACTACCTTTTTCGCCAAGTAAGCGAAGATTTTCTCCTCATCGACCGCGATCGCAACCTTCAGGATGCCGGTTTTTTCGCCGCGGTTCATGGCCAGGATGCGATGCGGTACGGCCGTGGCCACACCTTGGGAAAAATCGTAGTACATCTCAAAGACGCCCTTTTCGTCGCTCTCGGCATCCTTCACCGTGCTGACGACCTGGCCGTTTTTGCGCGTGAACTCGCGGATGTGTTCGCGGTAAGCCGGTTCGTCGCTGACGATTTCGGCGATGATTTCGTGGGCTCCAGCCAAAACGTCTTCTATAGTAAGAAGTTCCATTTCATCGTTCAGGAATTCTTTCGCCTTTTCCTCGACGGATCCGCTTGTCGGTCCGCTCAATAGCCATTCCGCTAGAGGCTCCAGCCCTTTTTCGCGGGCGATGGCTGCTTTCGTGCGGCGCTTTTGTTTATAGGGACGGTACAGGTCTTCGACGCGCTGCATCTTATCGGCGCGTTCGATGTCGGCGCGCAGTTTCGGCGTCAGTTTGCCTTGTTCCTCGATGATGCGGATGACTTCTTCCTTGCGTTTATGTAGATTTGTTGCGTACTGGTGGCGCTCTTCGATTTCGCGGATTTCGACCTCATCGAGCGATCCTGTCGCTTCCTTCCGGTAGCGCGCGATGAACGGGACGGTGTTGCCCTCTTCCAATAATTGCAGTACTTTTTCGATCTGTGCGGGTCTGAACTGGTTCAGCTCGGCTTTCACCAAGTCCAAAACGATTTGTTGTGCTGTTTCTGTCATTTTGTTAAAAACTCCTGCCTTTCGGATGGTGCTGCCTTTTCGGCAAGCTCATCTTTTTTGTACAATGTAATCTTCTTTCATTCCGTTTTTATCAAACACGACGCCGTGCAGCGATCCGCCGTAGACGGCTCCGCCATCGATGCCGATCTTGCCGTCCGAAATCCAAAGATCCGAACGGTCGTTGTCGCCGTGCAGGTAAAAGGTCGGGGTATGCCCGAACACGATCGTTTTGCCGGTGCGGTTCTTCTTTTTGTGGAACGGTTCGCGGATCCAGAGGAAGTCCTCTTCGGAGCTGTCGTGCCAATCCTTTTTGCCCAGATCGACGCCGGCATGGACGAAAATGTACTGTTCCCATTCATGATACACTGGCAGCTCCGCCAAAAAAGCGAGCAGATCCTTGTAGTAATGTTTCATCATCATCGCGATTTCGGTAGGCGAATACTCCTCGTTGATGTGCTCATGCAGAAAGCTTTCCAGCGAACCCAACCCGCCGTTCAGGAAATAATTGCCGGCGTATTCCTCCGGCTCCGCAATGAAATTCAGCAAAATGGCCTCATGATTGCCCTTCAGATAGATGGCACCGTACTTCTCCACCAGTTCCTTCGCCAGCAGAAAACAAGCTCTCGAATTTTCACCGCGGTCCCCCAGATCGCCGATAAATATCAGCTGTTGTTTCTCCGAATCCCACATTTCCAATAATTTCTTCAGCATTGTGATCTCCCCGTGGACATCGCCCACCACAAACACTTCGTCTTTCACGCTCATCACCCTCTTACTTTCAGACTGTTTCGCTCCTTCTCATTTTAGCATATCACCCGCTTTCCTGCTCAGGCAGATTTACCAAAAAAAGGATCTATTATGCTGAAATGCTAACGTTAAGATGTAAGGATGGCATTTTTGATGCGCTTTCATTTTTAAAACAAGCAAATTCCGAACATTAAAGTGAAAATATGATTAAATCATTCACTTATTTATTGCAAGCCTTTATGTGATTGGTTATAATAGTCGAGTGGCAAGCAAGGAAAGCATCTGAAATCATTTATTGTACCTGTTTCCTGTCGCTGCCGAAAAAAATTCAGATGGGAGATCTTTTCAAAATGGAAAATTTCTTTAAACTCAAAGAACACGAAACAACGGTTTCCAAAGAAGTCGTTGCGGGGATCACAACTTTCTTCGCAATGTCGTATATCATCTTCGTCAATCCGGCAATCCTTTCTTTATCCGGGATGCCTAGCCAAGCAGTCTTCTTGGCAACCATCATTTCCGCTGCAGTCAGCACATTGGTAATGGGCCTTTTCGCCAACGTACCTTATGCTTTGGCACCGGGTATGGGCCTGAACGCCTTCTTCACTTACACTGTCGTCTTCTCGCTTGGATTTTCTTGGCAACAAGCTTTGGCCATGGTTTTCATCTGCGGGCTGCTCAACGTTTTCATCACGGTCACTAAAGTCAGAAAAATGATCATCAAATCGATCCCAGAGAGCCTGCAACACGCAATCAGCGGCGGTATCGGCATCTTCATCGGTTATATCGGGATCAAAAATGCCGGCTTTCTGGAATTCACTTCCGATGCCAGCTCGATTACAGCCATCAATGGCGCTCCTTATGACGCAACAGCAGAAACATTCGCTGGCGGTGTTGGATCGGTCATGACAGGCGGCGGCATCGTCCCTGCTTTGGTTGATTTCACGCAAATGCCTGCTTTATTGGCTTTGATCGGCTTGGTCATCACAGCTGTGTTGATGGTCAAAAATGTTCGTGGTGCCATCCTGATCGGTATCGTTGCAACAACGTTGTTGGGTATCCCGATGGGTGTCGTCGACATTTCAACGGCTAGCCTGCAAGCAAACTCGCTTTCGACTGCTATCTCAGAATTAGGCGTAACATTCGGTGCCGCTTTCGGTTCAGAAGGTCTTCTGTCCTTGTTCTCTGATGCTTCCCAATTGCCTTTAGTATTGATGACCATCTTCGCATTCAGCCTTTCCGATACTTTCGACACGATCGGTACGTTCATCGGAACAGGCCGTCGCACAGGCATCTTCTCTGAGGAAGATGAAAAAGCGCTTGAAGAAGGATCCGGATTCAGCTCGAAAATGGATAAAGCTTTGTTCGCCGATTCAGTCGGTACGGTCATCGGTTCGATTTTCGGTACTTCCAATACGACTACTTACGTGGAAAGTGCTGCTGGTATCGGC
Organism: uncultured Trichococcus sp.; assembly: GCF_963675415.1. NCBI lineage: Bacteria > Bacillati > Bacillota > Bacilli > Lactobacillales > Carnobacteriaceae > Trichococcus > uncultured Trichococcus sp. The sequence continues at coordinate 165,103 of NZ_OY776220.1, forward strand.
GCTGGCGGACGTACAGGTTTGACTGCTGTTGTTGTTGCCGGAATGTTCATCATCAGTGCGTTCTTCGCGCCTCTGATCGGTGTTGTGCCTGCTGCCGCAACGGCTCCAGCTTTGATCCTTGTCGGTATTTTGATGATGGGTTCGTTCGCGGAAATCAACTGGCATGATCTGGAAGATGCGATCCCTGCTTTCTTCGCATCCATCTTCATGGGTCTTTCTTACAGCATTTCCTACGGTATCGCAGCAGGATTCTTCTTCTACTGCATCGTGAAAGTCGTAAAAGGAAAAGCGTACGAAATCCACCCGATCGTGTGGTTCACTTCGGCTTTATTCCTGGCTAACTTCATCATCTTGGCACTGATTTAATAAGAATGGGCATATTTCCGATTGATGCGGAAATGTGTCCTTTTTTTTAAATGTTTTCGTTTTCGGTAATAAATTGTTGCGATTACATGATTTTGTCGATATAATAAATCCGAGTGTTAAACTGAATATCTCCATAGGGGAGTAACTAGCAGTACAAGGCTGTGGTACCATCAACAATAAGTAGAGTAATCCTATCTGCTGGTGTTACCTTAAATAGTGAGACTTATGCATACAGTGTTGTCTGACAGACAATTTTATGCATAGGTCTCTTTTCATTTTAACACTACTACATTCAGGTTAAGAGAGGGGAAATACTGTGTCAAAAGAACAACTGAATAAAGCGTTCTTCGCGCAAACGGAAGAGGAAGTCTTAGCTGAACTTAACTCGACTAGAGATGGACTTACCAAAGAGGAAGCCGCGAAGAGATTGGCTGAGTATGGCGAGAACATACTGGAAGCAGGTGAAAAACGCACCACTTTGCAAAAATTCTTGGATCAATTCAAGGATTTCATGATTCTCGTTCTATTGGCTGCAGCCATCATTTCTGGTACTATCGGTCATGAAATCGCTGATGCTATCATCATCTTGGCTGTTGTTATCATCAACGCATTCCTGGGTGTCTTCCAAGAGCAAAAAGCCGAAGAAGCAATCGAAGCTTTGAAAAAAATGGCTTCACCACTTGCTAACGTGCGACGTGGCGGAGAAGTCATCCAAGTCAAATCCGAATTGCTTGTGCCTGGCGACATCATCGTATTGGAAGCCGGAGATGTTGTTCCTGCAGATATCCGCCTTTACGATGTAAATTCACTTAAAGTCGAAGAAGCTGCTTTGACTGGTGAGTCAGTACCGGTCGAAAAAGACTTGCGCGACGTTGAAACTGATGCTGCTTTAGGTGATCGCAAGAACATGGCGTTCTCAAGTACTAACGTAACTTATGGCCGTGCGGAAGGTGTCGTCGTCCTTACAGGGATGAACACGGAAGTCGGACATATCGCGAACATGCTGCAAAATGCTGAAGAGAAGAAAACGCCATTACAGATCAACCAAGATCAGATGGGTAAATCTTTGACTATTCTGATTTTGGTCATCGCTGTATTGATGTTCATCATCGGCTTCGGATTCAATGGCCGTCCTTGGTTGGATATGTTGATGGTTTCCATCTCCGTAGCCGTTGCCGCTATTCCTGAAGGCTTGCCTGCCATCACGACGATCATCTTGGCGTTGGGTACGCAAAAAATGGCAAGCAGAAATGCGCTTGTCCGTAAATTGCCTGCTGTTGAAACATTGGGTGGTACTGAAGTCATCTGTTCCGACAAAACCGGTACATTGACTCAAAACAAAATGACGATCGAAAAAGTTTACTACGATGGTCAAGTCCACGATGCCGATGAAAACATCGACTTGGAATTGCCTGTCATGAAGATCATGAACTTGGCGAATGACACAAAAATCGCCAACGACAAATCATTGATCGGTGACCCTACCGAAACAGCAATGGTTCAATACGGTTTGGAAAAAGGTTTCGATTTGTCCGCTAAATTGGTTGACATGCCGCGTGTTGCTGAAGTTCCTTTTGAATCGGACCGCAAATTGATGTCAACGATCCACCCTGAAGGCAGCCAATTCTTGGTCGCTACTAAAGGTGCTCCTGATGAATTGTTGAAACGCTGCACGCACATCATCAAAGCTGGCGTCATTTCACCGATCACGGATGCTGACAGAAAAGAAATCCTGGAAACAAACCACAGCTTGGCTATCCAAGCATTGCGCGTATTGGCGATGGCATTCAAAAACGTCGCTGCTGTACCTGAAAAAATGACGACTGAAGCAGTCGAAACGGATCTGGTCTTTGCCGGTCTGATCGGTATGATCGACCCTGAGCGTCCTGAAGCTAAACTTTCGATTGCACAAGCTAAAAAAGCTGGTATCCGTACTGTCATGATCACAGGTGACCACAGAGACACTGCTTCCGCTATCGCAACACGTTTGGGAATCTTGGATGAGAACTCTTCTGCTGAAGCAGTCATCACGGGTGCTGAATTGAATGATATCTCCGCTGAAGATTTCTTGCGTACGGTTCAAAACTACTCTGTCTACGCTCGTGTTTCTCCTGAGCACAAAGTACGTATCGTTAAAGCATGGCAAGACAACGGCAAAGTGGTTGCCATGACTGGTGACGGCGTAAACGATGCACCATCGTTGAAACAAGCTGACATCGGTATCGGTATGGGTATCACAGGTACGGAAGTATCCAAAGGCGCATCCGATATGGTATTGGCTGATGATAACTTCGCAACGATCGTTCACGCGGTTGAAGAAGGACGTAAAGTTTTCGCCAACATCCAAAAAGCGGTTCAATACTTGCTTTCCGCTAACTTGGGTGAAGTGTTGACCTTGTTCATCGCAACTGTTTTGGGATGGCAGATCCTTGAACCAATCCACTTGTTGTGGATCAACTTGGTTACGGACGTATTCCCTGCTATCGCTTTAGGTTTGGAAGAAGCTGAGAAAGATGTTATGGAACAAGCGCCTCGTGGCCGTTCTTCCAACTTCTTCTCGAACGGCGTATTCACCAGCATGATTTACCAAGGTATCTACGAAGGTGGTATCACGTTGTTCGTATTCTGGTTGGCAACTGGCTACTATGGTTTTGACCTGCATATCGGTGAAGCAATGGCCTTCCTGACATTAGGATTCATCCAATTGTCGCATGCCTTCAACTGTAAATCAGTCTTCAAATCATTGTTCTCGGTCAACCCGTTCGGCAACAAAATGTTCAACTACGCAATCTTGTTGTCGTTGTCATTGATGTTGATGGTAGCATTCACACCTGGATTGAACACAATCTTCGGCATCTACGACATGACCGGTCAACAATGGATGATCGTTGTTGCAGCTGCATTGTCGGTAATCCCATTCGTTGAGATTATGAAGGCAATCCTGCGCGGTATCGGATACGACAAAAAAGTGAACCAAATCAAAGAATAATAAATGAATGTTTGAAAACCCCGTCGCGACTTATGGTCGTGGCGGGGTTTTCTTTTTGGTTTGGGTTTGGTGTGCGGGCTTGGAGTTCGGATCGAGATTCCCCGCCGAAATGGTCTTGGCGGGGAATCTCTTGGTGTCCGCGGGCGATTTAGCCCGCCGAAGTAGGCTTGGCGGGTTTTCTTGTGGTGTTCGGGACTGATTTTCCCTGCCAAATTGATTTTGGCGGGTTATTTTTGAGCCCAAACTCAATTCCTAGACAGAATAATTGCGGGGCTTCGCCTTTGGAACAGATATGCGAATCAGATTATCCCCTCCACATAAATGTTGCCCGCAATATTATTCGTAATAGCGCGCATTCCCGCTGCCTTTCGCAGTAAACTCATCTCTCAAAACCCGAAAGATACGGTCCCTCCGGCCAGTTCCGCACCAATCTGTCATACGAGCTGAAGTAACTCGTTCATTCGGAAACAACAAGCGGAAATCCGAAATGCCAGTCTTGATTGCATTTTTGACATTTACTTTCTTTCCGCAGTTCGCGCATGATTGACGATGGCCAATGAATGTTCCAAAGAGAGCACCGCATGCGGTGCACGGGATTCCTTTTATTAGTTGGTCGTAGCGATACTCCGGCATTTTGCTTGGGTAATCCGGCTTGTGGAGTTTTGTCAGTGTACCCGCCAATTTTATCTGTTCCTCAGTTGGCGCAGTATCCACACGCAGATTCCCAAAATATCCAGAAATCTGGGTTGGCAGCAGCAACTGCTCATCAGCAGGAGCGCCCAGTAATGTGAATTCCGGATTGACGTAAACGACAAATGCCTCCACTTTCATCTGACAGCCCAATTCCGACAGCAGCAGTTCCAACCGAACTCGCGTCTTCTGAAGTTGCAATGCAGGATTCTCCATAACAACTCCATTGAGTTTGGTGAATTTTTCTTTTCCCCAATAATGCACCCCTTCGTAATTTTTTATCTCAAATAAAATTATTCTGTCAAACAAGATTAGTAAGGTATCGATTTGGAAAGAAGATCGCCTGATTTCCAATTGCAGATCGTTAAGAATCAAGCAAAACTCTTTCAGTTTTTCCGTGAATTCATCGAAACGCTTCTCCCCTTCGAATCCCTTCAATAGATTGAGATAATAATAGTAGTCATCGTTTGACAAATGCATGCGTGAAGACAATATTTGATAAATGTTCAAAAGCTTCGACTTCGTCCGTTCCTTGTACGCGATAGTACTCACCTCTATTTTTGTTTTCAAATGTAATATGCGCGTAAGCTCGGTGATTGCTCTTCACATTCATGAACTTTTATTGGAATTCTTAGTTAGATCGGATTGCTTTGTTCGTCGTTTCATAGAAATACCCCGCCAAATCCCATTTGGCGGGGCAAATGACCTCATTGTCGTCTGAAATAGCCCGCCAAAATACGCTTGGCGGGCTATCTCACTGTGAAGTGTATTCAGTTTCCCCGCCAAAACGGTTTTGGCGGGGAATCTCGCGCGTTCTGTCGCGCATTGCATCGCGCTCTCTACCTCATAGTCACAAATTCTTCCGCTCCGGTCGGATGGATGGCTACGGTGTTGTCGAAGTCGGCTTTGGTGGCGCCCATTTTGATGGCCACCGCAAAGCCTTGGATCATCTCGTCGACGCCGTAACCGATGCCGTGGAGGCCGACGACTTGTTCGTTCTCTCCTGCACAGACCAGCTTCATCTTCACAAGCTGTCGGTGGGCTGTAACGGCCGTGTACATCGACGCAAAGGTTGACTTGTATACTTTCACCTGATCGGCGCCAAACTTCGCTAAGGCGTCTTTTTCGCTCAATCCGACACTGCCGATTGGTGGGTGGCTGAAGATAACGGTCGGGATGTTGTCGTAGTTCAGTTTCTCGTTCGGTTTGTTGTTGAAAAGGCGTTCCGACAATCTGCGGCCGGCCGCGATTGCTACCGGGGTCAGCATGTTCTTGCCGTTCACGTCCCCGACTGCATAGATGCCGTCAACGGAACTGTTCTCGTATTCATCGACGATGACGAACTTTTTGTCGCTGACTTTCACATCCGTCGCTTCGATGTTGAGACCGTCGATGTTGGCGGTCCGTCCGATCGCCCAGATAATCTTGTCGAAGACTTCCGATCTGCCGTCCTCGAGATGCAGCGTCAGAGTGCCGTCCGCATTTTTTTCGACAGCTTTTGAGACAGCATGCGTGTGCAGCGTCGGACCGTCCTTTTCGATTTCCTGCATCAGGCCTTCGATGATGATGTCATCGTATTTGCGCAGCGGCGAATCGTAGCGGACATAAAGATGCGTATCCACGCCCAAATTGTGCAAAACGCCCGCCAATTCGACCGCGATGTAGCCCGCACCGACGACAGCGACTTTCTCCGGCAATTCGGTCCATTCGAAGAATGTGTCGGAAACGTCGCCGAGTTTAGCGCCAGGAATCCGCGGACGGATCGGTTTTGCGCCGGTCGCGATCAGGATATGTTTCGAGCGGATCAGCTCCCCGTTCACTTCAACGGTATGGTTGTCGACGAATTTGGCGAAGCCTTCGATCACATCGACATTGCGGCGTTCGAAGCCCGCTTGATAGGAGTTGCGGGAGCGCTCGACGTAGGCATCCCGGTTCTTCAATAAGGTCGGGAAATCGATTTTATGCGCGCCAGTATCGAACCCATAATCCGGTCCGTATTTGTGGATTGCCTCGGATATTTGGGAGGCGTACCACATGATCTTTTTCGGTACGCATCCGATGTTCACGCAGGTTCCCCCCAACAACTTCCCTTCAATAACAGCTGTTTTAGCACCGTATTCTGACGCACGGTTCATCGTCGCGATGCCACCGCTGCCTCCTCCGATGGCTATAAAATCATATTCCCTCATTATTTTCCTCCGTTACTATCTGTAGTGTTCTCAATTTTTCTCTTCCAGCCACACGCACCCGATCGTCTGCGATGCCGGCAAGATGGCCTGATAGCGGCCGTGGTTATCGTAGGCTTTGTAGTAAAGCTTTCCGTCTTCGTTGTAGCCGTACGCATAGACGACCACCCAATGGTTTTTGTACTTGCTGTTGAACAGCCGCGTCGTTCCGACTATGACAGGCACCGGGTCCGGGCGATCCAACAACGCCGGAACGATTTTTTCCGTGATGAGTCCCGATTTTACGGTCCAATCCGGAATATCCGCCAGCAGGACTTTCAGGCCGTGCTGCACATCCCAAAAGAAGGTTCCTTTGTAGGGCAGAAATTTATCAACGACCGTCAGCAAGCCTGCCAACAACGTATCTTTATCAAGGGAATGCTTGTATTTCTGCAGAACCGCATCATGCACCAGCACGGCGCTGCAATAGGTGCCGCAGATCCCCGGGTTGCCGCTGTTGATCCAGCTGCGGTACTTTGCGAATCGTGATGGCTTCAGGCCGTGCCACTTCTTCGGCAAATTCTTTTTGGTTTGAATCTCTCTAGCTGTATGATTTGAAGCCATGACAAGTTCCTTTCTAAAATGAAGCTTAATGAAGCGAATAGGCTATCTTTTCATTATACACCCTATCAGCTGAATAAACGGATGAGAATGCTCACGGCTCCCGAGACCAATATCAGCCAGATTGAATCGATCTTCGTGGTCCGGAGCGCAAAGAGTGCCGCAAGGAAGATGGCAACGGCAAGGAAATTGATGGTGATTCCGCCGACCGCTGTCCCGCCCGATTGGAATAAGGCAGCCACAAAGAGCGCCAGTCCCGCCGCAGCAATCAAAGCCACGACTGCCGGACGAAGCCCACCGAGGATTCCCTGCATGATTTTGATGTCTCGGTACTTATAGTAAGCCCATGCCAAAATCAGCGAAAGGATGATCGAAGGCGTGACCGTGCCAAGCGTCGCCACCACCGCTCCCGCAAAACCGCCCACTTTTGTCCCGACGAAGGTCGCCGAATTGATGGCGATCGGGCCCGGCGTAATCTGCGAAATGGTGATGATGTCCGTGTACTCCTGCATCGTCAACCAGCCCTGGTTCACAACGACTTCATTTTTTATCAGCGGCAAGGAAGCGTAGCCGCCACCGATTGTGAATAACCCTATCTGGAAAAAGGACCAGAACAATTCTAAATAGATCATTTGCCCACCCCCATCTTCGCCTTGTAGCTCAGATTGATGAAACCGATCAGTCCCGCCAAGAAAATGATCAGCACGACATGGACTTCGAAGAAATAGGAAGCGATAAATGCCGCAAGCAACAATAACGTATTCACGATATCGCGTTGTTTGATGACACCGTTGACCATCCCGATGACGACATTGACGATGACCGCTGCCACACCGGCTTGCATCCCGATCATCAAAGCATCCACAACCGGATTTTCACGGAAATTCATATAGAAATAGGACACAGCTGTTATGATTATAAGCGGTGGCGTAACCGTTCCGAAGACCGTCACCAAAGCCCCCAGCAAACCCGCCATCCGGTAGCCGACCAAAATGGACGTATTGACGGCAATCGCACCCGGCGCGGATTGCCCCAAGGCCACCAGATCCAACATTTCATCCGAATCGATCCACTTGAGTTCTTCCACGAATTTTTTTTGCATCAACGGCACGATGACATACCCGCCGCCGAAGGTAAATGCGCTCAGCACAAACGTTGATTTGAACAGTATCCAAAACAATCGGGCCGACTTTTTTTGATTTGCCAAAAACTCTCCCCACCTTCTCATTATTTTCATTCCATATACCCTTGATTCTACCAAAGTTGGCCAGTGATGTAAAAAGAACAATCCGCCAGAGAGGCGTCGCGAAGGGTTGCAAAAATGTTATTGACACCTTTCCAGTGATATGATTTTCTTAAGAATGTTCAAAATAAATTGAAAATGCCGGTGCTTCGTGTATAGTTAGATTAGAACATTGGAATAATATAGAACTAATTTTTGAGGAGTGAATCACTATCGAAGCTTGGATTCAAAGCATAATGGAGCAATTTGGCTACTTCGGTGTAGCATTTTTGATTATGATCGAAAACCTTTTTCCGCCGATCCCATCCGAGGTCATCTTGACTTTTGGCGGGTTCATGACAACCACCACGGAGCTCAACATCCCCTTGATGATCGTCGCCGCTACAATCGGAGCCGTGATTGGGGCTGCGATTCTTTATGGAGTCGGTACCCTTTTGGATGTCGAAAGATTGGATAAGATCGTCGACAAGTACGGCAACTTCCTGCGCATCACACATGAGGATATCCACAAAGCGGATTCCTGGTTCGATCGCTACGGTTTCTGGACGGTCTTCTTCTGCCGTTTCGTACCGTTGATCCGGAGCCTGATTTCTTTGCCGGCCGGAATGGCCAACATGAACTTCGGCCTTTTCCTTCTGTTCACGACGATCGGTACCGTCATCTGGAATACCGTCCTGATTTACTTGGGCGCGGCGGTCGGGTCGCAATGGGAAACGATTGTGCATTACATGGACATCTATTCCAACATCGCCTATGTCATCATCGCTATTGTCGGGGTTGCCGTCATCATTTGGTATATCCGCAAAAGAAAACAGACCGTCAAGGCAGACTGATAAGCCTGGCCATCCTCCTTCCGGAAGATGGCTTTTCTTGTTTTTATGCGGATTTGTCGTATACTAATAATAAGGAAACAGAACCGGATAGGCAGTTTCCCCGAACGGCCACTTGCGGTTAATATACAGAAAGAAAGGAATCACATCATGAAATTTACTTTTACCGATTCCGCCATTGCGGAAATCCAAAAACGCTACGACCTCAAGGACATCAGCCTGTTCTATGCGGTCGGCGAGGATTGCGGCTGCCCGAGCACCGGCATTTTCATGCTGAAAGTCAAAGATGCCGGAATGGCGGAATACGATGCCGTAATCGAAACGAACATCGGACCTGTCCCTGCCCAAAAATGGGCGCTGGTTTTTCTTGACAGCGAGAATGTCGTCGATTTTAATGAACGCCTGCGTGCTTTCCAACTGAAGAGCGAGCGCGGCTTCCTGAACATGAACTTGTTGCTTGAACAGACCGTCGCACAATAACCAGTACGCAGACAACGAACAGCCCCCGCCGATCCATTAATCAATGGATCAGCGGGGGCTGTTCATTTTATGAAAACAAATCAGTATTTCACCTTGACCACTCTTGCGGCGCGCACTTCATCCAGCCTTCTGACCGGTGTATGGCGCGGGGCCTGGGTGACGGTTTCCGGCGTTTCAGCGGCTTCACGGGCGATCGTGATCAGCGCGTTTGCGAAGTCATCGAGCGTTTCCTTGCTTTCGGTTTCCGTCGGTTCAATCATCAAGGCTTCCTCGACGATCAGCGGGAAATAGACGGTCGGAGCGTAATAGCCGTAATCCAGCAAGCGTTTGGCCATATCCAATGTCCGGACGCCGCCTTTCTTCTGGCGGTTGCCTGAGAGGACGAATTCGTGCTTGCAGATGACCGGGTACGGCGTGTCAAAATCATTTTCGAGAAGTTTGCGCAAGTAATTGGCATGCAATACGGCGCTCTCGGAAACTTTGCGCAAGCCGACCGGACCCATCGTGCGGATGTAGGTGTAGGCCCGCACCAGGACCCCGAAGTTGCCGTAATAGCCTTTTACAGGGCCGATCGAAGCGGGATGATCGCTATTCAGCACATAGCCTTTTTCCGTCTTCTCCACTCGCGGAATCGGCAGGAACTCCTTCAGATAAGCTTTTACGCCTACCGGACCGGCTCCCGGGCCGCCGCCGCCATGCGGCGTGCTGAAAGTCTTGTGCAGGTTGAGATGGACGATATCGAAGCCCATCGTGCCCGGCGTCGTTTTGCTGAGGATTGCGTTCAGGTTCGCGCCGTCGTAATACAGCAATCCCCCAGCTCCGTGGATGATTTCGGCGATCTGAACGATGTCGCGCTCAAACAACCCCAGCGTATTCGGATTCGTCAGCATCAAAGCGGCGATCTGGTCATCGACTGCATTGCGCAAAGCTTCGAGGTCGACCAACCCTTCAGCGGTCGACGGAATGCTTACCACATCGAAGCCCGCGATATGCGCACTTGACGGGTTGGTCCCGTGGGCACTGTCCGGAACAAAAACTTTCGTGCGCTGCAGGTCGCCATTCTTTTCATGGTAGGCCCGCACCATCATCAAGCCGGTCCATTCGCCGTGCGCTCCGGCTGCCGGCTGCAAAGAAACGCCGTCCATGCCTGTGATGACCGCCAGATCTTCCTGCAGTTCGTGCATCAACTGCAGCGCGCCCTGCACGGTCTCCACCGGCTGATACGGGTGGATATTGGCGAACCCGTCCAAACGGGCGGTCACCTCATTGATTTTCGGGTTGTATTTCATCGTGCAGGATCCCAGCGGATAAAAGCCGTTTTCCACGCCGAAGTTGTCCTGGGAAAGGTTGGTATAATGGCGCATCAGCTGCAGTTCGCTGATTTCCGGCAGTTCGGCCGGCTGTGTGCGGACAAGATGCTCCGGCAGTTTGGCTCTGAAGTCCGTTTTGGGGACATCGCTTTTCGGCAGGCTGTAGCCGATGCGCCCCGGACGGCTCAATTCAAAGATCACATTTTTCGTTTTACGCATGCTTCATACCCTCCAATACGGCAATGAATCGGTCGATTTCTTCCTTCGAGCGTTTTTCGGTGGCACAAACCAACAGCTGATTCGGTTTATGATAAGTCTCCGCCAAGCTGTAACCGCCGATGATGCCCGCCTCCAGCAAAGCCTGGTTCGCTTCTTCGGCCGGGAAAGGCAGATCGATGACGAACTCATTGAAGAATGGCGATTGGTTCAGGATTGCGAAGCCTTTATCCTGCAAGGCCTGGGCAAAATAAGCCGCTTTGTCGACGTTCAGCTGGGCCATTTCCTGGACGCCCTGCTTCCCGAGGGCCGCCATGCAGACGGCAGAGGCCAACGCATTCAAGGCTTGGTTCGAACTCATGTAGGAAGTCGCTTTTTCGCGGCGGATATGCTGTTCCCTGCTCTGGAGAGTCAGCACAAAGGCGCGCTCTCCATCGGCATCCAGCGTTTCCCCGACGATCCGGCCAGGAACTTTGCGGATATGCTTTTGATTCACCGAGAAGTAACCGCAGTGCGGGCCGCCGAATGACATCGGCAAACCGAACGGCTGCGTGTCGCCGACGACAATATCCGCCCCCAGTTTGCCGGGCGCTTCGAGGATCCCCAGCGCCAACGGATTGGCCATCACGATCAACAGCGCGCCTTTGTCCTCGGCGATCTTTTTGACGACAGCCAAATCTTCCACCGATCCGAAGAAATTCGGGTATTGGACTACAATCGCAGCGGTATCCGGAGTCGTCAGGCATCGCGTCACATTGAAGTTGGTGACGTCCTTCTCCATCAAAACCTCGATGACTTCCAGACCGCGGCCCTTTGCGGCGGCGTGGACGACGGCACGGGCGTTCGGGTGGACCGCCTGCGAGAGGACGATTTCGGTCCGTTTCGTGACGGCAGCGGCCAAACCGACAGCTTCGCTCAAGGAAGCGAACCCATCATATAAGGAAGAGTTTGTCGCTTCCATCCCTGTCAATTCGCTGATCATCGATTGGAATTCGAAAATCGCCTGCAGCTCCCCTTGGCTGGCTTCCGCCTGATAGGGCGTATAGGCTGTGTAGAATTCGGAGCGCGAAATCACCGCATCGACGACGCTCGGAATGTAATGATCGTAAGTACCGGCGCCCATGAAAATCGGCATCTGCCCGGAGCTGATGTTTTTTTCGGCCAAAACTTTCATTTGCTTCAATAGTTCCGATTCGGAGACGGCAGCCGGAATCGCCAGTTCTTCCTTCAGACGAATTTCTTCAGGGATATCCGTGAACAGGTCCTCTATGCTTTCAACCCCGATGACGGCAAGCATTTCCTTTTCGTCTTCGGCTGTATCCGGTAAATAACGGAATTGCTCCTCAGTCATTTTATGCTTCCTCCTCAGCCACGAATGCTTCGTATTCGTTGTAGCTCAACAACTCATCCAATTCGCTGGCATCGCTCAAGCTCATTTCGTACATCCAGCCGCCTGCAAACGGTTCTGCATTGACGGTTTCAGGTGCATCAGCCAAAGCTTCGTTCTGTTTCGTCACTGTTCCGGAAACCGGCGCATAGACTTCCGAGACGGATTTCACGGATTCGACAGTGACCGCTTCGTCACCCTTGGCCAATTCCGCATCCAGATCAGCCACGAAATCAACGAACACGATGTCGCCCAATTGTTCTGCCGCATGCTCCGTGATGCCGATGCGCACCGTATCGTCCGTGATCTTTTCTACCCATTCATGCTCTTTTGTGTAATAAAAATTTTTGTGGTCTGCCATTTTGATCATCCTTCCGCGCACTGCGCTGGTTTAATATTTTTTTTCATTAGTATAATTGCTTATCAGCTATTTATTTAGCTCTTTTGTAGAAGGGCTTGGGGATGATCGTCGCTTGGATACGCTTGTTGCGTATTTCGATCTGGATCTCCGTGCCGATGGTTGCCGCTTCCGACTTCACCAAGGCCATCCCGATGCTTTTCTTCAAAGTCGGTGATTGTGTTCCGGAAGTGACTACCCCTATTTCCGCCCCGTCCGCTGAGAAGACTTTGTATCCTTCGCGCGGGATGCCTCTTTCGGTGGCTTCGAAACCGACGATTTTTTCGGTTGGTCCATTTTCGCGGATTGCCGCCAAAGCCGCTTTGCCTATAAAATCGCCCGCTTTTTTCGTTTTGACCGCAAATCCCAGACCGGCTGCCAACGGATTGATTTTTTCCGATAATTCATGCCCGTAGAGCGGCATCCCCGCCTCCAATCGGAGCGTGTCCCGGGAACCGAGTCCGCAAGGCAGCACACCGTGGGCTTCTCCGGCGGCCAACAGTTTTCCCCACAATAAAGCGGTCTGCTCACCCGCCAAATACAATTCAAAACCGTCTTCACCGGTATAGCCCGTCCTCGAAATCAGGACATGCGGGATGCCCGCCACTTCCTGGTCCTCGATAAAATGGTAATTTCCGATGGCATCCAGATTGGCATCCGTCAGTTCCTTCAGGATTTTGATGGCTGCCGGTCCTTGCAGGGCAAGCAAACCGATACTGTCGGAAATATTTTTTAGGATCGCATCAGATCCATTGTGCTCTTGCATCCATGCATAGACTTTATCCGTATTGGATGCATTGCAGACCAACAGGTAGCGCTCATTGTCCATTTTGAAAAGGATGACATCATCCACTGCCCCGCCATCCGGATAACACATGATATTGTATTGGGCCTGACCGATTGTCATGACGCTGACACCATTCGTCAGCAGCTTGTTCAGGTAGCTTTCCGCTTCACTTCCGGATATTTCAATTTCTCCCATATGCGAACAATCGAAAAGTCCCGCTCGTTCACGGACAGCCTCATGCTCGGCCAGGATACCGGAAAATTGGATCGGCATCTCCCAGCCTCCGAAATCGATCAGTTTCACGCCGTTCGCTTTATAATATTCAAATAATGGTGTGCGTTTGCCTGTCTTTGGTTCACTCACGTACAAATCCCCCTCTTCTTTTCTGCATTCCGCATTTTTTACGACTGTTTTTCGGATCACCGTCACATTAATGTGTAACCGTTTCACTTCCCTTTGTTATCTATTTTAGCACAGAAAATGAGCAAAACCCTCTCACGAAAGATTGTTCGCATTAGACGCAAAATCATTCTCATAATAGCACGTTATATTTTTTATTACGAAAAATATGCTTATGTTATGAACGGAAGTTTTTATGATCGTTCGTATTTTGCCCAAAAACGGCATTTCCTTCAATTATTAATAGATTCTTAAAAAGGTAGTTGTAAACAAGCAGAATAATGTGTAAAATGAATAATTAAAAAGATATAATTGATTTCTCTCGCCAAATTTTCATCTTTGGCGGAAATCACGAATCATTTTTAATCATTGTATAAGAAATGTTTCTGAATTTAATAAATTGGCGAGGTGGAAATATTGAAAAAAGTTTTGGTTGCAAATCGCGGCGAAATCGCGATACGTGTATTTCGTGCACTGACTGAACTGGGAATCCCTACTGTTGGCGTATATGCGCAAGAGGATGAAGGTTCTGTGCACCGTTTTAAAGCAGATGAAGCCTATTTGGTCGGAAAAGGCAAAAAGCCTATCGACGCCTATCTGGACATCGAAGACCTGATCCGCATCGCTAAAGATTCCGGTGCAGACGGCATTCATCCTGGATATGGTTTCTTATCTGAAAATATCGACTTCGCCAGACGCTGCCAAGAAGAAGGCATCAAATTCATCGGCCCTTCTTTGGAACATCTGGACATTTTTGGCGATAAAATCAAAGCAAAAGTTGCAGCTGTAGAAGCCGGCATCCAGTCAATCCCTGGCTCGGACGGTCCAGTCGCAAACATCGACGAAGTCATTAAGTTTGCGGAAACCTACAACTACCCGATCATGATCAAAGCGGCTTTGGGCGGCGGCGGACGCGGTATGCGTATGGCCTTCAACGAACAAGAAGCCCGCGAAGGTTTCGAAAGAGCCCGCAGTGAAGCTTTGGCCGCATTCGGCAGCGACGAAATTTACGTCGAAAAATACATCCAAGATCCTAAACACATCGAAATCCAGATTTTAGGGGATGAGCATGGCAACATCGTTCACCTTTACGAGCGCGACTGCTCCGTGCAACGCCGCCATCAAAAAGTGGTCGAAGTGGCACCTTGCGTTTCCATGTCGGATGAAGTCCGCCATGAAATCTGTAACGCTGCTCTTCAATTGATGAAACACGTCGGCTATGTGAATGCCGGAACTGTTGAATTCCTTTTGGAAGGCGATCAATTCTACTTCATCGAAGTGAATCCGCGTGTCCAAGTGGAGCACACGATCACAGAAATGATTACAGGAGTCGATATCGTACAATCACAGATCCTGATCGCACAAGGACAAGATCTGCATAAAGAAATCGGTATCCCGCAACAGGCAAATATCCCGTTGATCGGCGCTGCTATCCAATGCCGGATCACGACGGAAGATCCCTTGAACAATTTCTTCCCTGATACCGGAAAAATCAACACTTACCGTTCTCCAGGCGGCTTCGGTATCCGCTTGGATGCGGGTAACGGTTTCCAAGGTACGGTCGTAACACCGTTCTTCGACTCCCTATTGGTGAAATTATGCGTACAAGCTTCGACATTCGATCAAGCTGTCCGTAAAATGGAACGTTCCCTGATCGAATTCCGTATCCGTGGCGTGAAAACGAACATCCCGTTCATGTACAACGTCATCACGCACCCGATCTTTGTGTCAGGCGATGCGAAAACGACTTTCATCGATACGACGCCGGAACTGTTCGAATTCCCTAAAACGCGCGACCGCGGTAACAAAACAATGCAGTACATCGGCAACATCACGGTCAACGGCTTCCCGGGCGTCCAAAAAGGCCACAAGAAATTCTATGATAAGCCTAGAATCCCGACCGACATTGTCGTGCCGGAACAAAAAATCATTACAGCCAAAAATATTTTGGATGAAAAAGGCCCTGCAGCCGTGAGCCAATGGATCAAAGACCAAAACCGTGTGCTCTTGACGGATACAACTTTCCGTGATGCGCACCAAAGTTTGTTGGCTACCCGCATCCGCACAAATGAGATGCAAGCCATCGCAGCCGAAACGCAAGCAGCAATTCCGCAATTGTTCTCATCCGAGATGTGGGGAGGAGCTACCTTCGACGTTGCCTACCGCTTCCTGAGCGAAGATCCTTGGAAACGATTGAAGAAACTGCGCTCGCAAATGCCGGATACTTTATTGCAGATGCTGTTCCGTGGATCGAATGCGGTCGGATACCAAAACTATCCGGACAACGGTTTGGAAGAGTTCATCAGACTTGCCGCTAAAAACGGGATCGACGTTTTCCGTATCTTCGACAGCTTGAACTGGACGAAGCAGATGGAAAGAAGCATCCAGTACGTGCGCGACAACGATAAGATCGCTGAAGCAGCCATCTGCTACACAGGCGATATCAATGATCCGACACAAACGAAATACACGATCCAATACTACAAAGAGATGGCCAAAGAGCTGGAATCACTGGGCGCACACGTCATCGCAATCAAGGATATGGCGGGTCTTTTGAAACCGCAAGCGGCCTACCGTCTGATCAGCGAGTTGAAGGATACCGTTAATCTGCCGATCCATCTGCACACGCATGATACAAGCGGAAACGGCATCTATACGTACTCAGAAGCGATCAAAGCCGGTGTCGACATCGTGGACGTGGCCATGAGTGCCATGAGCGGTACGACCAGCCAACCGAGCATGAGCAGCTTGTTCTATGCATTGGAAGGTTCCGAGCACGAACCGGACATCAACATCCACAACGTGCACAAAATCAACCGTTATTGGGAAGATATCCGTGATTACTATGAAGAATTCGAAGGCGGCATCCAGACGACTTCAACGGAAGTCTACGACCACCAAATGCCGGGCGGACAATACACGAACCTGCAACAACAGGCGAATGCTGTCGGCTTGAACGACGAGTGGGATAAAGTCAAAGAAATGTACGCTGACGTCAACAAAATGTTCGGCGATATCGTGAAAGTGACCCCATCCTCAAAAGTTGTCGGCGATATGGCCCTCTTCATGGTCCAAAACAAACTGAATGAAGAAGATGTCTACGCAAAAGGCGAAACCATCGACTTCCCTGAATCCGTCATCAGCTTCTTCAAGGGCGACTTGGGCCAACCGACAGGCGGATTCCCTGAAAGATTGCAGGAAATCATCCTGAAAGGCAAAAAAGCCATCACAGAAAGACCAGGCAGCATGCGTGAGCCTATCGATTTTGTGGCTTTGAAAGCCGAGTTGGAGGAAAAAATTCAACGTCCAGCAAGCGATGAGGATGTCATCAGCTACCTGATGTACCCGCAAATCTTCCTGGATTACGTTGCAGTCTACGACAAGTTTGGCGATGTCACAAAACTTGACACCCCTACTTTCTTCCATGGCATGCGTATGGGCGAGCAGATTGAAGTTCAGATCGAAAAAGGAAAAACTTTGATCATCAAATTGAACTCGATCGGTGAACCTGATTCGGACGGTATGCGTATCCTTTACTTCGAATTGAATGGTCAAGGCCGTGAAATTGAAGTCAAAGACATGTCCATCACGAGTACGAAAGCGATCCGCAAAAAAGCGGAACCTACCAACAAAGAACACGTCGGCGCAACGATGCCGGGTTCTGTATTGGAAGTTCTCGTCAAACGCGGCGATCGCGTTTCCCAAGGCGATCCAGTCGTGATCACTGAAGCGATGAAGATGGAAACGATGATCCGTTCCACAATCAACGGTGTCGTCGATCAGATCTATGTCATCGATGGAGATCAGATCGAAGCTGGAGACCTCTTGATCGAGATCGAAGCAAAATAATATGTACAAGAAGGGGAGGCTCCAAAGGAGACCTCC
This sequence comes from uncultured Trichococcus sp., assembly GCF_963675415.1. NCBI lineage: Bacteria > Bacillati > Bacillota > Bacilli > Lactobacillales > Carnobacteriaceae > Trichococcus > uncultured Trichococcus sp. The sequence goes on from NZ_OY776220.1 coordinate 182,868, forward strand.
CTTTCGTGCCGCTTTCCCCACAGTCATATCAATAAATGTCCGATTACCGCGATGAATCGGACAACTAGCGACCACTCGCTCCGTCGGTTGTCCGATTACTGCGATGAATCGGACATCCAGCGACCACTCGCTCCGTCGGTTGTCCGATTACTGCGATGAATCGGACATCCAGCGACCACTCGCTCCGTCGGTTGTCCGATTACTGCGATGAATCGGACATCCAGCGACCACTCGCTTCGAGAGTTGTCCGATTACCACGATGAATCGGACATCCAGCTACCTATTAGCAAGAAGATGGACAGTTCATTACGGATAGCTCTTTCTTATCCGCAATGAGCTGTCGCAAGGAGGAACCTTTTTTGAAAAATGAATTAAAACCCTATATACACCTCGCCCAATACTATGAAACGGACCAGATGAAAATCATCCACCATTCCAATTACATCCGTTGGTTCGAAGAATCCCGGGTGGATTTCCTTGATCAGATCGGCGCTAATTATGCCAAATTGGAGGAAGCCGGCATCATCAGCCCAGTCCTTTCCGTCGAAGCGCACTACAAAACGATGGTCCGCTTCGGGGATTCCGTTTATGTCCTGACCGAAATCGATTCATACAGCGGAGTGAAATTGGGCCTAACCTACCGTGTCATCGATATCGCAACTGGCGAGTTACGCACGACCGGCAAAAGCAAGCATTGCTTCCTGAATGAAGAAGGCAGACCTGTTTCGTTGAAGAAAGTCCAGCCGCATGTGCACGACAGCTTCGAAAAGTATCGGGATCATATTTTCAGCGTTTGATTGGATTATTTTCAACAGTCGGGCAACCGCAGCAAATAGGATTTCCGGTGTTTGGTCACAGCTGAATTGATGGAAGCCGGGCAGCCTCATTCGAGGTGCCCGGCTTATGTTTTTTGTCAAACTAAAATCTTGCTGTCGGCTTCAGGAACGGCGGCGAATATCGAACAGTCGACAGATTGGCAGACTCTCAGGTGTTCGCAGCGACATAGCGTCGAGAAAACGGATAGTTTGTGATTCTGCGCCAATAAGCATGAAGGGCTGGCTCTTAGCGAGTCAGCCCCTTCATGCTTTTTTTGATGATTGCTCATTTTGCTCCAGTATGTTGACGAAGCGGTCGGTAAGGTTCGCGGTATATCCCCAGAGTCGATGATGCTCAAGGTGGTAGAACGGCACGCAATGGACGCCGACCCTAAATTTGTAGTCCTTCCCGTTTGGAATCAACTCAAACGGAAAATCATCGGGATGCTCCAGCCGAACCGTCGAAGAATAATAGGTGGGCCGGTTGTCCATGAAATACTGCAGTGGCACCGTGAAGATTTCCTGGACTTCTTTATTGAAACGGATATCCTCCTTGTGCACACCGACGATTTCCCCGACGAAGCAATGGATGATCGCGCGCTCATTCATGATGTAGTCCATTTCCCCCAAAATTTGTATATTTTCGCTCTTTAGGTTCAACTCTTCCATGGTTTCCCGGATCGCCGCCGCTTCAAAACTTTCCCCCGGCTCCACCGCGCCGCCCGGGAATGACGTATCCCCTGGTTGGGAGATGTGCTCACCCCGTACTTCATAAAGCACATGAAGTGCCCCATCCACTCTGATCAAAGGGATCAAGACGGAAAAATTGCGTTGATCCCCGATCGGCTCCGGCTCATGTTCCGCAAATATTTTTTTGATATCCTCCAGCATTGTGCACTCACCTACCGCTTGTTTTTCTTTCATTATACTTGTCATTATCTCTAATTCGAAACAATATGCTCGCAATACAAATCGAACATTTATCCGGCGATGATCCTCACATGGAATTTGCGGTTACGCGGGCCATCGAAATTCCAGAAATAGATGCTTTGCCAAGTGCCCAGCAGCATCCGTCCTTCCGTCACGATGATCGTTTCGCTGACTCCGGTCAAGGATGACTTGATGTGGGCATCGGAATTTCCTTCCATATGGTGATAGCTGCCTTTGTTCGGAAACGTATCCGTATACCCCCAATTCAGGTCCTTCTGCACATCCGGATCGGCATTTTCGTTGATCGTGATGGCGGCTGTCGTATGCGGACAAAAGACGACCATGATACCGTCCTTCACGCCGCTTTTCGCCAAAGCGTCCTCGAGGTAGACATCAATATTCGTCAGCGACTGTTTTCCGCTTGTTTGGATACGGTAAGTAAAAAGATTTTGGTTCATTCCCCTTTCCTCCTTTCCGCTCTACAAAACGTTTAGCGCACCACTTCGATGCCGGCCACATTCCCGACGTCGTGGTAATTTTTGCCGGTTTTCTTGTCGCTGAAGTCAACTGTGACGACGCCGGAAAGGCCTTCTTTGACGATTTTGTCCATCCCATCCTCGGTCGGCGCCAGCAAAGCCCCGCCGTGGATCACTTCCGCACAGATGGTGAGGGAGGCGGAGGCATGCGACACTTCGATTTCGATCCGATCATCGGTCAACAAACCCAAAGTGAATTTGCTGCGGTTATAGGTCGCAAAACGGTACTCCTCTCCATCCAGCATGAAACTGCAGATGAACCCTTCAAACGAGGACCCGCGGAAAGGGATTTTCGCCACCGAGAAGAAGAGGCTCGTCCCCTCGTCCCGGAAGTGATTGCATTGGATCCAGACGTACTCTTCCGGAAAAGACGTCCCCCAATCCTTTTCAAGGTAGCCTTTACCGCCAGTAAAATCACGGGTTTTGTTTCCGATCGCCACAGTTCCGTCGATGGCATGATTCATGCTGATAACGCCGTGATAGCATTCCATGTTCGGGATGTAGGCGAAGAAACCCATGATAGATGGCGACAGCGCTGTCCGTTTGATCTTTTGGAAAGGCCCCAGCTTCAGGATGCCTTCTATCCGGAAATCATCCTCTTCCAGATGCACACTGACGAGCGTTTCCGAAAAAACGCTGTTGCCGACTTTCAGCACAAAAGGACTCTGGTTGCATTTGAACGCAGATAAGGGGTAGCGGATGTAGCCGGTCCGCAGCTCTTTTTCGAGCGCTTCTCCGACATAGACGTAGGAATATTGGATGAAACAGTGCGGGTCTTCTGCTGTGAGCGAGATGCCGGGAATCAGGCTAAGGACTGTCTTTTCATCTGCCGAAACACTTTTGAAATACCATCCTTCAAAATAGGGTCCTTTCTTTTGCAGGTCTCCTTGAAACAGGATCGGATGGGTCACTTTGTTTGCCATGGCGCAGCGCTTCCTTTCGCATGCATTCTTATCTTTACTATGCAACAACAGCCCTTGTTCCGTCAATTTTTTGCATTTGCGGTTCGCTGTTTTTTCCTTTTATCCGTTTGTATAGCCAATGGTTGTTTTTTGAATGTCAGCTCCGCTGAGAGTGCCCTCATCGGAGAACGGTATTGCGCCAGGCAGTCCAACTCCGATGAGCGATTGCTCGCCGGAGGAGACTGTGTCGGGAACGGCCGAACTCCGGCGAAGCCGCTGTGGTCGGAGGTGATCATCTTTTTGGCTTTCCTCCTCCGGCACAGCAACACCACAGTCACCAGAGCAAACAAAAAAGAGCCCACCTTCAAATGAGGCAGACCCTTCTTCCGATTGCACTTACTGTTTGATGATGGACACGACGCGAGCGCCGTCCACTTCTATCGTCACGCTGTCACCGGCTTTGATGAACGGCAACTGCTTGTCGATGGAAACTTTAGCGACATAGATGGTTTCTGCATCGCCTTCCAACATGAAGTAATAAGTCGTTTCGCCGTCGATGACGACTGATTCCATGGCAGTGATGGCACCGCTGAGGGTTTCGGTCTCGACGACCTCTTCCTCCTCCTCGGTTGTCGTCGAAACGACACCGCCTGTATAAGCGTTCCACGCAGCAGCCAAGGAATTGCCGGTCCCGACTTTCTGGTAGTTGGTCGCATTCACAAAGGCGTACATTTTGATCAAACCGGCATCATCCTTCAAGGACAATTGATAGACCGGCTTGTTTTCCATGTTGAACAGAAGCGGGAATGTGCTGGTGTAGCCTTTTTCCTGCACCGATCCCTGGGCGCTCTCCATGGCACTCCATTCGGTCGCCGTGCTGATGTTGTAGCGTTTCGATTCCTTGGTCCTGGAATTGACCAGAACAAAACCGATGTTCGATTCGTCTGCCGCAACGGAAGTCAGACCGGTGTACAGGTACAAATCGTTATTCAGCACGATGTAGTTATAGCCTTGCGCATTTTGGATGACACCCTTTTTGCTGATGACGCTGTTCAGGTATCCGCCTTGGTATTGCCCGTTGTAGTTGATCTGCGTCATCACCATGTTCGCCGGGAATACGCGGTCTACCCAATCAGGCACATCAGCAACGCTATAGCGCACGATGTCACCGGTTGAGGCATCCACAACGAAAATGCCGACGACTTCCTTGGGTCCCATAAAGCTGAATTTCTTATCGACGATGGGCGCGATGTAATACGGATTGCCCTCCTCATCCAATTCAAAGACCGGATTTTCGAACATCACAGTCGGATAGTTGAAAAAGATATGGCGCGTGATGTCATCCCCGAAAAAGCCGGAATGCGAATAATGGATGTTCTTTTCGAGATTCACCAATCCAGCATCTCCCGTCACCATATCAACGGTCACATAATGCGGAATGCCATCGGCGCGGTTGTTCAACCAGCGGAAAAAGCTGACATATTCCAATGGCGAAACGCGGACCGAACCGCCTTTGTAAGCAATCTGCGTGTATTCCGTGCTGACGTCGAATTGCGAAACCAAATTGAGGACTTCGCCAAGCTTACGGCTCCCCAGACGCTCCGCCATATCGCGGTCGATCGTTGGTATCTGTGAAGGGTCCGTGATGGTCAGGTCCTCCTCAAAATCGCCTTCCGTATGCGTAATCAGGCTGGCGTAATCTTTGGCCCTTAAAATTTGGGAGCCGAACAGCATCCCCCCAATCAAGAAGACAATGCTTATCCCGATGACGGCTCCGGTAATTTTGTTGACGCGATCGGACTTCGACCGATCCAAGACATTCATCAATGCCGCACTTGCGACCAAATACAAAAACATGTTCGTCCAAAACTCCGGCGACTGGATCGACACCGGGGTCAATGCCGTATACCAATATCCTAAAAGAACAACTGCCGGCAGGCCATAGGCAATCGCCACGCTTTTCCAATTTTTCACAACTTTGCACCCTTTCTTTTCCTGCGAATCTTCCTTTTTGAATCACTTAAGGATTTGTTGCTAGTATTATACCATTTTTTTGGCGTATATTTCGCAATTCAATATACGGGTTTATTCAGGCTGTTCCACCAGCTTTGCTTCTTTGATCTAGGTTGCATTCGAATGTGCGTTCACCGGAGGAAACAACTTCCGGGACGGCATCAGCTCCGGTGTGCGTTGGCTCGCCGGAGCTGCGCACACACTTCGGGTCCCACCTCGGCCGCAGAACCGCCGCCAATGTCAAAAAACCGAAGCTGCGATTCCCCGCTGCTTCGGTTTTTTCACTTGATTAATAAATGGCTGTGTCGCCTGACAAGAAACGGTCTACTTCGCCTGCAGCTAGTTTTCCTTCTTGCAACGCCCACACGACCAAGCTTTGTCCGCGGCGCATGTCGCCGCACGTAAAGACTTTGTCAACGTTTGTTCTGTAGTCGCCCTCTGCTGCTTGAACATTGCTGCGCAGATCGCGTTTCAAAGCTAATTCATCCGGAATCGTATCTTCAGGACCGGTGAATCCCATAGCCAGCAGAACAAGGTCCGCTTTCCAGACTTTTTCGGTTCCTTCGACAGGAACTGGATTCATTCTGCCTAACGCATCACGTTTCCATTCGATCTGGACAGTGTGGACAGCCGTAACTTCGCCTGCCTCATTCTTTTCGACTTTAGTCGTGTTGATCTCATAGCTGCGCGGATCCGATCCGGTCAAGTAAATCGCTTCTTCTTGGCCGTAGTCCGTTTTCAGCTTTTTAGGCCATTCTGGCCAAGGGTTCGTATCTGCATCGCGTTTGTCCGGAGCTTTCGGCATGATTTCGAATTGGTGCACGCTCTTCGCGCCATGACGGATGGATGTGCCGACACAGTCCGTACCGGTATCCCCGCCACCGATTACGATGACGTGTTTGTCTTTGGCAGAGATTTTGCTTTCCTGCGGTTCGCCTGCAAGGATATTTTGTGTGTTTGCAGTCAGGAAGTCCATAGCCATGTGTACGCCTTTTGCGTCGTTGCCTTCGACATTGATGCCGCGGGCGCGGGTTGCGCCGCCGCAAAGAACAACTGCATCATACGTGTCGACCAATTCCTGCGCACTGATGTCTTTACCGACTTCGGTGTTGCAGACAAAGGCTACGCCAGCTTCTTCCAGGATATCCAGTCTTCTTTGGATGATATCCTTGTCCAATTTCATGTTCGGGATACCGTACATCAATAAACCACCCGGACGGTCGCTTCTTTCGAAGACAGTGACCGCATGCCCGACTGAAGTCAGGTAATGCGCAGTCGCAAGGCCGGCAGGACCGGAGCCGACAACCGCTACGCGTTTGCCGGTTGCCGGAGCTTTAGCCGGTTTAACCCAACCGTTCTGGAAAGCATGTTCGATGATTTCGTATTCGATGCTGCTGATCGTAACGGGCTCACCGATAAGTCCTACCGTACAAGATCCTTCACAAGGGGCAGGACAGACACGTCCTGTAAATTCCGGAAACGGATTGGTCAAGGCTAAACGTTCGTACGCTTCTTGCCATTGGCCACGATACACCATGTCATTCCATTCGGGGATGAGATTGTGCAGTGGGCAACCGGACGCCCCGTTCGGCAACATGATGCCTGCTGAACAGAACGGAATGCCACAGCTCATACAACGGGACGCTTGAGTCCGAATTTTTTCTTCTGATGTTTCTTCACGCATCTCGCCCCAATTTTTGATGCGGACTTCCGGAGAAATCTTTTCATAATTGGAACGGCTATATTCCTTAAATCCAGTAATTTTTCCCATCTTATCCCTCCTCCTTAGTTTGTCACAACTGGTTTGTAGCGCTCATCAAAGGCATAACGCATTGCGTCTTGACCAGTGATGCCCATCTGGTTCGCTATTTCGATATTTTCCAGAATGAACTTGTAGTCGTTGGAGATGACCTTAGTGAAGCGGGATTTCATTTGATCCAAGTTAGCCAAGATGTTTTGCGCTTTTGGACTTCCCGTAAAGATCATATGCTCCTGCAGCATGCGCTTGATTGTATCATGCTCTAAGTCGTTCAAATCTGTCGTTGCACTGACCATTTCCATGTTCAGGTTGTTTTCATCGAAATCAAGGATATAAGCTACCCCGCCGGACATCCCGGCAGCGAAGTTACGTCCGGTTTTCCCGATGATCAGAACCGTTCCACCGGTCATGTACTCACAACCGTGATCGCCGATCCCTTCAACGACTGCATCCACGCCACTGTTACGGACGCAGAAACGTTCTCCGGCGATTCCGTTGATGTATGCTTTACCACTGGTTGCGCCATAGAAAGCGACGTTACCGGTGATGATGTTTTCTTCGGGTGCGAATGTAGCCTCATTCGGTACGCGTACGATGATTTTACCACCGGACAGGCCTTTACCGATATAGTCATTAGAATCGCCTTCCAGCGTCAATGTCATCCCTTTAGGAACGAATGCTCCGAAGCTTTGTCCTGCCGAGCCCACGAAGGTCAATTGGATCGTATCCTCCGGCAAGCCTTCAGCACCATATTTTTTCGATACTTCGCTACCGATGATGGTACCAACAACGCGGTCGATGTTTTGGATAGCTGATTTCGCTACGATGCGTTTCTTCGAATCGATGGCCGGTTTCACAATTCTCAACAGACGGCGCATATCCAATGTTTTCTCTAATTCGTGGTCTTGCTCCGTCATGTTGTATCTGCCGACATTCGGTGCTGCATACGGTTGGTACAATACGCTGGACAGATCGACTGTCTTCGCTTTCCAATGCTTCACATTTTCTTTCATCTTCAGCTTGTCGCTGCGTCCAACCATTTCATTGATTGTGCGGAAGCCCAATTTCGCCATGATTTCACGCAATTCTTCGGCAACGAACATCATGAAGTTCACGACGTATTCCGGTTTGCCTTGGAAGTTTTTGCGCAGTGTTTCATCCTGCGTAGCGATACCCACTGGACATGTGTTCAGGTGGCAGACACGCATCATGACACAGCCGATAGCAACTAGCGGTGTTGTCGCAAAGCCGAATTCCTCGGCACCCAACATGCAGGCAATCGCAACATCGCGACCAGTCAACAGTTTACCATCCGTTTCGACGCGGACACGGTCACGCAATTTGTTCAACACCAATGTTTGGTGCGCTTCAGCCAAGCCCAGTTCCCACGGCAAGCCGGTATTACGGATGCTGGTTCTAGGCGCTGCACCTGTACCGCCGTCATAACCGCTGATCAGGATTGTATCGGCATTTGCTTTCGCAACACCGGCAGCGATCGTACCGACGCCGGCTTCAGAAACCAATTTCACGTTGATGCGCGCATCGCGGTTGGCATTCTTCAAGTCGAAGATCAATTCTTTCAAATCTTCGATCGAGTAGATATCGTGATGCGGAGGCGGTGAAATCAAGCCTACACCAGCGATGGACCCACGTGTTTTGGCAATTTCAGGATATACTTTCGGTCCTGGCAATTGTCCGCCTTCACCCGGTTTTGCGCCTTGGGCCATCTTGATCTGGATTTCCTTCGCGTTCACCAAGTAGTGGCTCGTTACGCCGAAACGTCCCGAAGCGACTTGCTTGATGGCACTGTTGCGGGAATCTCCGTTTTCATCCAATTCGTAACGGCTTGGATCTTCGCCACCCTCACCAGAGTTGCTCATACCGCCGAGGCGGTTCATTGCGATCGCCAAGGTTTGGTGCGCTTCGATACTGATTGAACCGTAGGACATCGCTCCGGTCTTGAAGCGTTTCACGATGCTTTCAGCCGATTCGACTTCTTCGATCGGAATCGCATCTTGAACGTTTGGCTTGAATTGCATCAGTTGACGCAGTGTGTATGCGTTCGTATCAGCATTGATTTCGCGGGAGAACTCTTTGTATTGCTCATAGTCCCCTTGGCGAGTCGCTTGCTGCAGACGGTAGATCGTGCTCGGATTGTACAAGTGTTCTTCACCCATGGCCGAGTATTGGAAATGACCGCCCACTCCCAGCGTTTCGCTGTAAGGTGCTGTAGCTTTATAGGCACTGTCATGACGCATTCTGTTTTCTGTGGCAATTTCCTGCATACCGATACCTTCGATACGGGTAGGCGTGCCTGTGAAGTATTTAGCGACAACTTCGCTGTTGACTCCCAACGCTTCAAAAATTTGTGCGCCATGATAACTGCGCATCGTTGAGATACCCATCTTGGTCAATACTTTGGACATACCGTGGACAGCTGCGTGGATGTAGTTCGCTTCCGCTGCTTCAGCATCCAGTCCGTCCAACAAGTCTTCTTCAGCAAGTTCGCGGATAGTCGCGTAAGTCAAATATGGATTGACCGCGTTACAGCCGTACCCGACTAATGTGCAGTAATGATGCACTTCTCTTGGTTCACCGGATTCCAGCACAAGGCCGACATGCGTGCGTGTTTCTTCGCGGATCAAGTGATGATGCAGACCGGAAACAGCCAATAAAGCCGGAATGGCTGCCCATTCAGCGTTCACGCCGCGGTCGGAAAGGACCAAAATGTTGGCGCCTGAAGCAATGGCCTTGTCCGCTTCACGGAAAAGACGCTCCAAAGCTTTTTCCATCCCTTTCGCATCTTCTTCGACACGGTATAAAAGGGAAAGAGTGACCGTTTTGAATTTGTCATCCTGCAGTGCTTTGATTTTCGCTAATTCAGAATCCGTCAAAATCGGGCTATCCAAGTAGATGGCATGCGTATCAGCCTTATCCGGATCTAACAGGTTACCGCAATTTCCGACAAGCATGGTATCGGAAGTAACGATTTCCTCACGGATCCCATCAATCGGAGGGTTCGTAACTTGCGCAAATAATTGTTTGAAGTACAGATAAAGCATCTGTGGTCTGTCCGATAAGACTGCCAATGGAGAATCGATCCCCATTGCTCCGACTGAATCGCCACCGGTAACGGCCATCGGTTTGATCAGTAACTGGATGTCCTCGAACGTATAACCGAAAGCTTTCTGTTGGTGCAACAACTCTTCAGGTTCAACCGTTGCGGTCAATGAAGCTGGCGCAAAGTCCTTCATTTTGGAAATGTGCTTCTCAGCCCATTCTCCGTAAGGTTGTTTAGCAGCGACAGTTTCTTTGATTTCTTCATCCGAGATGATACGTTTTTGCTTCGTATCGATCAACAGCATCTTGCCTGGCTCCAGACGGCCTTTATAGGCTACATCTTCCGGACGCACATCTACGACACCTACTTCGGATGAAAGGATTACGCGATCATCTTTCGTCACATAGTAACGGGACGGACGCAAACCGTTTCTATCCAACACCGCTCCGACGATTTCGCCATCCGTGAAGCCCATTGCTGCAGGACCATCCCATGGTTCCATCAAGAAGTTGTTGAAGTTATAGAAATCTTTTTTGGATTTCGACATCGTTTTGTTCTTTTCCCAAGGTTCAGGAACCATCATCATGACAGCTTCCGGCAATGAGCGGCCGTTCAGATACAAGAATTCCAGATTGTTGTCGAATTGGGAAGAGTCGCTCCCTGTTTCGTCGACGATCGGATAGATTTTTTCGCTGGCATCCAACAGATCCTGAGACATGCTGCCTTGACGGGCGCGCATCCAATTGATGTTGCCGCGGATTGTGTTGATTTCGCCATTGTGGATCAAGTAACGGTTTGGATGAGCTCTTTCCCAGCTTGGGAAGGTATTCGTACTGAAACGGGAATGGACCATCGCCAAAGCGGATGTGAAATCCAAATCCGTCAAATCAAGATAGAAGCTGCGCAATTGTTCTGCAGTCAACATCCCCTTGTAGACGATCGTTTTCGAAGAGAAGCTAGCAAAATAGAACGAGCCGCCTCTTTTTTCGCTCATCGGTACGATTAGTTTTTCGGATAATTTACGGATGACGAACAATTTGCGTTCGAAATCCATTTCAGTCATCTCAGGATTTCCTTTACCGACAAAGACTTGGATAAAACGCGGAATGGCTGCTTTTGCAGTCACACCGATTTCTGAGCTGTCGATCGGAACCTCACGCCAACCCAACACTTTTTGACCTTCGGAAGTGACAATCTCTTCCACCATTCTCATTTGTTCGTGACGTAGATCGTCATATTTATGGGCAAAGAGCATCCCTACTCCATAATCGCCTTTTTTAGGCAAATGGATTCCTAGGACGTCGCACTCCCTGCTGAAAAAATGATGAGGAATCTGCACCATGATACCTGCTCCGTCACCTGTTTTGGCATCAGCGCCGGAAGCACCCCTATGCTCCATGTTTTCCAATAAATCCAACGCATCAGAGACTAATTTATATGAGCCATTTCCATTGATATCAACGACAAATCCCATACCGCATGCATCATGCTCGTAGGCGGGATCATACATTCCTTGTTTTTTTGGAGGAGTGTAACTATTCATTTCGGCGTCCCTACTTTCTATTATGTTATTCTGATATTATAATCAAACTCTAATTTAAATACAATCCATTTTCATTCATTTTTTCACAATTAGTTGCATCTTTTTTTTGATAGTAACAATATTAACTTTGAAAAAAACATTTGATATAACACAATTATACAACCTGGCGACCGGTTACTGACTTGTGACAGATTTTATAACATGGCGATGTAAACAGTTATCGTTTTCATTACTTTTTAATGAAAACTGGTTGTATCCTCTCATTCTGACCTGCAGCCGCTATTTATTATTAAAAAATACCCGACCTTGATTAATTTTAAGGTCGGGTAATTGATTTTTTTCTATTTAGTAAGCGTCAAAAGCATTTCTCTGACGGTCTTGCAGGCCATAGCGGTAGAAGCGCCTGACGGGTCGTATTGCGGAGAAAGTTCAACGACGTCAGCTGAAACAATCTGGTTCAAGTCCTGCAACGCAGCGATACCCGCCAACAATTCCTTGTAGGTAATGCCGCCCGGCTCAGGTGTGCCAGTTCCAGGGAAAGTGCCAGGATCCAAAACGTCCAAATCGATCGTCACATAAACGGGAACATCCTTCAATTGCTGCACAATCTGAGGCAGCGTATCGATGGTGAATTTCTCCATATAAGTATGCTCTTTCGCCCATTCGAATTCTTCCTTCAAACCGGAGCGGATACCGAATTGGAAAATGCGGCCGTCTCCCAGGAAATCGAAGCAGCGGCGGATGACTGAAGCATGCGACAAGGATTCTCCCATGTAGTCTTCACGCAGATCTGTGTGGGCATCGATATGGATGACATGCAGATCCGGGTATTTTTCATAGGCAGCCTCGATGGTAGGCAAGCTCACGAGGTGCTCGCCGCCGACCATCAAGAATTTCTTGCCGCTGTCCAATACTTCTTTTGTGTAGGTTGCGATATCGTTCAAGACGCGTTCTGTGTTGCCGAAAGGCAGATCCAGATCTCCGCCATCATGGATGGCCTCTTCTTCAAGATCGCGATCCAAATAAGGGGAATAACTTTCCAAGCCGAATGAATCTTGGCGGATCGCCTGCATCGCAAAGCGCGTGCCTGGCCTGAAACTGGTTGTTCCGTCGAATGGGATCCCGAATAATACGGTAGATGCTTCTTCAAATGAAGATTCGCAGCCGATAAAGGTCTGGATGTTCATGTTATTTTTCACTTTCTGCCGTCCTCCAACTGTATGCTATTTGATTGTTGTTTCGCTTGATTAGTCTTTCAGGACTTTGATCTGATGAGGCATTTTTTCCTCAGTCAGGACATTGCCTAAAGTTTCATTGTAGTAGTGGTAATGCTGCACGACTGCCTCAGAAATCACTTCACCAGGGATGATCAACGGAATTCCTGGCGGGTAGATCATGATCGAGTCAGCACTGATGCGGCCGATTGCGTCGTCGATACCGACCACTTCATTGTCGGCATAGAAGGCGTCACGCGGGCTGCAGGCCAATTTGTTGATGCTGCAAGTCATCACGTGCGCATCGAAATGTTGGCTTGCTTTTTTGTAGCGTCTGCGTACATCCATCAAGGCATCAACCAGTCTTCCGATCGATTCGCGCGTATCGGCTGTGCTGATAACTGCCATCACGACATAGCCTTCAGCCAACTCCATTTGGATGCCGTATTCTTCCTTCAAGATTGTGTAGACTTCGAAGCCGGTCAGGCCGATGTCGTTGACACGGATCACCAATTTAGTCCAGTCATAAGTCTGGTCAAATTTATCTTTGATGTAGTCGGATTTCAATACTTCATAGTCGCCGAATGCTTCGATCGATTCAATCGCTTCGCTGACGATCGGACGCAATTTTTTGTAGCGGTCTTTGCCGTACATCGCCAATTCGCTGCGTGCGGCATCGATCGAGCTCATCAACAAGTAGTTCGCGCTTGTCGATTGCAGCATGTTCAGCACTTTTTGTAATTTTGTTGCGGAAATGCGCTCCCCTTGCATCACCATCAAGGAACTCTGCGTCAAAGATCCGCCGGTTTTGTGCATGGAATAAGTCACCGCATCGGCTCCAGCTTTCATCGGATCCTTCATTTTTCCGGGCATGAACGGCAAATGCGCGCCATGCGCACTGTCGACGATGACCACGACACCGCGTTCATGTGCGATATCACAGATCGTCTCCAGATCGTTCAAAGACCCGAAATAAGTCGGATAAGTGACCAAAAGAGCTTTCGCTTTAGGATTTTCATCCAAGCCTTTGATGATGCGTTCCACGGAAATGCCGTGTGAAATTCCGAAGGCTAAATCCATTTCGGGCTGGATGAAGATCGGCTTTGCGCCGCTCAGGATCAACCCGCTCATTACTGACTTATGGCAGTTGCGGGGAACCAAGATCGAATCGTTCGGCCCCACAACGCTCATGATCATCGCTTGGATGCCTACAGTCGTACCGTTCACCAAGAAAAAGGCCTGATCGGCATTGTATGCTTTTGCAGCCAATTCCTGTGCTTCTTTTATGACGGCTTGCGGATGGCTCAACAAGTCCAATTCTTTCATGGAGTTGACATCCATCTGCATCGTCATATCACCGACCGCCATCTTAAATGGCGTCATCTGCGCACCCATTTTATGTCCAGGGACATCGAAAGGTGTAACGTCCTGTTTCGCATATTTAACAAGCGCTTCGAAAAGCGGCATTTTGATATGTGTAATATTTTTTGCTTTAACGTTAGAAATTTGGTAAGTGATTTTGTCGGAATGACCTTCCAAATAAGTGTCTGAATTGAATAAAACCTTTTCAGCCAAATAGATTTCCCCCTTTGATATAAAAAATGGGCATAAAAAAAGCTCTCCAACCAAAGGAAAGCTTCGATATCTATCAGCTGCTTTTCCTCTTATTGCTCATAGGACTTGGATAATCCTACGCTCAGGTTGGGCACCCAATATCAATCAGTACTGAAAAAAATTAGATTGATTGGTTTGCCACCGTATCTTCGACCCCTCGTCTCAACGGCTATTAATAAGAGATATTCAATTTATGCAAGCTAAATTCTATACAAATACAGCGTATATGTCAATGATTTTGGATAGAAAATTATAATTTTTTTCAACCGGGTTTCCCGAACGATACTTAAACAGTTGTTTCGCAACATTCATGAATCACCCTGAACTCGCCTGCATACCGAAAGAGTTAAATTCGCCTTTCCTCTCCTAACTCCGGTGAAGAAGGGCCTAATCGGAGGTCAAGATCGGTTTCTCCGCTGTCCTCCGCCGAAGCCCTCTTCGTCGGAGTTGCGGTTCGAATTTTGCTATTTTCCTTCGATGAACAAACGGTTCGCCGGAGTTCAGGTTTGGCTATTGGATTTTGCATGCACCCAACACTGCGCATAAAAAAAACAATCCTTTTCGGATTGTTTTTTTATGCGCACTATTTTTAAGCTTTCGACTGGCTTTTCACCATTTCGAATTCCGCTTCCATCGCAGAGGACGGTTTTTCCCCGATCAAAGAGAAGATCACGATCGCCACACAGGAAAGGATGAATGCCGGCAACAGCTCGTAGATGCCGAATACGCCGCCGATCGGTTTGATCAGAAGTTTCCAGATGAAAACAGCGATTCCGCCCGTCAACATACCGGCGATAGCGCCTTGCCGCGTCGTTTTTTTCCAGAACAAGGAGAACAGCATCAACGGTCCGAATGTCGCACCGAAGCCCGCCCATGCAAAGGATACGATCGTGAAGATGACGGAATTTTCATCCAAAGCGATGATGATTCCGACGATTGCCAAGACAATCAGGATCATCCGCGTCATCGCCATGACTTGCTGATCTGAAGCATCCCTGCGCAGAACGCCTTTATAGATGTTTTTCGAAAAGGCACTTGCGGCGATCAGTAGATAAGAATCCGCGGAACTGATCGTCGCCGCCAAAATGCCCGACATGACGACCCCCGCCAATAGAGGCGGGAACAGTAGCGTCGACATTTCGATGAAAATCGTTTCCGAAGTCGAGGCCGTCGTCAAGGCCATCGGGAACATCGCGCGCCCGATCAAACCAATCAGGACGGAAGCAGTCAGCGAAAGCGTCGTCCAGATGATGCCGATGCGGCGTGATTGCTTGATTTCATCAGCCGAACGGATAGCCATAAAGCGCAATAGCACTTGCGGCATACCGAAGTAACCCAGTCCCCATGCCATGCTCGAAGCGATTGTGATAAGGCCGTATTCCCCGGCAGGTCCAAAGGCAGCCAACGCGCCATCAGCCTG
This sequence comes from uncultured Trichococcus sp., assembly GCF_963675415.1. Lineage (NCBI taxonomy): Bacteria > Bacillati > Bacillota > Bacilli > Lactobacillales > Carnobacteriaceae > Trichococcus > uncultured Trichococcus sp. The sequence goes on from NZ_OY776220.1 coordinate 198,675, forward strand.
CTGGACCCCGTCGACCAAGGTCGGAGTTGCGATGCCGAAGAAATCCAAGAACCCTGGGATACCCTTCAGATTATCGATGACCGCTCCCGGGCCACCAGCATGCAGGACGCCTCCTACCAATACAACAGCCAAAGCCGCGATCATGATGATGCCCTGCATAAAGTCGGAAACACTCTCCGCCAAAAATCCGCCGATGAATGTGTAGAATACGACAAACACCGCTCCGCCGATCATCATTGGGATGTAAGGCACTTCGAACAAGGTTGCGAAGAGCTTCCCTACCGTAACAAAGCAGCTGGCTGCGTAGACGGAAAAGAACACGAAGATGAATGTGGAAGAAACCGTCAAGATGACGCGTTTGTCCTCATGGAATCGATTACTGAAGAATTCCGGCAACGTGATCGCTCTCGCCGATTCGGAATAATGACGCAACCGTTTCGAAACGATGATCCAGTTCAGCGCTGTTCCGGCCGCCAATCCGATCGCTGTCCAGAAAGCGTCGGACAAGCCTGACCAATAAGCCACGCCCGGAAGACCCATCAGCAGCCACCCGCTCATGTCCGAAGCTCCTGCACTGATTGCGGCGACCCAAGGGCCCAGACTGCGTCCGCCCAGGAAGAAGTTATCGGAGCTTTCGTTCGACCGCTTGTAGTAGTAGAAGCCGATTCCGATGATGATCGACATATAGCCGGCCATCGCCATAAAAATTAATGCTTTATCCATAGTTACCTCCAAAAATAAATAATGACATGTTTCATCATTCTAATTTAATTAAAATTTAATGAATTCACTCAGCCATCATAGCATAGGATTAAAATTGTAAGCAACCTTATTTTCAGGATAAGCAGGGCAAGCATTCTTATAGCGGTTACAAATATCCATTGAGCTGGTCAAAGTAAAAAAACTTACCTACATTCCCCATTACAGGATAAGTAGGTAAGCTTCCTTCATTTTACGCAGGCCATACGATTTACAGGCGAGCAATAACCCACTCGATTATGTCCTGCACTACTTCATCTTTGATCGTCTCATTCAGCAGTTCGTGGCGGGCACCTTCATACAGTTTGTAGCTTACATCCTTAAGGCCAACTTGTTGGTAAGCCTTGCATATCTGGACGATGACTTTTCCGGCCTTGCCTCCGACCGGGTCGGCAGTGCCTGAAATGAAATGCAGCGGCAGACCCTTCGGTATCGATTGGATATTCGCAGCATCGTTCATGGCCAACAAACCGCTGAAGAAATCATGGAAATAACCGGCCGAACCGATCTTTCCACGCAATGGATCCGCCAACAACCTGTCGACTTCTGCCCCGTCCCGGCTGAGCCAATCCAAATCCGTCCGAGCAGGCTTGAAGTCCCGGTTGAAGTTCTGGAAGACCAGTTTGTCCAGCAAACGACTTGGACGGGCGCGACCATTTCTTTTGATTTCCGATGCTGCCACGACTGTCCCCAGCTTCAGCAATGCATTCGAAAACACTCCAGAACCGGACAGAATTGCGCCGGCAAGATCGTCCCCGTACAACTGGATGTAGCGTCTGGTCAACATAGAGCCCATGCTATGGCCAAACAGGAACAGCGGAATATCGGGATTTTCTGCTTGGATGATTTCAGTCAGCGCCCGCATGTCCGCGACGACCTTGTCGAATCCCGCCTCATCCGCAAAACAGATTGCTTCGTCGGCATTTCTGTTCGTTTTACCATGGCCACGATGATCGTTTCCGTAGACGACGATTCCTGCTTGCGCCAGCTTGCCAGCAAAAGCATCATAGCGTCCGATATGTTCTGCATAGCCATGAGCAAGCTGGACAGCCGCTCTCGGTTTTTGCGGGTCTTCCGGAGACCATTTCATCACGAAGATTTCCGTACTATCGCTTGATTGAAAAGTGAATGATGCTGCTGTCATGAGTGGCCCCCTCTTCTGGTATCAGGTTATACAAATGGTTAATAAGCATGAATAACGATATACTTTTCTCCAATTTAGCGATACCAGTTCAAAATGTCAAGCACCCTAACAGAAGGGTAACGAATCTCTTTTACTGGCTCAATCCTTCATGAATCTTTTCTACATTCCATTTCATCATATCGTAATAGCTGTCGCCGTCTTCCCCTTCTTCCGCAACGGAATCCGTGAACAGATTGCTGAAGACTTCAAGATCCACCTCATTTGATAATCGTTCCATGCTTCGGGGATCGACGCTCGTCTCCACGAAGAGGACCGGAACTTCAGAATCTCGGACTTTTTCAATGATTTGCTTCATCTGATCAGGTGTACCTTGACTCTCGGTATTGATTTCCCAAATATAAGCGGCTTGTAATCCGTAAGCTTGGGAAAAATATTTGAAAGCTCCCTCGCTCGTCACCAAGAGCTTCTTTTCCTCGGGGATATCAGCGAATTCTTTTTTTGCCTCGCTGTCCAGTTCCGTCAAATCGGCAATGTAAGCCTCCGCATTTTTTTCATAGGCTGCTTTATTTTCAGGATCTTTCTCGCTCATGACGCGCGTGATTTCATTGATGTAACGGATGCCGTTGGAAATGTCCAACCAAGCATGCGGATCTTGTTGCGAACTGTTGCCCGACAGATACAGCGGTTCGACATTTTTACTGGCAACGAAGTAATCCTCATCTTCCGTCTTACCAGCAGTTTCCATCAATTTATCAAACCAGCCATTGCCAGTTTCTAAATTCAATCCGTTATAAAACACGATATCAGCTTCGCTGGCTTTTCGAATGTCTTCGGGCAAAGGTTCGTATTCGTGCGGGTCGGTTCCGACAGGCACGATACTGTGCGCATCGATCAGATTCCCTCCAATTTTTTCTACCATATCGCCGATAATGGAATTGGTGGAGACAACTTTAAGCTTGGTTTCTGTTGTGCCTGGTGCATCCGTACTTCCTTTGTCATTTTCCGGAGAATTTCCGCAGCCTCCCAAAACACCTACAAACAGCACCGCAGCAAGCAGCAATAATTTATTCTTCATCATAGTAAATTCTCCTTTCTTAATTGACCGATAAGGCCCTTCTTCGGTGCAAAAATAAATGCCACAATGAAAAATATAGCTGCTGCCATAACAATCGTCGCCCCAGACGGCAAGTTGTAACTGTAGCTGAAGTAAAGCCCTACGATCGAACTGAGGGTTCCGAATACTGTCGACAGGACAATCATGACAAGCAATTTATCGGTCAGTTGGTAGGCTGTCGCAGCCGGTGTGATCAGCATTGCGATCACCAGAATCGTCCCGACTGTTTGCAGCGAAGTCACAGCAACTAGTGTCAGCAAAAACATTAACTCATAGTTGATGGCACTGATGTTCCAACCATATGATTTTGCAATCGTCGGCGCAAAGGAAGTCAGTTTGAGTTGTTTATAGAAAAGCGGCACTGAGATCAAGACGATGATAAGCACAGCGGCAGTCAACAGCATGTCAGAATCCCGGACTGCTAGAACATTTCCGAAGAGGATATGATACAAATCCGTGGAGCTTCTGGCGAAGGAAATCAAGATGATCCCTAGAGCAAAAAATGCACTGAAGACGATTCCGATTGCCGTATCGTTTTTCAAACGACTGTGTTTCGTGACAAAACCAATGAGAGCGGCCGACGCCATCCCAAAAATCGTGGCGCCGATGATATAGCTACTCCCCATCATATAAGAAATCGCCACTCCCGGTAATACGGCGTGCGAGATGGCATCCCCCATTAAAGACATCCCCCGCAAGATGATGAAGGAACCGATGATTCCGGCAGATATTCCGACCATAACGGAAGTGATCAAAGCGTTCTGCAGGAATTGGAAATCCAAGAGTCCTTGAATGAATTCAGTTAACATTTGTTTCACCTCCTAGACTGATCATTTCGGTAATTGCTTCCCCATAAGCCCTTCCCATATTATTGGCAGTAAATACCTCAGATACAGGTCCATTGGCAACCACTTCTTTATTGATCAGGACAATATTATCAAAATAAGACTGTACTTTATGCAGATCATGATGCACGATCACGATTGATTTCCCCTCATCGCGGAGTTGCTTCAACAGCTCAATGATGATTTTCTCGCTTGTAGCATCGATCCCGACAAAAGGTTCGTCAAGCAGCAGCCATTCTGCTTCCTGCGCCAACGCCCGTGCAATGAACACGCGCTGCAGCTGTCCACCGGATAATTCACTGATATGCCGATCTTTAAAAGCAGCCATTCCGACTTTCTCTAAAGCTTTTAAAGCTAAATCCTTCTCTTTTTGCTTCGGTCTTTGGAAAAAGCCTAATTTGGCGTAAGTTCCAAAAAGTACGGTTCCGAAAACATCTATCGGGAATGAGAGATCGATTTCTTGTCGCTGTTCGACATAGGCTACCTTGTTTATCATTTCCTTCAGCGGTTTGCCGTAAAGACTTACTGCTCCAGTATTTAACGGCGTCAATCCCATGATCCCTTTCAATAAGGTTGATTTCCCTGCTCCATTTGGTCCTACAATCCCTGTTAATTTGTTTGGCTCAAACGCAAGCGTTGCATTTTTGATTGCGGGCTGCCCTTGATAGGCTATGTTCATATTCTGGATTTTTAAATTTTCCATTATGTATCGTTCCTTTCTCGCTTTTATATTTTCCGGTCTCTGAATTTGTGTCGAGCGACCCACAATACATAAGGCTCAATTAAATATATTATTAGGCTTACCTAACATTTTGTTTAAGTTTAGCTTATTTAATGTAGACGAGCAAGTATTTTGCATTTCCCGTATGCCTTTTCTGCAGCTGCTTTCTATGAATACAAAAAAATCACCTTTTTGGGTCATATGCATGAATGAAATCCATTCATACAACAACTTAAAAAGATGATTTTTGAAGATAGCTTTGGAAGCAAATCCAACGCTGATTTTGTGTTTTACAGGATCATATATCCCGATAAATCAACATATCCAGAGCATAGTTAATTTAATATCAGTGAATATTGAAGCTCAGCAGCCCCTTCACGAGTTCCGGATTGTGGTGGTCGATGATTTCGCTGTGGCCAAGATCCATCTTCGCGATGGCATCCATATCTTCCTGGGACAATTCAAAATCCCAGATATCAAAGTTCTCTTTTATTCTGCTCTCGTTGACTGATTTCGGAATGACGATAACCCCTCTTTGCGCATTCCACTTCAGAACGACCTGAGCGTTGGTTTTGCCATATTTACCACCAATTTCTGCAAGAATCGGATCGGTGAAGATGCCATGCTTGCCTTCTGCAAGGGGTCCCCAGGCTTGTGGCTGAACAGCAAATTCTTTCATTACCTTCAAGGCATCTTCCTGTTGGAAATAGGGATGCAGTTCTATCTGATTGACTTGCGGCTTAATCTCAACATTCATGCAGAGATCAACAACACGATCCGGGTAGAAATTGCAGATACCGATGGCTTTGATTTTCCCTTCTTTATAGAGTTCTTCAAGTGCACGGTAAGCTCCATAATAATCCCCTAGAGGTTGGTGGATCATATACAGATCGATATAATCCAGCCCTAATTTATCCAAGGAAGTTTGGAAAGCTACTTTCGCGGCAGCGTAATTCGCATCCTGAGACCATAATTTCGTGGTGATGAAAAGTTCATCTCTAGACACTCCGCTTTTTTTGATAGCAGCGCCAACAGCTTCCTCATTCATGTAGACCGCTGCGGTATCAATCAGACGGTAGCCGGATTCGATCGCCTCCAAGACTACTTGTTCACACTGCGCCTGATCCGGAACTTGAAAAACCCCAAAGCCTTCCATCGGTATTTTTACACCATTATTCAAAATTGCATATTCCATCCTGTTTTCCTCCAATAATTTTTTCGTATTTAAGAAACGTTACGTCACTTATGTTAAGTGACAACTCGTCACTTGTCAACACTTATTTAATGTGTTACACTTTTTTTATCTTATTTTGGGAGGAAAAGCATGGCTGAGTTTATTAGAGCACGCAGCAGCGAGAAGAAACAGTTGCGTATGAAAGAAATCATGGATGCAACCGACCGTCTGTTTCAGGAGCAGTCTTATCATGGGATTACATTGACAACCATTGCCGAAGCTTTAGGCTGGTCCCGCGGTAATCTATATAAATATGTCACAACAAAAGAGGAAATATTTTTGGAGATTATCCTCGAAAAACAGGCAGCCTATTTTAAGGATATCGAGGCAACTTTTAATGATTTGAACGCGTTGTCCGATCAGGCGTTTTCAGAATTATGGACGAATGTGATAAGCCGTCATAGAGGTTATATCCGATACTACAGCATCCTGGCTACCATCATCGAAACCAATGTCACCGTTGAACGTTTAGCTGAGTTCAAGAAAAATATCATGTCAGACACCGACGTTGTAATGGCGATTTTCACGAAATACAGCCAACTATCAGCAAATGATGCAGACTCGCTCTATTGGGCAATCATGTTTCACGCAAGCGGTCTGAATAACGTGTGCACGATGAACCCTCTTGTCCAGGAGGCTATGGAGATCGCCGGTATTCCTCCATACAAAAAAGATTTTTCCACCGACCTTTCTGACTTCATAGCCTTATGCCTCAGAGGTTACAAAGCGGACGTTAACTAACACTTATGATCTGAAATTCAGATAATATAGCCCGTCAATCGGAATATTGTGACACCCCCTATTGCTTGGCGTAAAAACAAACAGAAAAAAATCTCCACGAACCAATTATGGTTTGTGGAGATTTTTTATTTTGAATTACGATTATGTGTTTCCCAGTCAGAGTCTTACTCCCACTCGATGGTCGATGGTGGCTTGCTCGTGATGTCATACACTATGCGGTTGACATGCTTTACTTCATTTACGATGCGTCGGGAAATCTTGTCCAACACTTCGTAAGGGATGCGTGCCCAGTCGGACGTCATGCCATCGATGGATGTCACGGCGCGGATACCGATTGTGTAGTCATACGTACGGCCATCGCCCATTACGCCTACGCTGCGGAATCCTGGAAGGACGGTGAAGTATTGCCATACGTCGCGTTCCAAACCGGCATTCGCGATTTCTTCGCGGAGGATGTAGTCTGAATCGCGGACGATCTCCAATTTCTCTTCGGTGATTTCGCCGATGACGCGGATACCCAAACCAGGGCCTGGGAATGGCTGGCGCCAAACGATGCTGTCAGGCATGCCGAGTTGTGTACCCAATTCGCGGACTTCATCTTTGAACAAGGTGTTCAATGGTTCGATCAGTTTGAATTGCATATCTTCAGGCAGTCCGCCTACGTTGTGGTGGGACTTGATTGTTTGGGCAGTCTCCGTTCCGCTTTCGATCACGTCGGTGTAAAGCGTTCCTTGGGCCAAGAAGTCGATGCCTTGCAATTTCGTAGCTTCATCGTCGAATACGTAAACGAATTCGTTGCCGATGATTTTACGTTTTTGTTCCGGATCGCTGACGCCTGCCAGTTTGTCCATGAAACGTTTTTTCGCATCAACGCGGATGATGTTCAAGCCGAATTTGCCTACCAGGCTTTCCATGACTTGATCGCCTTCGCCTTTGCGCAACAGGCCGTGGTCAACAAAGATACAAGTCAATTGCGAGCCGATCGCTTTGTGCAGCAATACGCCGACTACGCTTGAATCAACCCCGCCGGAAAGTCCCAACAAGACTTTTTTGTCGCCGACAGTTTCTCTGATTTTTTTAGTTTCGATTTCGATGAAGTTGGCGATCGACCAGTTACCTGAGCAACCGCAGACTTCGAAGGCGAAGTTCTTCAGCATTTCGTTTCCGTGTACAGAGTGCTGTACTTCCGGATGGAACTGGACGCCGTAGAATTTTTCTGCTGTATTGGCGAAGGCTGCGACAGGACAGTTGTCGTTTGTGGCAGTCACTTTGAAGCCGGCAGGGATGTCAGTGATTTTATCACCATGGCTCATCCAAACAGTTTCGATGTCGGAAAGGCCTTTGAACATTGGCGTATCCAAATCAAGAATTTGGATGTCGGAACGTCCGTATTCTCTTTCTTCAGCAGGAATGACTTTTCCGCCGAAATGATCGGTCATCAATTGCATGCCGTAACAAATTCCCAATACGGGGATGCCCATGGCGAAAATGGCCGGATCTACTTTGAAAGCATCTTCTTCATAGACGCTGTTCGGGCCGCCGGAGAAAATGACCCCCTTGACGTTCCCCATCGCTTTGATATCCTCAGCAGTTGTGCGGTGTGAAACCAACTCTGAGAATACGCCGAATTCGCGGATGCGTCGTGTAATCAATTGGTTATATTGACTGCCGAAATCCAGTACGACGATTTTTTCCAACTCGGTAAATTGCTCTATCATCTAATAATCTCTCCAATTTCCTTAATATTTTTTTATGTACAATTCATCAATAAAGTGATTGGTCGTTTTGTGAATCACTAAATTTGCCCGTGTGATCGTGGGATAGATATACTCCCGAAGGTTCTTGAGGTTGACCCTTTTCCAGACGCCTCTGGCCATCTCGATGGCGTCTTCGCGTTTGCCGATTGCATAGTTGTAATAATAATTATCCGGTTGATCGATCGCCAGGTCCATCAGCATTTCGAAACGTTCGATGTACCATTTTTCGATCATCTCTTCCTCGGCATCCACGTAGATGGAAAAGTCAAAGAAGTCGCTGACGTAAATCTGCTGATTGCTCGGCAACTGCAGCACATTGATCCCTTCCACAATCAGGATATCCGGATGATTCACTTCCTCATAATCGCCAGGGACGATATCATAGATGCGGTGGGAATAGACCGGAAACCGGACATTCGGCTTGCCTGTCTTCACATCCAACAGGAATTGCACCAAATTTTCCATATCATAACTTTCCGGGAATCCTTTACGGTCCATGATGTTGCGTTCCCTCAATATCCGGTTCGGATACAGGAAGCCATCCGTCGTCATCAATTCGACTGCTTTTGTGGGATAGGCCCGTTTCAAAAGATTCTGCAGGACACGCGCTGTCGTACTTTTCCCGACTGCAACGCTACCCGTTACGCCGATGATGAGCGGAGACGGTTCATAGGATCTGCCAAGAAATCTGCTTTTATCCCGTTGAAGATTCCGGTACTGCTGCAAGTAAATATCGAACATATGCACCAATGGCACATAGACATCCTTAACATCTTCCAATGAAAGCCTATCATTCAATGATGTCAATTCCTTCAGTTCCTCTTCCGTGATGGTCGGGATGGAATCTTGATGAAAAGTTTGCCATTCTTCACGATGGATTTCGTAGTAATTTCTATCTTCTATCATAGCTTTTCCCTTCTGGAAATAATCAAACTTTTGGTAATTGTATCATACTTTCCTGAAAATTTAACCCCCATCAAATACGAACATTTAATTTTAATTGAAACCTAATCTTTGTTTTCTGCGTCGGTAAAGCTTTTTAAGTTTCCGTAAAATCCCAAAGATTTGATTTACTTTGCATTTTTGCTCCGATACAATGAAAATGATGAAAGAAAATAGCAAAAAATATGTGCCGAATTTGTCGGAATTTCATAAGCGGCACCTTCGCAAATCGGAAAGCTTTAAATAGGTCATGCCGATTTGCAATATCCATGTACAGCAAGCATAATAGAAGACGCGCAAGAATCAACGTAAGTACGACTTTTCCGCTTGATTCAGAACCAGTAAAGGACGATCCTATATGATAAAAACACGTTGCTCAACCGGCAAGTCGCACGGCAAAATCATCCTGATGGGTGAACATGCCGTCGTCCACGGGGAGCCATCCATCGCACTGCCCTTCCCGGCAGTCGAAATGACCGCAACCGTATGCGAAGCGGACGGTCCCTTGACCATTGATTGCTCCTATTATAACGGCATCGCTGCAGAAATGCCGGAAATCCTGGAAAGCATGCGGACCGCCATCCAATCGGCTTTGGCTGAACTGCAGGTTTCAAGCGATAACCTGGCGATTTCGCTCGCGAGCACCATCCCTGCGGAAAGAGGCATGGGTTCCAGCGCTGCCGTTTCAGTGGCTTTGACCCGTGCCCTTTTCGCCTATTTCGGCAAACCGTTGGACCAAGACACCTTGCTCCGGCTCGTCAACATATCCGAAATGGTCGCACACGGCAACCCCAGCGGACTGGACGCAGCCACGGCAAGCGGTGACAATCCGCTCTTCTACATCAAAGGCCAGCCTTTCGAAGCTTTCCCGCTCAACCTGAAGGCCTACATGATTGTCGGAGATACCGGCGTGACCGGGCAAACCAAGGAAGCCGTAGCCAGCATCGCTGCGAAACTGAATGGGGAAAATCCGCAACCGTACCGGGATGCCATCACCCGTTTGGGCAGTTTTGCCCAATCAGCAAAATCCGCAATCGAAGCGAATGACCCGCCACAATTGGGGCAATTGATGAACCAGGCCCATGAAGTGTTGTCTTTTCTGGAAGTATCCAGCCCTGACCTGGACAGGCTCGTTTCAGAAGCCCGGTCTGCAGGAGCATTGGGCGCCAAATTGACGGGCGGCGGACGCGGCGGTTGCATGATCGCTTTGGCCGATACCCGCTCTGAAGCGGAAAGAATAGAAGCAGCTATACGCCAGGCCGGTGCAATCCGGACTTGGATCTACCTAATGGGAGGAACTGAAAATGCCTAATAAAGCTTATGTCCGTGCGCATACCAACATCGCGCTGATCAAATATTGGGGGAAGCGGGACGAAACCTACTTTCTGCCTATGAACAGCAGCCTTTCCATGACCTTGGACAAACTCTACACGGATACGATGGTCGTCTTCGATGAAGCCTTCCAGCAGGATTCCTTCTGGCTGAACGGCGAGAAGCAAGGCGAAAAAGAGACGCAAAAAATCTCCAAATTCCTTGATCTGTTCCGTGAAGAAAAAAAGACAGCCATGCGGGCACACGTCGAAAGCATCAACCATGTCCCTACTGCAGCCGGCTTGGCATCCTCCGCCTCCGCCTTCGCCGCTTTGGCAGGAGCTGCCAACTTGGCTTTGGGCCTTGATTTGGATCCCCAGCGCCTCTCGACTTTCGCAAGACGCGGCAGCGGCAGTGCAACGCGCAGCATCTACGGCGGTTTTGTGGAGTGGGATATGGGGACTTGTTCAGACGATTCCTTCGCAGTACCGGTCGACGATGCCGGCTGGGATATCGGCATGGTCATCGTGGCCGTCAACCAGCAAGCCAAGGAAGTCTCCAGCCGCATCGGCATGAAACGAACGGTCGAGACTTCGCCCTTCTATCCAGCTTGGGTGGAATCAGCGAAAAAAGATATCCAGGACATCAAAGCAGCCATCACCGCGAAGGATTTCATCCGTTTGGGCGAAATCACCGAAGCGAACGGCATGAAGATGCACGGGACGATGTTGGGGGCGGAACCGCCTTTTTCCTATTGGGAACCGGACAGCATCGTCGCCATCAAGACCGCACAGGCTTTGCGCAAACAAGGCATTCCCTGTTATGTCACGATGGATGCCGGTCCGAATGTGAAGGTGCTGTGCCGCCTTTCGCAAGCCGAAACGATAAAAGAAGCGTTGTTGGAACATTTCACAGAGGATAAATTGATCATCACCAAGCCCGGCAAAGGCATCCGGGAATTGACTGCAGCCGAACGCGCTGTCTACAATTGGAACGACTAACAGGAACAGAGAGGGTTGAATTCATGACTGTAACAGAAGCAAGTGCTCCGGGCAAATTGTTCATCGCCGGAGAATACGCGGTAGTGACGCCTGGCCACCCATCGATTTTGGTCGCTTTGGATCAGTTCATCACCGTATCTTTGGAGGAAGCCGATACGACCGGGACGATCCGATCGGCGCAGTATGGCGGTTTGCCGATTCCTTGGACCCGCGAAGAGGATCAGTTGGTCATCGACCAGCGCGAAAATCCTTTCCTCTACATCACCGAGGCGGTCAAGGTGACGGAACGCTACATCAAAGAGTCCGGGATTCCGTTATCCTATTTCCATCTGTCCGTGAAGAGCGAGTTGGACAACGCCAGCGGTAAAAAATACGGACTGGGATCGAGCGGTGCGGTGACGGTCGCGACCATCAAAGCGTTGCTGAAATTTTATGCGATCGATCCGGAATTCGAATTGGTCTACAAATTGGCCGCTTTGGCGCATCTGTCCGTCAAAAGCAACGGTTCCTTCGGCGACATCGCCGCGAGCACCTACGGCGGCTGGATCGCCTATGCCTGTTTCGACAGGGAATGGGTAATGCAGAAGGCAAACGAGCTGACGCTCACCGAGTTGTTAAAGACAGCATGGCCGCAATTGATGATCCGGCCATTGACACCACCAGCCAATCTGCGGTTGGTGATCGGCTGGACCGGCTCGCCGGCTTCGACCACCCATCTCGTCGATCGCGTCAATGATGTCCGCGGAGGCATCGACGATTTTTACAAGACATTCCTGGAAGCCAGCAAAAAATGCGTAAACGCTATGATCGCAGCTTTCGAACGTAACGATCTGCAGGCGATTCAGGCAGGCATCCGCGAGAACCGCTTGCTGCTGCAGCAATTGACAACGCACACCGGCGTCGTCATCGAGACACCACCGTTGACACAATTATGCGATTTGGCCGAGAAAAATCTCGGCGCGGCAAAATCATCGGGTGCCGGCGGAGGGGACTGCGGCATCGTCATCATCGACAGGCAATCGGGCATCATCCCCTTGATTTCGGAATGGGAAAAAGTCGGGATCATGAACTTGCCGCTGCATGTCTTCAAGTACATACGCACCGCGGCACCCATCGAATGGAAAGGAGCTTCCGAATGACGCTTGATTCAAACAGAAAAGACCAGCACGTCGATCTGGCCGAAAAACAATATGAGCCAGCCGTTCTGTCCGATTTCGGGAAGATGCGCTTCGTCCATCACTCGCTGCCCAATCTGAAAGTGGCGGACATTTCGCTGCAGACGGAGATGGCCGGGATGACCCTGGCTGCGCCCTTCTACATCAACGGCATGACCGGCGGCAGCGAGCGGACCAAACAGATCAATGCCGATCTGGCGACTGTCGCAAAAATGACCGGCTTGGCGATGGCTTCCGGCTCCGTCAGCGCGGCGTTGAAGGATCCCAGCGTGAGCGACAGCTTTTCCATTATCCGCAAGGTGAACCCGAACGGAAGGATATTCGCCAATATCGGAGCGCACCATTCGCTCGAGAATGCCAAGCGCGCCGTGGCTATTCTCGAGGCCGATGCTCTGCAGATCCACATCAACGCGCCCCAGGAAATGATCATGCCCGAAGGCGACCGTGATTTCACGATGTGGCTGCGCCAGATCGAGGAAATCACTGCGCATGTCGGCGTCCCTGTCATCGTGAAGGAAGTCGGTTTCGGTATGAGCCGGGAAACGATCGGACAGCTGATTGACGTTGGTGTCCATACCATTGATGTCTCCGGCAAAGGGGGCACGAACTTTGCAGCGATCGAAAACGCAAGGCGGACGGCAATCGCCTATGACGAGCTGGAAAACTGGGGCCAATCGACTTTGATTTCGCTGTTGGAGGCTGATGTTCACCGCGGAAAGGCGGAATTCCTCGCATCCGGCGGCATCAAAACACCGTTGGACATCGTCAAGGCGCTGAGCTTGGGTGCAAAAGCAGCCGGACTTTCCGGCCAGTTCCTGCATATGGTCCTGAGCGATGGTCCAGAGCAGACGGCGGAAACGATCGAAGCCTGGAAGCAACAGATCACGACAGTGATGGCCATTCTGGGCAAAACGTCGGTTGCCGACTTGACCCGGACGGATCTCATCTTCCAACGGGACATCCTCGACTGGTGCGACATGCGCGGGATCGACTGCCGTCAGTACGCCAATCGTTCTGTGAAGCAGTAATTTAAAATATAAGAAGCGCGCCAGCGGCCGGTATCATTCTACCGGTCGTTGGCGCGCTTTTTTGCGGGTGTTGCTGCTTGGGTTCATATGAAGGCGGGATTGCTGTCGGCTGTTGTTTTGGATTTGCGGACGAACAAATGACAGGTCATCGCTGCGTCGGCTGTTCGCGACAACGCTAGATACGTTCAGTCAACACATTCGATATGTGCCGGCTGTTCGCAGCAACACATAATCTGTTCAACCGACATATCCGCCTTGTTCTTGTTCCGCATCCGGTAAGCTCAGCGACCGCCTAACTAGCGCCACGCCAAAAAAAGAGGCCCATCCGCAATCGGATAAGCCTCTCCCCTAAACAATTATTATTCAGCCAATTCCACAAACACCGCATCGGCTTTGACTTCTTCCGGAATCGTCAAGCCCAGTTCGTCCACTTTGGCTTGGTTGATGTAGACGGAATTCTCTTTCACCAGTTGGACCGGATAAGTCGCCGGATCTGCGCCCTTCAGGATGTCGATCGCGATTTGACCGATCTGGGTGCCCATGCCGTATTGGCTTGGCGCGAAGGTTGCAACGCCGCCGTCCTTCACCATCGTGTCGGCAGCCGGGAAAACCGGGATACCGAACGCATCGGCTGCATCCACCAAAGTCGCCATTCCGCTCGCGATGACATTGTCATTCGGCACATAGATCGCGTCCACCTCTTTGGCAAGACTTTCAGCGGCTTGCGCGATATCGTTCGTGGTGGTGATCGTTTTCGTCACAACTTCAAATCCGAGATCCGCTGCCGCTTGCTCAGCGCGTTGGCCGGAGATGATCGCATTGTCTTCGGCAGTCGTGTACATGACACCAATTGTTGTGGCATCCGGCAAGAATTGCTTGATCAAAGCCATCTGCTCATCGGATGGTGTCCGGTTCGACAACCCCGTTGCATTGCTGCCGGGAACTTCCAAGGATTCGACCAAACCGGCGCCGACCGGGTCCTGGACCGCGCCAAGGATCACCGGAATCTCATCGGAAGCATTCTTCAACGCTTGAGCGGCTGGCGTCGCGACGCCGATCATGATGTCCGCATCATGGCTGACGAAGCTTTCGGCGATCGATTTCATGTTAGCCTGATCCCCCTGCGCATTCTGGAAATCGATGGTGGCATTCTCGCCGTCGACATAGCCGGCCGCCGCCAACTCATCCAGGATGCCTTCCGTGATCTGATCCAAGGCCGGATGCGTCGTCAGCTGCAGGATACCGATATAAACCTGCTCCTGTTCGCTTTCCGTCGTCGCAGCTGAAGAGTCGCTTTCCGAAGCGGTATTACCGCAAGCAGCCAATAACCCGATCGCCAATACCGAACTCATTCGCAACATGTTTTTCATCCCATTATTCATCATCATTATTCCTCCATTTTTTAAATTTGATTTTTCTGCACATGACACTCCGGATCAGAAACGCGTTTTTGGATGCAAAAAAACCGCAGAGACCCTAATAGTCTTTGCGGTAATGGTTTCCTGAATAAGTAAAAGAAGGAAAAATCCGCATAGACGCTAATCCAGACTAAATCTGAGGTTGCATCTATGGACAGTCCTGTCACACGATCAACCTACACTATGCGGCTTTGCCAGCTTTTTCCATTCGTTGCTGTTACACGCGTGATCGTTTGCATCGCGACTGCCTCCTCTTCCCTTGGGTATGCATTCATCATAATCAACAAACAAAAGCATGTCAACAGAATAATGAAAATACGATGGCAAAAACATTAAAAATAAGCGAAAGAACTCAAAGTGCCCACACCATCAGGCTGATCCCTACGATGCCGACGATGACGGAGAGAATCATGTTTTTCGAATAATAAGCCACCGCAGCTGTCACAAGCGACGGCAATAGTTTGGCATTCTCCATTGCATTCAAGGAAACATTTCCCTCCCAGAAAAAAATATCCGAAGCGATCAATGCCGAAAAGATGGAAACCGGCAGAAAGCTCATCCATTTCTGGAACCAGATCGGAATCCGCGCGTTCTTCAGGGCGACAATCGGGAGCCATCTGGGCAAAAAAGTCACCAATCCGCCCCCAAGAATGAGCCACAACGCTTTATCATCCACGCAAAATCCCCTCCTTATCGTCTTTTTTGTTCTGCAGATAGAGCCCGAACCCGGAAGCCAAGATCGAAGTCAGGACGATGGCGATGTTATGGCGCAGCAAGTTCATTAATAGGACCGCCGCGATGCCGGAAAATACCGCTGTCCAGAATACGATGCGGTTCTCGATCTGGGAAATGAGCAGGAAGATGAACATCGCAATCAGGATGTAGTTCATCACAACCGGCGACAAAGCGATGCTCTTGCCGGCCATCGCGCCAATCCCCGTGCTCAAAATCCAAGTTGAATAGGCCGTTATATTCGCGGCCATCGCTTTCGTCGGATTCCACATGCCATCGGTTTTGAAATACAGCGTGTTGACGGCGAACGATTCATCGGTGATCGTCTGCGCAAAGAACACGCCGAAAGCCGTGCTCTTCTCGCGGATCCGTTGGGCCAGGCTGGAACTCATCAAAAGATGCCTCAGATTGATGAAAAAGATCATGATCACCATTTCCAACAAGCCTGCCCCCGCCACCGTCATCGAAGCGACCATGAACTGCGCAGCGCCCCCGTAGATGAGCAGGCTCATCAGCATGACCGCCAGCCAATGATAGCCGGCTTGCTGCAGCAGAACCCCGCAGGCCAAGCCCATCGGTATGTAGCCAAAACAAACCGGATAGATGGCTTTCATCCCAGCCAGCCATTCTTTTTTCGACATATTGTCCCTCCTCTAATCAAAAAATCATAATATCTTCCATTTTATCACATGCTGACGGAAGAATCGGGAGGATTCTGCATATTTTCAGAAAATCGTCATTTCCTTTTACAGAAAACGGCCCGTGCATTAGAATAGAAGAAATGCTCTATTTTGAAAGGGGGGACTGCTGTGTATGCGATCAGCACATTGGAAATAACGATGCGCTTGCTTGCGGCGGTATTTGTCGGTGGCATCATCGGCTATGAACGCGAAGAGAATCGCCAAGCGGCAGGTCTGCGGACGAACATCATCGTTTCCGTTTCCGCCTGCCTCATCACCTTGATCCAGCTCGAAATTGGTTATTACAGCCTGAACCTGGCGATCGCCAATCCGGATGTGGCCTCCAGCATCACGGTCGATTTCACCCGCATCATCGCCCAGATCGTCAGCGGAATCGGGTTTCTGGGCGCCGGAACGATCCTCATCACCAAACGGGACACGGTCACTGGCCTGACATCGGCAGCAACAATCTGGACGGTCGCCGGCCTCGGGATTGCCGTCGGGATGGGTTATTATTTTCTTTCTTTCATCGGCTGTCTGATCCTATACATCGTTCTGCACATCATCAAAAAAATCAGGACTTCCATAGGCGGTCTGCATGTGGAGATCCGATACCGCCATCAGGACTTGAAAAAAGCGATCGAATTGTTCCTTTCCGAAAACAACATCGAGACTTCGGACATGAAGTTTTTGATCGAGAATCCGGAAACCGAGCAGCCGAACTACATCGTCATCTACGGGATCGATTTGCCGCATTACTACAAGAAAAAGGATCTGGTGAACGATCTGATGAGCATGAGCAAGGACATCACGAAAGTAACCTTCGACCAATAGTGAGGGGCGAATATCCGCCGGTTTATCAGCCGGAACGCGTTTCGGTTGCTTCTTTTCATTTATATTGCAATTTATTTACAGAGCCGCCCTGCTCCGGTGAACGCAGGCTTCGACGGAGTTCACTACACAATCTGCTTGTGTCCTCCGATAGGGCAGGCTTTATCGGAGGTGCGGCTACTCATTACCGGCTACCTCCGGCGGATGGCCCGTTCGCCGGAGCTGGACACGGTGAACGGCGCCCTTCTCCGTCCAGCAAGCAAACAAAAAGAAGGCCATCCCTTGTTAGGGACAGCCATCTAATCAGTCTGTGATGACGCCGTGTATCAGCGTGATTTCTTTTCGTTCTTCACCTATGGAATAGGCTTCCTGGATCAGCTTTTCGGTCGGACCGAAATCTGCTTTGTTGGCGAACATCCTGACGATCGCTTCGCCCTTTTGGACCGGATCGCCGACTTTCTTCAGGATCTTCAATCCGGCCGCCAGATCGATCGTGCTTTCTTTCGTGGCGCGCCCTGCCCCCAGCAGCATCGCGGCCACGCCGATATCATCGGCAACGATTTCCGTTACGTACCCCGACTCCTCAGCCAAAACTTCTTTTTGGAACGAGGCTTGCGGCATCAATGAATAATCATCTACGACTGCGGGGTTCCCGCCTTGGGAAGCAATGAAAACTATGAATTTCTCCAACGCTTTGCCGTTGCGGAGGTTCTCGGTTACCAATTCGCGGGCTTCAGCCAAATCAGCCGTTTTTCCGCCCAGATAGACCATCTGGCTTCCCAATTCGATGCAGAGCGCCTCCAAATCTTTCGGCCCGTTGCCCTTCAATGTTTCAATCGCCACTTCAACTTCCAAGGCGTTCCCGACCGCCACACCCAAAGGCTGGCTCATGTCGGAAATGATCGCCATTGTTTTGCGGCCGGCCAGATTGCCGATTTTGACCATTGCGTGGGCAAGTGCCCGCGCATCTTCTTCCGTCTTCATGAACGCGCCGGCTCCGGTTTTCACATCGAGCACAATCGCATCCGCACCGGCTGCGATTTTTTTGCACATGATCGAACTTGCGATCAACGGCAATGAGTTCACGGTTCCGGTCACATCCCGCAGCGCATACAATTTTTTGTCCGCCGGGCAGAGATTGCCGGATTGGCCGATGACAGCGACTTTATTTTCATTCACGATGGACGCGAATGTCGCTTCATCGATCTCCACATGGAAGCCGGGGATCGATTCCAATTTATCCAGCGTGCCGCCTGTATGGCCCAAGCCGCGTCCGCTCATTTTTGCCACCGGCACACCGCAGCTGGCGACCAATGGAGCCAAAACCAACGTCGTCGTGTCGCCGACACCACCGGTTGAATGTTTGTCGACTTTGATGCCCGCGATGGCGGAAAGATCGATCTGATCGCCGGATTCAGCCATAGCCATCGTCAATTCCATCCGTTCCTCATCGGTCATGTCCTGAAAAAAGACAGCCATCGCCCAAGCGCTCATCTGATAATCGGGGATCGATCCGTCCGTGTAGCCCTCGATGATGAAACGGATCTCTTCTTTCGTCAATGCTTTGCCTTCTTGTTTCTTGATAATTAAATCTACCATTCTCATAGGTTGTTCCTCCATTTGAATCCGACTTTTTTGCCTATCAAGCACAATGCAAAACGTTTTTTGTACTTAAGCTGGAACTTATCTTTTCGCTTCGATGACTTTCACGCCGTCTTTTGTCCCGACCAAAACGGTATCCACACAATCCAGGAACAAACCATGTTCCACGACGCCGGTCAGATGGATCAGTTCCTCGGCAAGTGCCTTCGGATCCAAAATTTCGCCAAGATGCAGATCGATGATGTTATTCTTCTCATCGGTCAAATAGTAGTCCCCGTTTGTCGTCTTGCGGAATTCCGGATTGTAGCCTCTTTCATTGAATTTATTGAACAGTTGGATCGATCCGTAGCAGACGACTTCCACCGGCAGCGGGAAGGCTCCCAGATGTTTCACCATTTTGCTTTCATCGACGATCCAGATGACTTTCTTGGAATTATCGGCAACGATTTTTTCGAACAGCAAAGCGCCGCCGCCGCCCTTGATCCCTTGGAAATCTTCGCTGATTTCATCGGCTCCGTCCACGGTGATGTCGATGCAGCTCACTTCATCGACACTCTTTAAGGGAATCCCTAGCGACTCAGCCAATTCCTTCGTTTGGATCGAAGTTGTCACCCCAGTGATATTCAATCCTTCCTCGTTCACACGTCTACCGATTTCCTTGACAAAATAATAAGCAGTCGAGCCTGTCCCCAGACCTACTGTCATACCGTCTTTGATGTATTCTGCAGCTTTTAATCCAACCAGTTCTTTTAGTTCCATTTTCTCACGCGTTCCTTTCAGGATGATGAGGTCATTATATCATAAGGAAAGGAAGCGTTACTATGCTTGTCAGCGGATACTCCATTATAATGCCATTAAAATCCGATAAAAAAGCAAGTATGTGTTCTGTCATTCAGGCAACCTTTTCGCTATAATGAGATGCAAGCTTCCATGAACAACAAGGAAAGGGGATCGGCATGAGCCACACATTCAGAAGCATTTTCGATATCATCGGTCCGGTGATGGTCGGGCCTTCCAGTTCGCATACTGCAGGCGCCCTGGCGTTGGGGAAAGCGGCGGCGCAGCTGTTCGAGGTCAAGCCGAAAAAGGTCACAATCCATTACTATGAGTCGTTCGCGGATACCCATCTCGGACACGGCACCGATTTTGCCATCCTCGGCGGCATCCTCGGCTTTGCGGCGGATGATCCGATGATTCCGCAATCCCTGAAGATGGCCGAATCCCAAAAGATAGCCGTGACCTTCATCGAAGAGATCGGCGACTCTCCCGTCGGCCACCCGAACACAGCCACGATGGTGTTGGAGCGGGACAAGAAAAAAATATCCGTCACGGGCAGTTCCATCGGGGGCGGCTCGATCGTTTTGAACCAGGTCGACATCGACAACTTTTCGATGCGTTTGGATGCGCATCTGCCTATCTATTTCATCCATCAGAACACGCTCCAATACCATCTTTACAGCGAAGCGGAATGGCAGAATTATTTCGCATTCAAAGGCTACCCGCTGAACGATATCCGCATTTTCAGGGAGAGCGATACCGAATGGGTCATCCTCTATCTGGATACGGTCCCCACCAAAGAAATGATCTACGAAATCAACGAGCTGCCTTTCATCGAAAAGGCGATATTGATCAGTTAGGAAAGAAGGAATACCGCTTTGTACAATAAGATTGCAGAACTGGTGACCGCCGCGGAGGAAAGCGGCAAACCAATTTCCGAGTTGATGTTGCTGCAGGAAATGGCCAAAAGCCACCGGACGCGCGCGGAGATTTGGGAACAGATGCGCAATAATTACCACGTTATGAAAGCCGCAGTCGAAAAAGGCTTGGCAGGCGATGGCGTGTTTTCCCCCACCGGATTGACAGGCGGCGAAGCCGTGAAACTGCGCAACTACCGTCAACGCGGCAACACGCTTTCCGGCGACGACCTGCTGATCGCGGTGGAGAGTGCCATCGCCACGAACGAAGTCAATGCTTCCTTGGGCATCATCTGCGCCACACCGACTGCCGGCTCATCGGGGACTTTGCCCGGTGTGATGTTCGCCATCAAGGACAAACTTGGTCTGACGGAGGAGCAGATGGTCCAAATGCTGTTCTGCGCCAGCGGTTTCGGTATGGTGATCGCCAACAACGCCATGATCGCCGGTGCTGCTGGAGGATGCCAAGCCGAAGTCGGCAGCGCATCCGGAATGGCAGCCGCTGCGGCCGTCGAAATCGCGGGCGGCACGCCGGAGCAAGCATCGGAAGCGATGGCGATGGCCATCAGCAATCTGCTCGGCCTCGTCTGCGATCCGGTTGCCGGGCTTGTCGAGATTCCCTGCGTCAAGCGCAATGCAATCGGAGCAGTCAACGCCCTGATCAGCGCCGATATGGCCTTGGCCGGACTGTCGAACAAAATCCCCGCCGACGATGTGATCGAAGCGATGCGCAAAGTCGGGAAAAATCTTCCTGCTTCCCTCCGCGAAACCGGATTGGGCGGCCTCGCCGCCACCCGCGAAGGCGTCCGCCTGAAAATGATGATCTTCGGCCAGGAATTGGAAATCAAGCCGGAATGGGTGGATGACCAGCCACCGGTCAAAGCGAATCCGTTCGAATAACGGACGTCTCTCTCCTAATTGATTGTCCTGAGATTCATCGTGCTGCAACTATGGCCATGCTAAAAATGTCTAATAACCCGTAAGAATCGGACAGCCAGAGCACAGTCAGATCGATCGTTGTCCGATAACGCGTATGAATCGGACATCCCGAACACACTCAGATCGATTGTTGTCCGATAACGCGTAAGAATCGGACAACTAGAGCGCGACTGTCCTGCAGGATGTCCGATAGCCAGGAAGAATCGGACATCCTGAACAAAATCCTATCTAAAAGAAGAACGGCTGTCTCCAAGTGAGACAGCCGTTCTTCTATATTAGTTTTAGTCTTTTGCTGCGATGGCTTCGATTTCGATGACGGCATCTTTCGGTAACGCGGCTACCTGCACCAAAGAGCGGGCTGGTTTATGTTCCCCGAAGAATGCAGTGTATGCGCCGTTGATGGCGTCAAAATCATTGATGTCCTTCACGAACACGTTGACCTTCACGATCGATTCCAACGAACCGCCGCCCGCTTTGACGATCGTCAATACATTGTTCAGGCTGGCTGTTGTCGCTGCTGCAGGGTCAGTTACAAGCTCCTTTGTTTCCATATCGATCGGTAATTGTCCGGATGAGAAGATAAAGCCGTTTTTTCTGGTTCCTTGCGAATAAGGCCCGATTGCTGCGGGCGCTTTGTCAGTACTGATGAATTTAGTCAAGAAATCCCCTTCTTTCTTTTTAATCTTATTTTAATGATAGCACAACCTTGCGCGGATTGTGAAGCAGAATTTCTCGGAAGGACTCTCTGAGGATGGTACCTAGTTCTGTCACATTAACATGCAACTCCATCATTATATAAGAAGCAGCCTCATTTACAAAAGGATCCCACGCAAAAAAAAACGCCAGAAAGATCATTCTGACGTTTGGAACTTAGCTGTATTTTTTAGAAAAGACGCGCGGCCCGATCGTAGTAGACGAATTTTTCCGTAAAGGAATAGGGGTCCGTCATTCCGATCTGGTTGGCGAAGGTGAACAAGGTGGTCTCTTTCAATGAGGCGATCTGGATCAGCCTCGGATTGATGAGGACAAAAGCGGAACTCGTATCCGCCACTATCTTCCCTTTGGCCATGACGACCGCTCTGCGGGTGTATTCGAGCATCAGGTGCATATCATGCGTTACGATCACGACGGTCACACCGTTCTGATGAATCTGCTGGAGGAAATGCATGATGTCCTTATAATGACTGAAATCCTGACCGGCTGCCGGCTCATCCAAGATGATCAACTCCGGATCCAGCGCCAAGACGGCTGCAATCGACACCCTTTTCAGTTGGCCGAAACTCAGCATCGACAACGGCAAGTCTTTGATGTATTGCAGTCCGCAAACTTTCGCAACTTCATCGACTTTCCTTACGATCTCTTCCTCAGGCATGTTGCGCTGCTTCAGTTTCAATGCAATCTCTTCATACACGGTTTCCTGCGACAGGCTGTCTTTCGGGTTCTGCGGGACGTAGCCGACATAGTTTTCTGCTTCATCCGCATTGATGTCGCTGACTTCCTGGCCTTTCCAGTAGATATGGCCACTCTGCGGTTTTTCCTCTCCGGTCATCAAGCGGGAAAGCGTCGATTTGCCGGCGCCATTCGCGCCGACAAGACTGATCATTTCCCCTTTGTAGATGCGGAGAAAGGCTCCGTCGACGATGTCTTCGTCATTCCAAGGGTATTTGAACGATAAGCCATCCAGTTCCAGAAGCACTTCATCATAATCAGGATACCGGAATTGCGGCAGATAATTCAGCCAACTCTCCATTTGTTCCTTTAATTGCGGACCATTCACTTTCTTTACGTTCGCCAACTCCCGGACATTGTCCAGATCGACTCCGGCATAGCGCATAGCCGTGATGTACAGTGGTTCCCGAATGCCGATATCGCTCAAAATTTCGGTGCGGAGTATCTCCTCCGGCGTTGCATCCGCGATGAGCCGCCCGCCGGAAAACAGCAGGATACGATCGATCGGCTGCGCCAACACATCTTCCAACCTATGTTCGATAATGAGGACGGTCGTGTCGCTGACGCGATGCAGATCATCAATGAATTTCATGGCCAAGTCCCCGGAACTCGGGTCCAGATTCGCTAACGGCTCATCGAATAAAATCAACGGTTTGCCATCCAGTGAAATACCGGCCATCGTGATGTCGCCCAATTGCTGTTCCGATAATTTCATGAAACTGCGCTTCAGATAAGGGCGTTTCTCCAAAAATTCATGCCAACTGTCCATTTTTTTCAATTCTTCGGCGGAGCGGAATGGAATTTGTTGCTTCACTCCGAATTTCCCCATCTGATCCGCGTGGGGAATCAGACTATTCTTGACCAGCTTCATTTCATTCGGAAGAAAATCTTCAAAGGGGGCAACCGTTTGATCGACCTGATGGTGAAAGAGGATGTTTCCACTCGCATCGCCGTTCTCTTCACTCGGCAATACGCCTGTGAGGCAGCGGGCAAAGGTCGTTTTCCCGGAGCCGCTAGGGCCGAGCACGAGTATTTTTTCTCCTTCGTAGATGGTGACATTCAGTTCTTCCAACGTTGGTTCCTTTTGATCTGAATAGGTGAAACTAAAGTTCTGAAAAGATATCAGTGGTCTTCGCATGGCTATCCTCCTTCATTATTTTGTTACGGAACGGCTTCATACTGTTGATTTCGCTGCCCTGATGACTGCAGTCGGTGAATCCGGGATGGCCGTTCCTCCTCTATTCAAAAAATAATAATTAAGTGCTATCCAAAAAAAGAGCTGAATGTTCACACCCAGCCTTCTTTTCACCTATACGCTTCCCACAGTGTCTTCTCCGATGATCCGGACTTCCGTTTCCAGTGGCACGCCATAATGTTCCATTATGACTTTTTTGATGTGTGCAATCAGTTCAATGTAGTCGGTTGCTGTAGCTTGGTTGATGTTCACGATGAACCCTGCATGCTTCATCGAAACCTGTGCTCCACCCCAAGTCAAGCCCTGAAGACCCGCTTCTTGGATCAATTTTCCTGTGAAATACCCGGTCGGCCGTTTGAAGACACTGCCGCATGAAGGATATTCCAATGGTTGCTTCGATTCGCGCAAAGCCGTCAAATCATCCATTCGGGCTTTGATCGCTTCGTGCTTGCCTTTTTCCAGATGGAAGACGACTTCCAGAACGATTTCGTTCGTTTCCTGCAGCTTGCTGTGACGATAGGAAAACTCAAGTTCATCCTTCTCGTAAGTTTTGATTTTGCCTTCGCGTGTGATCACCACGACGGATTCGATGACTTCTTCGACTTCACCGTCATATGCTCCGGCATTCATGTAGACCGCTCCGCCGACGCTTCCGGGAATGCCGCATGCGAATTCCAAGCCGCTCAACCGCTCTGCCAAAGCCATCCGGGAAGCGTCGATCAGGCGTGCGCCGCTCTGGACGATCAACCGATGGCGTTTCACTTCCATGCGGTCCATTTCCGTCAGGATCATGACGATGCCACGGATGCCGCCGTCCTTGATGATGACATTGCTGGAGTTGCCCAATACGGTCAAAGGCAATTGTTTTTCATTCACCCATGCGACGATTGCCGCAACTTCTTCTTTGGACTTCGGAAAGACCAGCACATCCGCCGGGCCACCTGTTTTTGTGTATGTATAGTGTGACAAGTTTTCATTCTCTTTAACGATCGTTTCAGGAAACTGTTGTTTTATTTCCGTCCCCAACATGCATTTCACCCACTAATTTTATTTATGTAGTCCATTTTAACATCACTTGATAGCGATTTGTATCAAATTGGTAAGCGGCAGCAATTAATTATATTTTTCTAATCATTCATTAATCAAAATTTAATCAAAAGCGATTCCGTACCTGTTCATGCTATTTTAACACAAGTTTATGAAAAAATTTACAATTTAATAAATTTGAAATAGCTTTGTTAGACAGAGGGGACCCATTTTCGTTTTTGAACGCGAATTCAATCTTATTCCTTGCGGTTCGGTCGCGCAGATATGGTAAAATATTACAGATAAGAGAAAAAAGGGGGCTGCTCCATGCAACCGAAACAAACCAGAAACGGAATCACCTTCACTTTATTGTCCATCCTTTATCCGCTTTACCTCTTCACGACCAAGGATCCCGGCTCCGTATCCACAACTTCTTTGATATTAGCGCTGTTTTTGCCGATCGTCGGAACTATTTTTGCGCTGAACATCCCAGAGCCGAAAATGAAGTGGACACTGGCTGCCATCAATCTGATCCTCTTCATCCTGTTCCTTTACTATGCGATTGCGTTGCGTTAAGGCAGGTGGACAAAGTGGAACTGAAATTTGTCTCATGGAACGTCAATGGCTTGCGGGCCATCGTAAACAAGAATTTTGCGGATATTTTTTTAGACTTCGATGCCGATTTCTTCTGTCTGCAGGAAACGAAATTGCAGGAAGGCCAGATCGATCTAGCGTTTCCCGGGTATGAGTCCTATTGGAATTATGCGGATCGCAAAGGTTATTCCGGCACGGCCATATTCACGAAGCATTCCCCGCTTTCTGTCCGGTTGGGCATAAGCGCTGCCGAACATGATTCGGAAGGCCGCGTCATCACCTTGGAATACGCCGACTTCTACCTGGTCACTGTCTACACGCCCAATTCACAGGAACAATTGAAGCGGTTGGACTACCGGATGAATTGGGAAACGGCCTTTCTGGCTTATCTGAAGGGCCTGGAGACAGAAAAACCGGTCGTCGTCTGCGGTGACCTGAACGTTGCCCACGAAAACATCGACCTGAAGAATTGGAAAACGAACCGCAAGAACGCGGGCTTTTCGGACGAGGAACGCGCCAAGTTCAGTGAGGTGATCGCCAACGGATTCATCGATACTTTCCGCTACTTCCATCCTGATGCAGAAGGCAGATATTCCTGGTGGAGCTATCGCTTCAACGCCCGCAAAAACAATGCAGGCTGGCGGATCGACTATTTCCTTGTGTCGGAAGCTTTGAAGGCTGCTTTGGTCGATGCGGATATCCATGAAAATATCTTCGGCAGCGACCATTGCCCGATATCGCTGAAACTTTCGCTGCAGTAAGCGGAAAAGTTGAATCATCAATCAGTCAGGAGGAATAGAATATGGATTTTCAAAATCGAGTGGTCGTGGTGACCGGCGGAGCGAACGGCATCGGCCGGGCAACGGTGGAATCTTTTTTGGCTGCGGGTGCCACTGTAGCCTTTGTGGACACGGATAAGGAAGCCGGCGAGAGGATCGTTTCCCGCTCCGAAGCGAACGATGCGTATTTCCATCACGGAGACATCGCGGAGGAAGCTGCCCTTCTTGCTTTCGCGGAAGCCGTCAAGCAACGCTTCGGCAAAGTCGATTATCTGGTGAACAACGCCTGCATCAGCAAAAAAGGGATCCTGTCGCAGTGTTCCTTTCAGGACTTCAATTATGTCCTGGCTTTGGGCGTTACGGCGCCGTACCTGTTGACGCGCTTGTTTTTACCGGTGTT
The DNA here is from genome assembly GCF_963675415.1 of uncultured Trichococcus sp. Classification (NCBI taxonomy): domain Bacteria; kingdom Bacillati; phylum Bacillota; class Bacilli; order Lactobacillales; family Carnobacteriaceae; genus Trichococcus; species uncultured Trichococcus sp. The sequence continues at coordinate 225,786 of NZ_OY776220.1, forward strand.
CACAGCTGACGCTTCGGTCGTGAACATCGCATCCAGCCGCGGTTTCATGTCGCAAAAGGACACCGAAAGTTACTCGGCAGCTAAAGGCGGCATCCTTTCCTTGACGCACGCCCTCAGCATTTCCTTGGCCGGGAAAGCCCGCGTCAATTCCATCAGCCCTGGCTGGATCGACACAGGTTCCTTCCATAAAGATGCGGACTACCAGCCGGACTATGAAGCCGCGGATCTCCTGCAGCATCCTGTCGGACGTGTCGGCGTACCCGATGACATCGTGCAGACGATCCGTTTCCTCTGCAGCGACGCAGCCGGTTTCATCACCGGGCAGAATTTCACCGTCGACGGCGGGATGTCCAAGCTGATGATTTACCACAACGACCATGGCTGGACCTACAACCCCGAATCCGAGTGAATGGCATTGTTGAGAGCATGCGCATGCTGAAATACCCACAAAAAAATAAGCAGGACGACCTTCACATGAAAGGTGTCCTGCTTATTTTTTTATCCGTCCTGAAATGAATCCGACCCGCTTTACTTTTCCGGAAACTGCTTCACGAACCATTGCGCAGCCAACTCGGCAACCTGTTCCAGCGTACCGGCTTCTTCGAACAGATGGGTGGCTCCCGGAATGAGGGTCATTTCCTTCTCGCAGTTCAGCAACGCGTATGCCTGCTCATTCAGTTCGATTACGCCATCATCATAGCCGCCCACCAACAACAGCGTCGGGGCTGTGACCTTAGCCAAATATGCTTTCGCCAAGTCCGGACGGCCGCCCCGCGAAACAACGGCGTTGATTTCATCGCCTAACGCAGCGGCCGATTGCAGAGCGGCAGCCGCTCCGGTACTGGATCCGAAATACCCGATCGGCAGCTGTTTTATTTCATCCTGCTGCTTCACCCAGTTCTCCGCAAGCGTCAACCGCTGGGCCAATAAATCGATGTCGAAACGCTTTTCGGTCCACTCGCTTTCAGCTTCCGTCAACAGATCCAGCAACAAAGTGGATAACCCATGCGCCCGCAGCACGCTGGCCACGTATTTGTTGCGCACACTGTGTCGGCTGCTTCCGCTGCCATGGGCAAAAATGACGAGGCCTTTTGGGTCTCTGTGCAAGACCAGATCACCATTCAAGGTGACGCCAGCACCGGTTATCTTGACTGCCTTTTCTGGATCACTCATCTGCCTCCCCCTCCTTCACCTTCATGCTCCGGAGCAAGGCGACGACCTCCGCGTCGTCAAGCTGATTAAAATGGACATAATAGGCGCCCACTGCTCCGAGATAGTCATCCGTCCGCTCCAAGGCAACGACTGCATCCACCATTTGGTCCATCTTTTTCGCCGTATCCTCCGGCGTGACCGGGATGGCCACGATGATGCGTTTCGGATTCCGCTTTTTTAGTGCTGCTATCGAGGCGAACATCGTGAAACCGGTCGCGATGCCGTCATCCACGATGATGGCCGTTTTGCCTTCGAGGGATTGGATGTTCGCTGCCCCGACATACGTTTCCCTCCGCCGTTTGATTTCCTGACGAAGCCGCTTCAGCTCCCATTCCAACCAATTCTGATCCAACACCCCATGCTCGCCCGGATTGAAGATCGGGTCTGCATCCTCCGTGATGGCCCCGATGGCATATTCAGGATTGAACGGGTGTCCGATTTTTTTCGTGATGAGCAGATCAAGCGGTGCCGCCAATCTTTTGGCGATTTCGACACCCAAAGGAACCCCACCTCGTGGCAAAGCAAATACGACAATATCTTCTCCGCGATACTTCTCCAAAGCTTCTGCCAGCAGCATGCCGGCTTCTTTCCGATCGGTAAATAACATACCTTTCCCTCCTTGTCCGACAATACCTTCCCATTGACTGAAACAAGTGCATGTTGTTCGAATGTTTTCCGATTTTCATTGCAAGCTTTTTCTGCATTCTTTTCTCAACCAAATCATAACACGCAAACGCCACAAGGAGGAGTGATAACACTTCTGCATCCGGTGATGCTGTCAGCGATTCGGATTATCTGCGCCGTACGCTGAAAAAAGATCAGTGGATGCTTTTCTTCAATGCCTCAAGATTTTCCAGCATGACCGAAATATAATCCGCACCCTTTTCTTGGTCTTCTTCGGTGATCCCTTCGAGGGGACTCAATACCGCCAATTCCACGCCAACCTCTTCGGCTAGCGTCTCCGCGGTCTGTGATGAAGCATTGTTTTCAAAATATATGTGCGAAATATTGTTGGCTTTCACGTAATCGGAAAGTGTAGCCAAAGCTGCCGCGCTCGGTTCAACTTCGGCATTCAGACCCGTTACAGAAATCTGATTAATATCATAGCGGGCCGCCAAATAGGCGAAAGCAGCATGCTGCGTCACGAAAGTACGGTTTTCAGCCCCCTCAAAAGCGGCGCGGTAGGCTTCATCCAACTCATTCAGTTGCGCTTTATACGTTTCAGCATTCTTCAGATAAGTTTCAGCATGATCTGCGTCCGCTTCGGCCAATCCTTCCGCAATCGTCGTTACCTCCGTCTGAGCCAGCACAGGATCCAACCATACGTGTGGATCGACAGTATGGGTATGCCCGGTCTCCGCATCTTCCTCCGCGGACTCATGATCATGCTCGTGTGCTTCCCCCTCATACTCCAACAGCGTGATCGCTTCGCTTGCACAAATGACCACCAGATCCGAAGTATCGATGGATGCCAGCACATCAGGCACCCATGTCTCCATCTCAGGACTATTGTAAATGAAAACATCCGCATCCTCGATTTCAGCGATCATCTGGCTTGATGGCTCAAAGGAATGCACTTCCATTCCGGCTTCCAAAAGCAGGCTCACGTCGGCATCGTCCTGCGTGACCTGTTTCGTAAAATCGTACATCGGATAAAATGTCGTGACGACCTGCAGCTTGTCCGACTCCGTACTTTCTGTTGTGTTCCCGGCTGCTCCGCAACCAGCCAATAGTGCAGCTGCCCCGAATAGCGACAATGCCCACTTCATACTCTTTTTTTGCTCCATTCTTCTCTTCCTCCGTCTTCTCTTTATGGACTATCCGAAATCGGATAATGATTTCCCACTCTCAAATCGTAACGATTACGTTTTAAAGGATAGCTTAAAGATTCGGCGGATGCAAGCATTTTGTGCCCAATAATTTATTTCTTCATATATACAAATTTTTATACCTGATAAAATAACGTACCTGCCAATCGGCAAAAAAAGGAAGTGCTCCAACAATCGGAACACTTCCTCCTAAATCAGTAGTCTCATCCTCGCTTCATTGATTGTTCAATCTTAATGATCTACGAACTTTTCAATACTGGTTATGCTTGTTTTTCAGGCAAGTCACATAAGCTTTAGCTTCCAGCTGCTTGAATGAAATCTACTGTTTATTAATCTTAGAGTGGTTCAAGTTTTCATGGCTTAGAAATGCATCTAGGCCACAAATTCCGAACCATCTAAGACTTTGCATTAACAGCTTAACTGAAAAGCTGTTAACCGGAAAATCTTTTTGAAGGATTTCCCTGAAAGAGTGGCATACTCTTTTGTTTTTCTTGGTGTTACTTAGTATGTCTCTCTTTGTATACTTATACTAACATGTAAGCGCTAACATGTCAAGCAGGAAATGACGGTTCAGGCAAAAAAATCCAACTATTTTTTTGCCTGAACCGTCATTCTGTACCTGCAAATCAGTCGATCATCAGACTCATCATCACGCCATCGATAAATTCCCCATCGATCAGCATGGCACGCGGCATCACCGCTTCTTGCTGGTAACCCATTTTTTCATAAAGATGGATGGCCCGTTCGTTTCCGCCATGGACCGTCAGCTCCAAGCGACGGATCACGCCGCTTTCGATTGCCCAAGTTTCGATTTCTTCCATCAGAACCGAGCCGATGCCGAATCCCCAATAATCCTTTTCCACGGTGATACCGACTTCCCCAACGTGCCTAAGCTTCGGTTTGTCCGTTGCCCCGACGGACGCCAAGCCTATCAATTGCTTGTTGTTTATCGTCGCAACCAGCATCACATTGTTGTCTTTCTCCATCAGATCTTCCAGATACAATTCTTCGAAGGCCTCCGACAATTCCAATCCTTCAGCCCCATATGCCAAATAAGGCGTCTCGGCACCGGTTTTTTTGCTGAAGGCGATGATGTCCTTTGCATCTGCCGGGATGGCTTCCCGGATCATGATTTCAACTTTCTCTCTTTTGCGCATGCTATTTTCCTTCTTTCGCGAGTATTCCCTGCAATGTTTCGACCAAAGCTTCATAACGTTCGCCGGTCGGGAGAAAAGTGATTTCCCGGTTTTCAAAAAACTCCCCGGTAGGAACCAATCGGATCGTCAAATACGCATCCGGCAATTCTTCTTCGATGAATTGAGCCCACTCGACAACGGAAACGCCATTACCATAGAGATATTCTTCGAACCCGAGTTCATCGCCGCCGACATCCTCCAGACGATAGACATCCATGTGATACAATGGCAATCTGCCTTTTGTGTATTCTCTGATCAAAGTATACGTAGGGCTTTTTATGACCGCGTCGATGCCCAATCCCTTTGCCAGGCCTTTTGTGAAAGTCGTTTTGCCGGCACCTAGATTCCCCTCCAGGAGGATGACATCTTTCGGTTCCAACAACTGCGCCAATTGCGCAGCTATCAACATCGTCTCTTCTTCATTCTTTGCTTGTAAGGTGAACATTCTGATTCTGCCCCCATCTTCACCAATTTATTTTATTCCATTCCTTATTATAGGAATATTCACTCCGGAATGCACCTTTTTTCTGCACATGGCCCAATTTGGGATGCAAATAAAAAAATGGAAAGCCGGATTTGATCCAGGCTTTCCATTATTTCATTAATCAAGCAATGTTTGATTTGCTGTGATGATGGCTGTTTTGTAGACGTCCTCTTCGTTACATCCGCGTGACAAATCGGAAATCGGTTTGTTCAAGCCTTGCAAGATTGGGCCTACCGCTTCGAATCCGCCGAAACGTTGTGCGATCTTGTAGCCGATGTTACCTGATTGAATTTCAGGGAAAATGAATACTTTAGCTTGACCAGCCACTGTTGAGCCAGGAGCTTTTTGCTTAGCGACCACTTCAGAAAAAGCAGCATCGAATTGCAATTCGCCGTCGATGTTGTATTGAGGAGCCAATTCTTTTGCAATTCTTGTAGCTTCGACGACTTTGTCGACTTCCGGTGATGCTGCTGAACCTTTTGTTGAGAAGCTCATCAAAGCAACGTTTGGTTGGATTTCGAACATTTCAGCTGTTTTAGCACTTTCAACAGCGATTTCAGCCAATTCTTGAGCGCCAGGATTGATGTTGATTGCGCAGTCAGCGAAAAGGAATCTTTCAGTACCACGGATCATGATGAAAGCACCACTTGTGCGGCTTACGCCTGGTTTTGTTTTGATGATTTGAAGTGCAGGACGGACAGTATCACCTGTGGAGTGAACAGCACCGCTCACTAGACCATCAGCTAGGCCCATGTGTACCATCATTGTTCCGAAATAATTCTCATCCAACAACAGTTGTCTAGCTTGTTCTTCAGTGACTTTACCGTTACGGCGAGCGACGAAAGATGCAACCATTTCATCAAGTTCAGCATAATCAGCTGGATCGATGATTTGGATGCCATTCAGTCTGAAACCGCGGCCTTTTGCAGCTTCTTTGACTGCATCCACATTTCCGATAACGATTGGTTCCACTAAATCTTCCGCTTTAAGACGTACGACCGCACCTAAAATTCTTGGTTCTAAGCCTTCCGGGAAAACGATTTTAATTTTTTTTCCTACGATTTTTTGGCTTAAGCCTTCAAACATGTCCAAAAAAAATCCCTCCAGATTCGATTTATAATACTCAACTATCATACAGCAAACCAGAATAAAAAAACAGTCATTTATGGAAATTACTGTTACAATTTCATCATTTCTCATGAAACTGTCATATCTCCTTCAATTTTTCGCGGACCTTTTCCTTTGCAATCCTTTTCATTGTTGTTTATACTATGTTTCAACAGCCGTGAGTAGTATAACCAAAGGAGTCCTTCGATATGTCCATTTATGAATATTCAGCAACTAAAACAGATCAGTCATCTGTATCACTGGAACAGTACAAAGGAAAAGTCATCTGTATCGTCAACACAGCTTCGAAGTGCGGTTTGGTGGGTCAGTTGGATGAACTCGAGGAACTTTACGAGAAATACAAAGAACAGGATTTCATCGTTCTGGGATTTCCATCGAACCAGTTCAATAATCAAGAACCCTTGAACGGCGCCGAAGCTGCTGAATTCTGCCGACTCAATTACGGCGTCACCTTCCCGATTTTCGATAAGATCGAAGTGAACGGAGAGAATGCGGATCCGCTTTACAAGTATCTGGTCGAACAGACCGGTGGCGGTGCCATCAAGTGGAATTTCACGAAATTCCTGATCGGCCGCGACGGCGAAATCATCAAACGTTTTGCACCGATCACCACGCCAAAGAAAATGGCCAAGCAGATCGAGAGCGCATTGAAGCAACCAATGTAATGAGTAGAAAAAAAAGGCATAGCCACTGATTTTTCTCAGTGGCTATACCTTTTTTTGGTTCAAATTTCATTTTTCTGTATAGAATTCTTGCAACAGCCTGCTCATCTCTTGGTAACGCGGGAACATCGCTGCGTAGACAGACTTGCTGTCTTCATTCGGTTGATGCTCGATCGAGGCGCCCATCAATTCCTCCGCATCATCCACGGATTCCACCAACCCCAAGCTTTTCAGCGTGATCAATGCGGCACCCGTACAGGAACTTTCGAAAGTTTCAGGAAATTCGATCGGCATTCCGATGATATCCGTCAAAATTTGGCGCCAGACTTGCGCGCGCGAGAAGCCTCCGCTGGCCATGATTTTTGTCGGATCGCCGTTCATCGAGATGACCGCCGCCAGCACATCCTTCAGATTCAGACAGATGCCCTCCAAAACGGAACGCAAAAAATGTTCTTTCGTATGCAGCATGTTGATGCCGCTGAAATTCCCTCTGGCATCCGCATTCCACAAAGGCGCCCGTTCACCGTTCAGATAAGGATGGAAAACCAATCCGTCCGCTCCCGGCGCAACGTTTGCGATCATCTCCATCGCTTTGTCATAGAGATCTTCATCAGCAACGTTCGCCGGCACAAATTGTTTGATGGCCCAATCAAAGATGTTTCCGCCATTGTTGACGGCGCCGCCGTTCACATAATGGTTTTCATCCAGGATATAACTGAATGTACGTCCTTCCGGGCTTACATAAGGTTTGTCGCTCGTCATCCGGACCGCACCACTCGTACCGATTGTGATTGTTGCCGTACCCGCGCGGATCGCTCCCATACCCAGGTTGGCTAAGCAGCCGTCATTCCCCCCGACTATAAAGGGTGTATCCGCAGCCAGCCCCAGCAACTCAGCCACTTCCTCCGAGAGGCCGCTCAGCTGGTGCCCAGGGTTCACCGGCAAAGGCAGCATTTGACTTGTTATGCCGCAGAATTCCAGGATTTCCTCATCCCAACGGAATTCCCTGATGTTGAACAGACCGGTAGCCGAGGCAACCGAATAATCCACAACGAATTCTCCGAACAGGCGCCAAAAAATGTATTCCTTGATGCCGATGAACCAACGCGCTGCTTGGAACACTTCGGGCTTTTCCGCCTTCAGCCAGAGAATCTTGCTTAATGGGGACATCGGGTGCAGTGGTGTGCCTGTTTTTTCATAAAAACGCTGGCCCATTTCGGAATGCTTCAACATGCTTGCGTATTTTTTCGAACGATTATCGGCCCACGTGATGCTCCTCGTCAACGGCGTCCCTTCCGCGTCCATGAGGATCAGGCTGTGCATGGCGCTCGAAAAGCCGATGCCGGCAATATCCGTCGGACCCAATTCCGCTTTTTGTATGACTGCTTTTATTGTTTTTAATACGGCTGAAAAGATCTCATCCAAGTCTTGTTCCGCCATTTCGGGATTCTCTTTAATTAATGGATAATGCGCGTACGCTGATTCATAAGCAGAGCCGTCCGTTTCGTACAGTACGGCTTTTGTGCTTGTGGTACCGACATCCACTCCCATGACATATCGTGCTGCCAAATAAAAAACCACCAATCCAAAAAAATTTATCTTATTTTTCCACGACCTTAACCATTATAGCAAAATTCCACAAGCATTGGTGCAAATTTTTTGATAATGTTTGATATTCTGCCTTCGATTGTTTACATTTTCTTAACGCAATCTTTTCTGGATATCCATCGCTGTCTGCTATACTGGTGTCATCTACGCACAAGGAGGAATGATTTTGGCTTACTACGATCAACATATGCATACACATTTTTCGCCTGATTCTGCGGAATCATTTGAAAATTATCTGGAGCAAACAGACGGGCTGCTCGTCACAACCGAACACCTGGATTTTCATGATGCCTACAACGGCGGTGTGGATACCGTCTTGGATTATGCCGCCTACTCCGAAAAAATAGATGGATTGAACGCGATCCATGATGGACGCATCCGCCGTGGCATCGAAGTCGGCTACACACCGGAATCCTACGCGCGGATCATATCCTATCTGACAGGCAAAACGTTCGACGTCATCCTGTTGAGCGTTCACCAAAACGGGCGCTATGATTACCTGCAGCCGATCATCGATGAGATGGATCCCAAAGCGGTTATGAAGGAATATTTCGAACTTTGTACGGAAGCTGTCCGCCAAGTCGATGGCGCAAATGTCTTCGCGCACTTTGATTACGGAATCCGTCGTCTGCCGGTCACAGTAGATAATCTGCGCGAATTCGAGCCCGCACTGAAAGGACTTCTCGATGAAATCATGGCAAAAGATATGGCGCTGGAATTGAACACGCGCAGCATGTATGAATACAACAATGCAGACTTGTACCGCTATATGATCGGTCTTTATCTGGAAATGGGCGGAACCCGCTTCAGTCTCGGTTCGGATGCGCACAGCATCAAAAAATACCGTTACCATTTCGACGATGCCATCGCGTTGTTGCGCGAGTTGGGTGTGAGCGATTTGACCCAGTTCAAAGACCAGATCGCTTATTCTGAGCCCATTTGAAACTGTTTGCCACTATCATTTTATACATTGGAGGAATTCCGTGACTCATTTCCAAGGCGTACCGGGTGCCTTATTGGCGACAGTCGGCATATTCTTGCCTTCCTTCCTGTTGATTCTTTTGTTGCATCCGCTATTCAACAAACTGCGTTCATCCAAAATCTTCGCCGGTATTTTGGACGGAATCACGGTCGCTTCGCTGGCATTGATGGCATCCGTTTCGTGGTTCAGTGTCCTCATCTTCGCAGTCAGTTTCATCGGCCTGATCAGATTCAAAGTGAACTCCTCCTATCTGATCATCATGGGCGGCTTCATCGGGTGGCTGGTTACATCGTTTTGAACGCAGCATCCACACAAAAAGACCCTCTCCGCAGCCGGAAAAAGGCTGCGGAGAGGGTCTTTTCAAAACTCCAGAATATTGCGCTTTTCTATTTTCAGAAAGACCTGTTCACCTTTATCAAGCAGATTGAAGGTGCGGTACAGATGATCCGCGCGTAAAGCGACGCCTTGATCCGTTTCGATCATATAGGACAAGATATTCCCGCTGATCGTTTCATCGACCACTTTTCCTTTGAAATACAGATGTTCAGTCGTCTCAAGCTGAGGCTCTTTGAAGTACTCGATGGCCTCCGGACGGATAGCAATTTGACTTGCCTGCGTTTTTTGCTGGGTCAATTTCTCAAAATCCGCGTTGTTCAACAAATTGTAGTTGCCGATGAATGAGGCTACAAAATGCGTTTCGGGATGCGTGTAAATTTCAGTCGGTGTACCCGACTGCTCGATTTTTCCGGAAGCCATGACATGGATGACGTCCGACATCAGCATCGCCTCATCCTGATCATGTGTGACAAAGATCGTTGTGATATGCAACGCCTTCTGGATACGGCGGATCTGCTTTTGGAGGTTCTTCCGCAGCAACGCATCGATAGCAGACAAGGGTTCATCCAGCAACAAGACCTTCGGCTCGGTTACGATGGCGCGTGCCAACGCCACCCGTTGCTTTTGACCTCCGGACAATTGCGTTGGATAATGATTCTCTTTACCTGACAGGTCCACGAGCTCGATGATGCGGGCTACTTTTTCTTTGATCAAACTCTGGTTCATTTTCTGCATCTTCAAACCGAATGCGATGTTCTCGGCTACATTCATGTTGGGGAACAGCGAGTATTGTTGAAAAACCATCCCGATATTCCTTTTCCCTGGCGGCAGATCCGTCACATCCTGACCGTTGATGTGGATGCTGCCCCCGTCGATACTTTCAAAACCGGCCAGCGAACGAAGCAAAGTTGATTTCCCGCAGCCGGACGGACCCAATAACGTGACCAAGTCGCCCTCATTTATTTTCAGATTGAGATCTTTCAACACTAAATTTTCACCGTCATATGATTTTCGAATGTTTCTGAATTCTATATAAGCCATTGTGTCTCCTCTATACTTTACAAAAAATGTGAATCGTCTACTCGATTTTAGCGTTCGTTTTTGCTTTTTTGGACTCTTTCGATCCGAGATAACCCGCCAAGTTCGTCAATATCAGCATGATGCAGAAGATGACTACGGAAATCGCGCTGGCCGCATGCCCCGAAACGCTTCTGGTTTTATCCAGGAAGATGCTGGTTGTTTCATAATAACTGCCCGCAATGATGTTCACCAATACGAAATCGCTGAACAGGATGCCTATCGAGAGCAGAATCGTCGCAACCAAACCTTTCAATACGCTGGGTACGATGATTCGGAAATAGGCGTACAGCTTACTGGCTCCCAGCGTTTCCGCAGCCTCCAGAATCGGCATGACTTCCAATGTGGTCAACGCATTTTTTATGCCTTGGTACATGTAGGGCAGGATGACGATTCCGTAGGCACAGCTCAACAAAAAAATGCGGTTCGACAGAAAGGTGCCGGAAGAGGCATAGAGCGAAATGATCGAAACCGCGAGTATGACCCCTTGGATGCCGTACGGTATTTTTGACAACAGATCCAAATATTTATCACCTTTCGGGTAATGGATCTGTACGACATACATCGCCGACAAAAGGAGCAGCAACAGAACCAGTGTCGGAATGATCGCAATCAACAAAGACCTGCCTATCGCGCCAGCCATCCCGCCTGTTCCAGCAAAAATGCCGGTATAGAATTCAAAAGTGAAGCCTTCAGGGATGATGTTGCTCAAATCCCTGAACAAAGAATTCAGCAGCGTCACAAACAGAGGCAACAGCAAAATCACGGAAAGGATTACGATCAGGAATGAAGAAAAGGCATTGCTTCGTTTCTTCACTTTTTACACACCCTTTCTGAATTTCTTTAACAGGCTGGTGCTGATCACTGTCATCGTACTCATCAATGCGAGCATCACGATCGACAAGGCACTCCCCAGTTCCACCTGTTGGACGACATCACCCGTAAACATGGATGAAATCCGGATCGGCAATAAGGCATAATTGTTCCCAAGCAGCGCATAAGGTGTCGCATAGGCTGCCAACGCATTGGAAAAGAGAACGGAAAAGGTTCCGAAAATGCTCGGCAGCACCAACGGGAGACCGATTTTTGACCAGAATTGCCAAGTCGTCGCGTTCATCAGGCTTGCCGCTTCCTTGTATTCGGTCTTGATGCCATCAAATGAAGGATAGAGCAACAAGGTAGCCAAGGGAATCTGGAAATATATGAAAGTGATGAGGATGCCTGATGTTGTGTACAAATCGTAGTTGTTCAAACCAACCAAATTCCATTTTTCGCCCAAGGTTGTCAGGATGCCTGAATTCCCCAGCAACAGGATGAAGGCAAAAGCCAACACGATGCCTTGGAAGTTTGAGGTCATATTCAAAGTCGTGATGTAGAACTTTTTCATGCTGTCGCCCGCAGTGTGGATGGCATAGGCGCCCAAGAGTGCTAGCGCAATCCCGATGAATGCTGACAGCAAGGAAACGAACAAGCTGTTCTTGATCGACATCAAGTAATACTCACTCGTAAAAATGGTTGTGAAATTGGCAAGCGTAATGCTGCGAGTTCCGGGTTCCAGGAAACTGTTGACGAAGATGTTGGCTAACGGCATCAATTCGAACAAGAGGATCAGCAGCGCGAACGGCATCAGCAATATGAGATACTTGCGTTTTTCATTCTGCAGCATTGCCTGACCCTCTTTTCATCAGGATTCCCTCAATGGCCTGCATGCGATCCCCTGCCGGAATGCCCAGCAACTTGCATAAAAATGGCGCTATTTCAAGCTGAGGCACGACTGCGCCTTCTTTGCGGAAGTCCTTGAGGATCACTTTGTCCGAAAACAAATAAAGCGGAACAAGGCGATCTTCATTCGAGATGCCATTATGGGTATGATAGTCATTCATCCCATGATCGGAAGTGACCACGATCTGATAGCCTTCGCTCATCCATCTCCAGATGTACTGGGAAAGTTCGGCATCCACGCGGACGGCCGCCTGCACATACTCTTTGCTGTCGGCACCGAATTTATGGCCGGCATCATCGATGTTCATCGAATGGATCAGCGTATAATCCGTAGCCTTTTTACGGATCAAGTAATCGCCATCCGCAATCAAATGACTGTCCGGATAATGGTCTTCATGATAGAAAATGCCGTGTTCGATGAGGGAATCCGTATCCAACTGAATCCGGTCCTCCATCACTTGAAATGGTGCATGATTGTACAACTCGCTCACCCAGTAGTAACTGGCTGCCCCGGTTTTGAGCCCGTGTTCCTTGGCGATTTCAAAAACGCTCCGTTCTTTGGAACGGCGGACAGTACGATTGGAGGTGATGCCATTTTCAGCAGCCGGCACGCCCGACTGCAAAACCTCATACAAAGGCCTTGATTGTGCAGGCATCTCCGATTTGACGGTATAAGCCGCCATTATTCCTTTTTCGACCAGATGCTCCAAGAAGCCCATATGGTTATGGGCTGTCTTGGCATTCAATCCGTCCAACACTACAAAAATCACTTTATCCACTGTATTCAACCTCAATTATTTTACTTTTGTCAGTACTTCTTCTTGCCATCTTTGGCCGAGACCCGCTGCAGCCTCTTCCCATGCATCGTAATCGGAAACCGGCTGCGCCTCCACGTATTGTTCTTCCGGAAGCAAGATGTCCTGTACCTCTTGCGGCAATTCAACATTATCGCGGATAGGACGCGCATAGCCTTTTGCCAAGTTGATCTGGCCTTCGTCAGAAAGGATGTACTCGCGGGCTAATGCTGCCGCATGCGGATTAGGTGCTGTCGCGTTGATGACTGTTGCGTATCCGCTTTGGATTGTTCCATCTTGCGGAATGGTCACTTCAAAACTGGCATTCGGGTTCGTTTCCGCCACTTGATTTGCATAATTCAGTGCGTTAAAGTCCCAGAACAAACCGACTTCGATTTCCCCAGATTCCAAACGGGCCAACGATGTGTCGCCCAGGTCCAATCTGCCTTGTTCTGCCAGTTCTGCGAAGAAGGCAATGCCGGGATCGAGGTTTGTTTCATCCCCGCCATTTGCGATGGCTGCAGCCAATACCGCATTTTGTGCCTGCGTAGCGGCATTTACGTCGCCGATCGTGACTTTATAATCGCCTTCCAGAATATCCGCGAAGCTGGTTGGGGCATCCGTTACTTTTCCAGAATTGGTGATGAAAGCCAAGGTTCCGTAATAACCGACGATCCAATCGCCATCATCGTCTTTCGCCCACTCAGGGATATCATCCCAATACGACGTTTTGTAAGCCAGCGTCAAGCCGTCCGCTTCTGCAACAGGACCGAATGATTGACCGACATCGCCGATATCCTTCGTCGGATTATTCTGTTCTGCTTTGAATAAAGCCAATTCTTCAGCTGAACTCATGTCCGTGTCTGCATGTGTCAAGCTATAAGTCGTTTCGAGTTCTTCCCAAGTCTCTCCCCAGTTCGCCCACGTATCCGGCATCCCTACTGATTCCACATGGCCTTCTTCTTTGGCTTGCGTTTCAATTTCACTCAATGTCAAGGCGTTCAGATCGACTTCCGCCTCATCAGTTGTCGCTGCCCCTGTTCCGCATGCGCTCAAAACCAGCATACTGCTTAAGACCAAACCTGCAAACAATCTTTTGTTGGACAATCTCATTTTATTCTCTCCTTATTTGTGAACAATGGTTTCATTGTTTTTCATTACGTATTTGACTACAAATAAATACTAACAGATGGTTGTAAATAACCTTTGAATTCGCTGTTAACCTTTTGTAAACAGCAATGAAACCATGGTGTTACTGCATTTTGATCAAAAAATGAATATCAATGCAGGAAAGGAGCACTGGCTTTTTTTTCATTCAAACCCAATCACGAGCCAAAAAAAGCAAGGAGAGCAGCGAATCGATCCGCTGCTCTCCTTGCTTTTTATGTTAGTCAAACCATTTGACGTAATCTTCGTCTTCCATCGCCTCGACGGCACCCAACAGGTAGCCGTTGCCGACTTGCGAGAAGAAGTCGTGGTTGCTGGTGCCGGTCGAGATGCCGTTCATGACGATTGGATTTACATCGTCGGCCGTGTCCGGGAACAACGGATCGAAGCCCAGATTCTGCAAGGCTTTGTTCGCGTTATAGCGGATGAACACTTTGACGCGCTCCGTCCAGCCCAGCTCGTCGTAGATGTATTGCGTGTATTTCACTTCATTGTTGTACAGTTCATACGTCAGCATGTAGACCCAATTCTTTACTTCTTCCTGCTCCGTTTCGGACAGTTGGTTGTAAGCGATCTGGAATTTGTAGCCGATATAGGTGCCGTGGACCGATTCATCGCGCAAGATCAGCTTGATGATCTCCGCCACGTTCGGCAATTTGTTGTTGCCGAGATACCAAAGCGGTGCGTAGAATCCCGAATAAAACAGGAACGACTCCAACAGAACGCTTGCGGCTTTCTTTTCCAGCTGATTCCCGGTCTTGTAGATATCGTTGATCAGACTGGCTTTGCGTTGGATGAATTCGTTGCTGTTGGTCCAGTTGAAGATGTCCTCGATCTCAGCCTTCGTGTTCAAGGTACTGAAGATCGATGAGTAGCTTTTCGCGTGCACAGATTCCATGAACTGGATATTGTTCAATACCGCTTCCTCGTGTTGCGTGCGCATATCCTCTTTCATGGCTGCGATCCCGTCCTGCGATTGCAAGGTGTCCAGGAGCGTCAACCCGCCGAACACTTTCCCCAGCATATCCTGCTCGGCTTTGCTGAGCGTGCGCCAGTCGTCCAAGTCATTGGACAACGGAATCCGCGTATCCAGCCAAAATTGTTCCGTCAGTTTTTCCCATGTCAGCTTGTCCAGCATGTCTTCGATGCTGTTCCAGTTGATTGCTATATAAGGCTTGTTTGCCATCCTTCATTCCTCCGTTAGACTTTCCGATTATTGCACGACGGGTAATCGAATGCAGTTGCGTTTTACGATCAGATTGTGCATGATTCGCAGGCGTTCGCTCCGATTTCGTCGTTGTTTTCCGTAAACGTACGCACATAATAAATGGACTTTGCGCCTTTTCTCCAGGCGTAATTGCGCAGGATGTTCAGGTCGCGTGTCGTCATTTTATTGGTGCGCCCTTCTTTCCATTCGTACATGCCTTCCGGCAATTCTGAGCGCATGAACAACGTCAGGCTCATGCCTTGGTCGATGTGCTTTTGGGCAGCGACATAAATATCGATGACACGGCGCATATCGATATCATAGGCCGAACGATAATACGGCATCGTTTCGTTGGAAAGCTGCGGAGCCGGATAATAAGTCTTCCCGGTTTTCTTCTCTTGGCGTTCTTCGATCAGGCGCGTGATCGGATGCAGGCTCGCACTCGTTTCGTTTACGTAACTGATTGAACCGGTCGGCGCAATCGCCAATCGGTTTTGGTGATACAAGCCGGATTCATGGATTGCTTGCTTCAGCTGCAACCAGTCTTCCTTCGTCGGGACTTTGATGCCCTCAAAAATTTGTTTCACTTTGTCGGATTGGAAAACGACATCGGAATCGGTATAGGCATCAAAATATTCGCCCGTATAGTAGGTGGATTTCTCGAAATTGGCGAATGATTCTCCGCGTTCTTTGGCGATTTTATTGCTGGCTGCCAATGTGTAATAATTCAAAAGCATAAAGTAGATATCCGTGAATTCGATTGATTCCGGTGAACCGTAATGCATCTGATTGGTCGCGAACAGCGTGTGCAGCCCCATGCCGCCCAAACCGATTGTGTGCGCTTGATCGTTTCCGTTTTTGATTGTGGGGACCGCTTCGATGCTCGAATGGTCGGTTACGTATGTCAAGGCGCGGACCATCGTTTCGACCGATTTTCCGAAATCAGGCGACTTCATCAGGTTCGGGATGTTCGTTGAACCCAAGTTGCAGCTGATGTCGGTCCCGAGCACTTCATATTCCTGCTTGTCGTTCAGCAAGGAAGGTTGTTGTACCTGCAGAATTTCCGAGCACAGGTTGCTCATGACAATCGTTCCATCCACCGGATTCGTGCGGTTGGCGGTATCGATGTTGATTATGTACGGGTAACCGGATTCCTGCTGGAGTTTGCTGATTTCGTTCTCGAGGTCGCGGGCGCGGATCTTCGATTTGGAGATTTCCGGATTGTTGACCAGATTCTCGTATTCAGCGGTGATGTCGACATAGGAGAACGGTTTGCCGTAGATCCGCTCCACATCATAAGGGCTGAACAGATACATCTGATCGTCCTTCGCCGCCAGTTCATAGAACTTATCCGGAATGACCAGCCCCAGCGATAGTGTCTTCACGCGGATCTTTTCATCGGCATTCTCTTTTTTAGTGGAAAGGAAGGCCACGATATCCGGATGGAATACGCTCAAGTACACCGCGCCAGCCCCGTTTCGCTGGCCCAACTGGTTGGAATAGCTGAAACTGTCCTCGAGAAGCTTCATGATCGGCACGACGCCGCTCGATGCATTCTCGATCTTTTTGATCGGATCGCCCGCCGCCCGGACGTTCGACAAGTTCACGCCGACGCCTCCGCCGATGCGGGACAGTTGTAGGGCACTGTTGATTGTGCGGCCGATGCTGTTCATGTCATCCGTTGTTTGGATCAGGAAGCACGACACCAATTCCCCGCGGCGTTTTCTGCCGGCGTTCAAAAAGGTCGGTGTCGCCGGTTGGTAGCGTTGATGGATCATCTCTTCCGCAAGGTCGATCGCCAAATCTTGGTTCCCGTCAGCCAAAAAGAGGGCATTGAAGACGATCCGGTCTTCGTAACGTTCCAAATAACGTTTGCCGTCGTTCGTCTTCAGCGCGTATTGGGTATAGAACTTGTAGGCCGCCATGAACGACTTGAAACGGAACTTCTTGTTGTACGTATCCTGCATCAACTTTTTGATGAAATCAAGCGGATATTTCTCCAGGAATTCTTTTTCGATGTAATCCTGTTCGATCAAATAATTCAATTTTTCATCCAACGTATAGAAAAAAACCGTGTTTGGATTCACATGCTCCAGGAAATACGCCCGGACGGCTTCCTTATCCTTATGCAGAGGGATGGCGTTATCAATCGGACGATTGATTTCGTTGTTCAATTTATAATAGGTTACATCATCTGTTTTGGTTACTAATTTTGGACTATCCAAGTTCCGTCACCTTCTCTTTCAAAATCTGAATGTCTTTCTCGTTCCCTTGAAACTCAAACAAGTGCAGCAGCGGGACGCCATAGTCGCGTGCCAAGTCTTTTGCGGTAAAACCGAAAAGCTTACCGAAATTCAGGTTCCCACCACCTGCCACTCCTTTGAAGTAGGCGCGGTTCTGGTCGGTCTCGATGAAGTCGACCAGAATATCCGTCACCTCTTTATCATAGGTCGGGGTCACGATGATGAACGGATCCTCAATCGTCCGGAAGGCATTGCCGGCCGTCAACTCGATGGTTTCAAGGCCCAGTTTATTCACGAACTTCCTTGTTTGGCCGGTCAGCGACATAAACACTACCTTCATTTTGCATCATCCTTTCCCCTACTGTTCTTCATCCATTATACGGTTGAGCGGATGGAATTACAACAAAAAGACACAACATGTAGTATGCGTTTTCCGAAACCACACAACATGTCGTGCCTTTGTTTGTATTTTCACTTTTTCTGAGCAAGCGTTGCGCGGCAGCGAGTGACTGCCACCGGTGACATTTCAGAATTTTATTCTACCATAATATTCCGGTAGCACCTCCTGATACGCTCCGGAAATCACAAACTTGAATAGAATTTTTTCGCCAGCTGTTCCAGCACTTTCGGAGCATCCACGAAAAAGTCATGGCCACCACCGGGCACGATGTATTTCCGCGAACCGGGAATCAGGCGGTGCATCGCCTCCGTTTGGTCGTCACGGATCAGATCGAATTCACCCGCCACCAGCAAAGTCGGCGTTTGGATACGGCGCAGGTCCTCGGCAGAAAGGTCCAGTTCCTCCAGCATCAGATTATGGATGCACAGTCGCTGGATTTTTTCCGGATCGGAATCCGGCAACGCGAGCAGCTCCTTGTATCGTTCCAACGTTTCCTCATTGCAGGCGTCGGTCAGGCCGTCCGCTTCGTAATTCGCCCCCATCGCTACCAAAGAAGATATCCGCTCCGGATGGTGAGCCGCTAAATACAAGCCCAGATTGCCGCCATCACTGAACCCGAGCACATGGATCCGCTGAATCCCTTCCTTATCCAGCAAGGCCAGGATATCCGTTGCGATTTGCTTGAATGTCAACCGCTCCACTCCCAGATCCGATCGGCCGTGGCCTCGCGTATCAAGCGCATAAACCGTGAAGTGTTTCGTGAAAAAGGGGAACTGCTTGGCGAAGATGTCCGAACTCTCGCCGTTTCCGTGCAACAGCAGCAACGCCTCACCGGAACCCCCTACCTGATAGTAGAGCTTGCCTTTGCCGGTCTTCAATGTCTTCCCTCTCATGGGCAACGTCCTTTCTTCATGATATCCAGCTTCACGGGTAAGCCCTGAACGAACCCGTTCCGCATTTCTTTTTTATTCCGGTAAGCGCCAGTCAATCGGCTCCACACCGAATGATTTGAGCGCTTCATTTGTTTTGGAAAAAGGCTTCGATCCGAAGAACCCCCTATAGGAAGACAGCGGGCTTGGGTGCGGCGATGTGATCACGACATGCTTCGTTGTGTCGATGAACACTTTTTTGGCTATCGATGCGTTTCCCCAGAGGATGAAGACGACGGGTTCTTCCCGCTCGTTCAGCACTCGGATGACGGCATCGGTCAACAGTTCCCAGCCTTTTCCGCGATGGGAATTCGCTTCCCCGCCACGGACCGTCAACACCGCGTTCAGCAGAAAGACGCCTTGCTTCGCCCAGGATGTCAAATCACCATGTTTCGCAGGCGGGATGCCGAGATCATCCTGCAGTTCCTTGTAGATGTTGACCAAGGAAGGCGGCAGTTTGACCCCTTTTTGCACCGAAAAGCTCAATCCATGCGCTTGATTCGGGCCGTGATAAGGATCCTGCCCGAGGATGACCACCTTCACCTTGTTGTACGGCGTCAATTCGAAGGCTTCCCAGATATGCTGCATCCCGGGATAGACCGTCTCGTTCAGATATTCTTCCTTCAGGAAGGCGCGCAGCTGCTGATAATACGGCGCTTCAAACTCCTTTTCCAGCTTTTCTTGCCACTCGTTATGGATAATTGCTTTAGTCATTATTTTCATCTTTCATCGTCCAATTTATTAGTTTATACCCAGATAGTGGAAAATCTACTATCCAGATACGGTAATTTTACCATAAGCAACAACTTATTTAGAAATCGTTGCTCCTTTTAACGTTAAAGCTGCAGTTTTCATGACGTTTTCACTTAATTCACTTGACTAATAGGTAACTCCACAAAAAAGTTTCTAGCGTGTTAAAACACACGATAAACATGTATAAAAATAACATTCAATTGAACTATTTCTACTTGATTGACTCTACGTTAAACGGTCTATTTTAATGATGTTTTCTATAGTTTTCATCTAATCAGAATTAATTATTTTTACTCGTGTGTGACATAAGGCCCCTAGGCAGGGCAGATAAAATTCAAAACCATTACGAACAGCCATAGGCCTTATCGCTACTCTCTCACCTATTTGATGTTACCTCGTTAACCATTGTTAAGGGTGTGTATTGATGCCAATGACTCCCCATAACAGCCCCCATTTATAGGCGTAGTTACACGACTTGCTCTCTGTTTTTTAAACTGTACGATGTACCCCTTCGACACCAATTCGTGCCACACACATACGAAAGAAGCCCTCGTGCGCCCCAGCTAAGCTGATGCTCTTGAAGAAACTCTCTCGATATAGATTCATAGCCCTTTGTCTTCTTAGCTCTCGTTATAACACCAGATTCACACATTACAAACGCTCGTTTCCGTTGTTTTATTTGAGAGGTTGTGGTATATTATTCCCAGTTAATCCAATTGATATTTAGTATTGCCGACCACGAGTCTCTCACACTCGTGGTCATTTTTTTTTATTATTCTTCCTCTGCTACGCTTTTTGCTGACAAGCCTTCGATATAAGCTCTATTGAGTTCTATTTCATTTATTTGATGTTATCTCTGCTAACCATTGTTGTTAAGTGCGCACACTTATGCTCGTGATTCTGTTCAGTTGAGCCATAACAGTATCCCCTCTGCCATCCTTGCCTTCACAACAGTTATATTGCCACCAGTGCTCTCTTTCTAAGTTATCTAGTCTACACTCTGCTCATCAATATTATCAAGAACCTCTATGAGGTACCGTTAGTTCATAATTACCCTCTAAATGACTACCGTAACTACTGCATTGCTCGATTTTACCGATGCTTATCTCTCATCAGGTTCTTGAGGGTTCTCAATCTCAGATAACGCTAACTCAATAACCAAGTTGAACTGCTTAGCAGTCAATAATTCAGCACAAGCCAGTTCCAACCCTTTAGCAAGGTCACTCAAATCCATGTGTGATAAGTCTTCTCTATTATCATCAATCCAATTGCTGAAGCCTTCTACAAGTACCCCATTTTTACTTTTTTTCAATGCAGCCACTTTCAGCAGCTCAATATTCATGTCTATTTCCTCCTAAATATATAACTTTAAAAGATTGTTCTATTTATGCAATGCTTTTCAACAGATGACTCCCACTATTCTCGAAGTAGCTCACATCAAATGCTCCTTAAATCGGAAGCGGATTCATTACAACGGAGTTATAGGGTTGTCAGTCTCATAAAAATCAACTCGTGACTCATTAAGCATCTGCTTGTTTCCTGTCCTGATAGTCCAGTTCTTCGTTGATTCTTACGGTATAAAGCATCAAAATAATTAACAGCTCCAAATAGTAGTCTTTGTGCTCTTTGGCAGATTTTTTTGCGAAGCTTCCATGAGTTATCTTGTTTCGGATTGCCAACGCATTGTTGAATTTTTTATTGTCCATTATATAAGAAATGTAGTCACTCTCTTGCTCAGAAAACAGCGTATCTCCGTATCTCAAATTCCCCATTTTAACCTCATTGCTAATACGTTGCAGCAATTCGTCCGAGAATCCAAACAGTGGACAATACCCAGACTCCCACATAATTTTATATAAGTTGATGACCGTCAAGTCCTTGAAACATAGGCAATTAGCTGCGTCATAGTCAATGATACCCTTCACTAATAAATGTTGAGTAATGACATGCTGTTGCATATCATAAAAATCATCCAACGATACGCCTTCGCGCACGTACTCGTAAAATGAGCTCAGGCCTTTTTTCTTTTCGGGAAAAGAAAGGCTTGATTGACCGTCAAATAAAAGACGACATAGGTTCTTTGTTTCTTCATTGTCTAGGTACACAAATTTTTTGTCTGAAAGAGATTTTATACTTCGATATCCGTTACTCTTAGACTGCAACTCAAAAAGCTCTAGGTCTATTTCGCCATCTTTTTGGTAAAAATCGTACTGTTTTAAAAGACTGTCCAACTCGGGAATGAGCGCTTTGCTCCGTGTGTAGTAGTTATTCTCTTTAGGGGATGCTGTAAAAAAGAATTGGTCATTTTTGAACACATCTGCAAATAATTCATTGTAACAAAATGCAAAAAGCTCTTCTATATCGATATCATTGTGGGCTAAATAGTCATAATACGCTAAAAAAGCCAAGCTGTATAAGGTTTTCTTTATTTTGAAGTCTAAAGACAATTTGTAAGAATACTTACTTTCTGTTTGAATCATCTCAAACAACGAACCCGACATATTTTGCGAACCGATGAAAGAAAAACGTCCGATTCTATCAAAAAAACCGAACAAATATATAAAGTTGTTCAATAATGTAGGCTTGTCACGTTCATCATCCAACCAGTTCTGGTCAAAATCAAGCTGAAAAGCGCGCTCTCCAATCGATTTAAAGGCAATACCTTCAGTTACATTTGATTTAATACTAACACCGATACCCCATGAAAATCCTTTATCCTCTTCGAAAACCGTGCTAAAAGTTTGCTGTACGGCTCTTTTTGCCTTCAATAATACTTTATCATCAATTTTATGTTCATGTTTCGGGCTCCACTGGGCCAGCTGTTTTAAGTAATTTATGTTCGCATCCGGCAATTCGCAATACCTTCTAGCCCAATCGCTAACTTCCGAGCTAGTAAACCCAGTAGGAAGTTCATATTTTTCTCCAGTAGCTGAGTCGTGTTTTCTCAAGAACAACTCAAAATATCGCGGTTTTTTTAAGAGTGTGGCCTTTAAAATTACCTTGTATTTATCGCAAATCGCTTTCTGGCCGAGCAAACTACCAATGTACACCTCATTCGTTGCTATGAAACGCTGGAATTGTATTGAAGAGGTTTTTTTGATTAACTTGTAATCAACAAATGACTCCCAGAAGTCCTCTTTGTAAGGGTTGTAAAGGGTCTTGTATTCTCCGTCTAAATCTTCTATCTCTCTTTCAGCAAAATAGCAGCTGACTAATTTTTGAGTGGCTCTCTGAAATTTAATAATTGCTTCATTTTTATCGACCACAGGCAACTTTAAGTACTTCAAAACGTTATGTATCTCGAGGATGTCAGTTATTGTAAAGTCTCTTCTAGTGAAATCGAAATGGGCAATATAGGCCTGAACTTTATTTATGTTGTACGATGTTGCTAAATCCTCTGCACTATAAAATTTTATTGGATGTTTATCATTCATTTTATCCCTCTTCCCAGCGACACAAGAAAAACTATTGTGCAGTCGCAACTATCAGATTTTTTGCACATAAGGCACAATTAATCTGAAATGCCTCATGTGCAACTGTCTTAATTATAGCAAGTTTCGCTTTTCTTTTATTGCGTATTGGCGGAATAAGTAATAAAATCCCCCCTCGCTATATTGGCCAACAAACATTAGTTGTGTGTGGGTGAAGGGACTCAATTAGGAACACCAATAAATTCGAGAGCATTTTGAGGAAATTACCCCTCCCTGATTTCTCTTTTCTCCTCTGTATACTGCCTTTTAATTCTCTGCAACGTACTTTTACTGATGCCCGTAAGTTTTTCAACTTGACTATAACTCTTAGTTTCCAGCAACTCAATAGCATGTAGATACTTAGGAGTTAGCTTCCGTGTAGGACGCCCATCTTTAAAGTCTTTGTTGTGCTTCTTTGAATATGCTTTTCCTTCCTGTGTACGTGACACTATCATATCTCGTTCAAACTCTGCAAAAGAGCCAATCATGTTCAACATTAATTTTTGCATCGGGTCATTTGTCTGAGCATTAAACACCATATTATTATCCAAAAATTCGACGCTGACACCTTTTTCATTCATCTTCTCGATTATATCCCTCAAGTCACGTATAGAACGTGCTAGGC
The DNA here is from genome assembly GCF_963675415.1 of uncultured Trichococcus sp. NCBI lineage: Bacteria > Bacillati > Bacillota > Bacilli > Lactobacillales > Carnobacteriaceae > Trichococcus > uncultured Trichococcus sp. The sequence goes on from NZ_OY776220.1 coordinate 249,610, forward strand.
GGTCAATTTTCGTTATTTTGACAGCGTCCCCATCTACAAGTATTGCCATTAATGCCTCTAGTTCTTTCCGTCCGCCTTTGCTTGTACCAGTAATCTTTTCTTTGAAAACGCGTTCACATCCAGCGTTCTTTAACTTATCTAATTGAGTGTCTAGCTCCTGTTTGCTTGTGCTCACCCTTGCATAACCGTAAATCATCAAGCCACCTTCTTTCTGACCACATCTTTTTGACTACCTTCAAAGCCAATGATACCAACAAAACACATCGTAGTCAAAAAGTTTTAACTTTATGACTACCACCTACTTTTAAGCCTATCAAGCTTTAGAAACTGCAACTATGCATCTCCCTACCTTCAAACAACTCAATCATGCAAGACTGTGTTCAAAGAATTAAACAATTCTAAACACATAATTACGCCTTCGCCGAATCATGCCATTGTCTATTTAGTTCTTTGCTATTGAGTTAAAGCTTCTTACCCTAATAAACGTAAGTAGCGATTAAGCTTATTAAAAAGCTAAATCCAACATTGAAGAGCAGTAATTTTAATACTTAAAAGTATTACGCGAGAGGCGCCACATGGAATGAATGGAGAAGCAAGTACTTATACCACTGCATCCATCCGTCCCACTCACCTATTACAATTAGTTAGTACTTTTAGTACTTAATTCAGTACAATCCCGAACACTGCCATAAAGTGCTTGAATTGCTCTTATCTTGTCCTCATACTCGCTATCTTTTGCAATATCATAGAAACTGGAGCGCTCCTCATATTGTTCCATTTCAAAATACGATGTAGCTTCTTCCTCAAATAACTCTGTAATCTCACCAATGGCGACCGTGGAGGCATGACGTCGTTCTAAAGCTTTAAGTCGCTTCTTCCGTGCTCTCTCCACTACGTGCTCGAGCCTTCCCTCCATGTAATCGCATTTCGAACAATGGATAAAGTTTTCCTCGTCAGCCAAAAAGTCACTTAGTTCACTATTTCTGTTGTACCTTCTTAGATATTCTAAAGTTGGATTCTCCGAATACAAGTGCTGTATCTCAATCGCACTCCAATAGTACTTTATCCTTAACTTCTCCAGTGTTCCATCGGCTGTGATTACTCCGATTTCATTATTGAGGTAACTCTCTAATCTGAGACTAAATTCTTTGACTCTAGGAGAATTTGATAAGTACTCGACTTCAAAGGCATTCAAATTTAGTTGGTGCATTAGTTCCTTTCGTTTCCTGACTATCTCATTCCAGATTGTCTCGTCAAGAACTATCACTTCCTCGCTTGTGTTTCCTTCTTCATCTACGTTTATTACGCAAGCATATCTTATCTGATTCAAACGGATAAGATTTACTTTCGCGAGTCTTTTCAAACAGTTGTGCAACTGCCCCATTAATTCTTTTGAATATTTTCTAAAATCACGAAGAATGCTTATTTCAGCAGTCTCTAAGATTCCTTTTTCGTTGAGCTTTTTCATATGTGACTGCTCTTTACTCTTGATTTCGATACTCAGTAAATCATGTAGTTCACTATTTATCAATCCAAACGCTAATAGCCATGAACGCAATGTTTGAGCTGAGCTCACGTCTAAATTGTCTTGTAATCGACTAGAAACCACTACATCGATAGAGTCTGTATAACTCAATTTATTATTAGCACCGTTAAAAATACGTCTATCTGACCTGTATGCCAAAGACTCTCTTTTACGTCCTAACAAAAATACTTTGGACCGTCCATCCCTAACTTCATCAACAGACTCATAGTGTTGTTCAAGAGTTTTTATTAATGAGTCCTTCATATTAGAGCATGTAATTTTCCCGTATTTTCGATAGTGTTGTTTTAACTTCTCACTACCATATAGCTCAATAGCCTCTAATTTTGTCATTTTTTCTGTCATATTTTCCTCCTTCAGTTCAATTACCCTTTAAATTTAAAGTCATTAGTTATGTTCTTTTTGCAATGGTAAGGATAATCTATATGTAATATATTAAATATATTATAGATAGAATTTCCATACCTAAATTAAATTCATCCTACTGGAGTTCAGGTTTAGAGTTATCATCCCCTACAGGGATGATATGCGCTTCGCTTACCTACCGCCTCCGCTTCGCTCCGTTGGTAATCTCCACATGTCCTACGGACATATGAAGATTTATAATAATTACTTATGCGTTTATATTATGACTTATGTTTCTCAATACAGCATACGTGAATGTCCCCTTAAAAATAAGCATAATAGATGCACACCGCAAAGTCAATAGTTATGTTAATAATTTGACGAACGCATCTAATTTGATATTGAAATTGACGGAAATATTTTTTGTGTATCGACCACCCACGTATCGTTATGTACATTGATTGAGGGTGGCTCTTACACTATACTATCACCTGCAATATTATTTTTCTTTGTGCACTAACCATACATCTTTAAGTCGATTAATTAATTGTCTATTTTTCGGGTCTTTTTTATCTGCTTCTGGGTCTCCGTACCAAACTCCAAAGCGTACAAGCGTCTTTCTTAGAGCATCATAAACATCTAGTCCTTCTGCGATATATCTGTTTACATAGTACACCTTGCCAGCCGTTGCGATTGACTGAGGGCTAAACGGAATGTCGTACAACAAAGCTTCAAGCTGACTTCTACAGCTCACTATTCTGCTGTATGCGCCCCTGAATGACATAACATCATCCTCATAGCTCGTGTCTTTTCTCGCTCTTGAGGAGACAGCTTTCCTGATAATATAATCAGTATCTTCAAGCGGTTTGAGGAAAGGTTGAAACTTAGAGACCTTGATTAACATCTCTTGGTCAATCGCTTCCTGAATTACGTCTCCAACCTCGCTATCAATAGAGATTTCTCGTGGCACCATACTTCCGTTTCCACGAATAACGAGCTTATTGCCTTTGAAATCAGATTTTTTCAAGTATCTCAGTTCATCGAAATCATCGATTTTCGAAAGTCTCACTCCTTGGAAAAGAAGAATCGGAATGACCGTGTCTTGTATGTTCGCCATGGTTTTGGAAAGGTCAATAAGGTCTTTTCTCGTCAAGACATACTCTTGGAACTCTTGACCAAGGATTCTAGAAATTTCTTTTTGCCCCTTAAACTCCTCCCAGCGCGCATCTGTTGTAATATATTTTTCATAGAACTTTTGCATCTTTGAAATAATATTGATGCGGTTGCGTAATCTATGATATCTCATGTCCCCCAACAAATGACTCATGCTTTCCGTTATCTCTTCTTCAGAAAAATTGATTGAAAGCTTACCAAATTCAATTTCTTTTTGCTCAATCGCCAGTAAAGCATTTACCGCAGATTGGACTGTAATAGACGACTCCCACTCACTTGACAGATTTATTAAAAATAGCTTCTTCATCGAGTCACTGCTTGTAAACTTAACATCGGTCGAATCAATCAAAGTTACATCAAGGATAGTGTCATACTTATCCATTTCAGTAACTAGAGCTTTGAGGACATATTCATCTATCTTTTCAACCCAATCAATAGTGCTGAGGATTATATCGGCATATGTTGATTCTTCAATCCCTTGTGAATAGAGAGAGCTTGCTATGTCTTTTTCGTGCTTTCTGAAGAGCTCCCTATCTAATTCAAATTTCGCAATCATATTACTTGTCATTTCCCCTTTATTTGCTTTTAGACCCTCTATTGAGCTAACTGATATAATCAAGGGCCCACTTGCCTAAATAATCTATTAAAGCTAGTATATACCACCGCACTGAATAATTCAATATTGACGTCAAATTAAAATTAGTGGTTGACAAAAATAACATAACTAGTGAACTAAGTCATGCATGCTCGAATAAACATTTATTAATTTTTATTCGGGGATGTCCGCTTCAGCTTTTGACTACTTACTTGGCTAACATATTGCTTTAAATGGATTCCCATCAATAAGTTGACGGCTAAGTTGGTGAACATACAAAAAAGTCCTAAAAAATCGCATGTTTTTTAGGACTTCGTGTTATTATTAAATTGTTCGATAATTAGAAAGATGGTGCTTATATTTGAATCTTGTAGAGTACATTAGAAAAGAATCTGTCAATGCTTTATTTCAAACTAACTCATTTTCGAATTTTTGGGAGCATATTAACCCCTCTGTTCAGAACTCTCTGACGCCTATGACAGCCTCAACTGTAATGAATATCGGCGACCAACTTGGGCCGCTCTTTAGAGGAAATCTTACAGAAAGAAGCCAATCAGGCGTGTCACAAGCAGGAACAACATGGGAATGCTTTGTTTGCTGGTACCTAAATCTTTGTCTAATAGGCAGTAGAACTGTTGTTTTTAGACAAAGCAAACACTTCATACCTCAGCCAATAAGTGAGGCATTAACCGTAACCTACAATACTTTCCGTTCAAATACTGAGTCTGATTTAATAGCTATCACTTTTCCAGACAGACCAGTTTACACCGACTCGACAGATAATTTAGTCGAAAATTCAAACCATTTACTTGATGATGTCTCACTAGCAAAGCGTAATGGCAAATTAAACTATCTTCCTATCATCAATCTACTTGCCGATGTACATTTTCAAGACTATCAAGTTGTAGTCATCCAATGCAAGACAAATTGGAACGACAATGCACAAATCCCTATGCTTTGGGACATGATTTATTCGGCTGAAGGCTTTAACAGTAACAGAAATATTGTTGTCGGAACAAACGGATATTCTATTAGGGCATTAAATAGGTTCGCATACGCATTTGCAACGGTCCCAACTGTTGCGCTAAATAAGCTCACTCCCACCAGCATATCTGTGAGGAGAGTTGCTAACTTATCTGGAGGTAATTATTGGGGACACAGTTCGGTTTCTGGAGTGGCCAACTCCTTAAAAGAAATTTTTAATCGACATTTTAGCGATTCTTCCCACATAGATATTCGAAACCGTCTTACTAATGAAATTGAAAACTTTAATACAGAGTATGCTTATTTTAGAGTGAACTAAAGGTATTTTTTTAGTTCGAGAGCAATTGCTCTCGCTAACAAAGGAGGAACTGCATTTCCAACTTGGGAATACTGAGGTACTTCTACTCTTCTTCTAAGACCACCAGTAGTTCTTTTACCTAGGAATGCAAAACTGTCGTCAAAAGACTGCAATCTAGCCATTTCTCTCACTGTAGGAATCCTATCTTCGTAAGGTGAAATGTAATCATCCGGCATAGTTACCACAGTGGGAGCGATTTGCTTTGAATTAAATCTGAATCTATTCATCTTTTTAGTGAAAAACAACTTAAAGTCATCTTCACTAATTTCTCCAGTTTTAAAGTTATGCATGATAAAGTCGAGTTCAATTTCATTATCAATTTTCGCTCTCGCTTCATTGACTAAATTAGGATAAGCAGTCAAGTCTAAACCTTCCAATTGTATTCTTTTGAAAAGGTCTTTAGCGTTTTCTCCCTCTTTAAAAATGGAGAAACGTTCTACTATAGCTAATGAATGCGTTGATTTTTCATTGTTTAGGACCGAAGGTGCGGACACAGGGTTCCCAAAAACGTCTCTTGTCCTCCCCTCTCTGCTGTCCCTTATATAGTCTGAAACACCCGTATCAGTACCCTCCGACAAATCGCTGATTGCTTCACCAACAGTCACTTTCGTTTGTAGTGAAGGCGCAGGATAGCTTGGAGCTTTTTCGCCGTTCTTGTAAGCTATAAATATAGCTCTTTTTCTACGTTGTGGGACTCCAAAGTCAGATGCATCCAGAATTTGAGTTTGAAGTGTATGATAACCAATCAATTCGAACTCTTTCATAAGAATGTCTGGCATAAGTTTATGCATCCCATATTCTTCACCTTTAACCCCAATAAAACCGTCCAAACGCGTATCCATGAACCCCATCACATTTTCCATCACAACGTATCTAGGCCTAATATCGTTAATAACTCTCAGATACTCTTTGAACAGCAAGTTTCTAGGGTCATCTTTATCCCTTCTACCTGCCCTACTAAATCCTTGGCAAGGCGGACCTCCAAAGATAACATCGATTTCTCTATCTTTAATGATTGAATCGTAAACTTCAAGACTCCGAAGGTCTTCTAGTATTTGGCTCGACTCAATCTCTCTGATATCACCTCGTCTGAAAAAAGTATTGATACCTTGAACGTACCCTAATTGTTCATGTCTGTTTTTGTAAGTTTCTTCCACACTTTCATTAATATCCGAAGAATAAATGATATGATAGCCTGCTTGGAGAACACCTTCACTCACTCCTCCAGCACCACAAAAGAGGTCAATTGCCAACGGTTTCATACGAATTTAACACCCCCAAATTTATACTTTTAATTATTGCAAACATTTGCCTTAAAGTCCAGGTTTTTTGCAAAAAACATTCCTCATTATACAAATACTTCAACAGAAAGTAAACTTGAACGTTCTATTTGTAATATTCTCTTTTGAGTAAAAAATGCTTTTTTCTTTTTAATTTAGTCTCTCGATATTTTTTACTTCGCCACAAAGCTCAACTACTCAATCATGACTTATTGTTCTGTTTTTTTTATAAAACTATAATTTTATAACGCTCACTTTATGCTCATCGTCACATCCAAATACTTTGGCTTATCATTAAATATGTTTTTATCTTTTATAAACTTTGGAGTGGCGATATTTTCAATTCTCATGTCTAGTTTGAAGTCACTTGGTGATGAATCAGTGTAAATTGTGAACACCGGAAATACCCTTAGTGTAATGGTTTGTTCATAGTAGTTCCCTAAAATGTCACCATAACTAACATCGAGGTACATATTATAATTTATAGGAATATCTTCAATTTGATTGTATTTGCTCTTCTCAGGAATTACTTTAGGGATTCCTGTTTGAAGAAACATATCAGAGTGACCATTTGCCTCTATAACATAAATTTCAAAAGGGAAGATAAGACTTCTGGTTGTGGCATCCTCCTCTGCTCTAATCTCCAAAGCTCTAAAGCCTACAGCAGGTTTTTCGCTAACGTTTCTAATTGTCATAATCCTATTTACCATATTCATTTTGCTATAAAATAGCACTGAAGGTCCATTCCCACCACTGACAAAGCCATATGGACAAAATGATGCTCCACCATTCTCATGGGTTAAATGAGATGTTTCATCAGTTTCATCCAACCCATAACTAATAAACGGCATAATTTGCATTCTTTTACTTTCTGAGTATTGCTCTTCTTGGTTGGCCAATTGTTTTGAGACCATCTTCTCGTTATGCTTGATTGTGAGGTATATCCCCAAAATTGTTGTTGCAGAAGCAAACAATGACGAGAATATAGCGATTTTCCATTCTGAACCAATCTCTATAAAGAAGCCAATAAGTCGCAAAAGAAATTCAAAAATAAATAGACTGTCGTACACTTTGCACCCCCTCAGCTATCTTTCACTATAAGTTTCCCAAAAATCCATTAGAGGGACGTTACATGCCTATTTAAGACTAAACAGAGGCGATGAGGACGCTCTTTAAAATCAAACAGACACTTGATAAAGTAATTCCTAAAGACTATCAACATAGGAAACGACATCACTCATTACGTCAACTAAATTGAAGTGCACCTTGTATTCATTAGTTATACCATTTAAAGCCGCATCCTTAGCAATCACTCTCATACACTCCAACGAACACCCTCTCTCAGTCTGGTCATGTGAGGAAAATTCAAGCACCCCGGTTGCGTTTCTCGGAGTCATTGTGTAATAAGTATCTGCCGTCTCTAATGTTATTTTTTCGCCACAGTTACCACAAAAGAAGCTCCACTTCTGACTGCCCTTAAATTTCCTTTTACTAACGTTTAAATATGATACCGGAAAATTTTGATAGGCTTCATAACCTGTAACGCAGTGAAATAAAGCATCTATCATTCGCTCTCTGTTGTAGTTCTCTATCGTTTCATCAAAGACAGACATATCAGTAGTTTCCATTTGGTTGATTAGACGCTCGACAATTCTCTTCGTTTCATGATAGCTTAATAAATTACCATCGTTTCCAGACATGACAAGTATACCATCTCGTCTATCATCATTTATCGGATAGATTACCACAGGCATATTATCAGACGTTTTCCTATTGTATCTCATCTAAATTCACATCTCCTTCGACGTACTTCATGCATTTCATTCCTAACTAATATTATAAAGAACATCGCACTCTAATTAAAGAGATATTTTGACAACAACTTAAAGATAACTGTTGACAATAAAAAGAACCACAAACTAATGTGATTCTTTTTTTAAACCTATTTTAAATTCGCTATAGGACTGAAGTTACAGTGTTTCTCTGATAAATCACTTTGAGTGAATTCTACATAACGCATTGTCATGTCTAATTTAGTATGCCCTAATATTTTCTGTAAGCTGATGGCATCACCACCATTCATCAAATACTGAGTTGCAAAAGTGTGTCGGAGCATATGTGGATGCACATGCTTCATTCCTTGATTTTTCGAGACATCCTCTAATTGCGTGCGATAGAAGCGCTTATCAAAAGGTCGATTGCCATAGACAGTTGGGAAAAGATATTCCGTATTTACTTCCTCTGTCTCAGAAAGCAGTTCCCTCAATAACTTATTTGTTTTTTGACTGAATGGAACATAACGCAATCTATTCGTTTTTGCTCTATCAGCAGTGATTAAGATGACATTCCTCGAAAAATCTATGTCACTTATCTTTGTTTCTATTGCTTCAGTGTTTCTCATTCCCGTGTCCAATAAAAGGACCGTGAGGACATATGCCCTAAACCCTGCGAAGCTCTTCTGATTGAACCCTTGCAAAAGCATCTTAATTTCCTGCTTGCTCAGCGCGTCAATGCTAACCGACTCCTTTAACATCTTGACCTTATCAAAAGGATTCTCATGTATATACCCTTCATCTAATAACCAATTGTAGAACGCCCTATTAGAAGTAATAAGGCTGTTTATTGTTGTGTGTGCAAGTCCCTTAGTTTTGTAGAAATCAGAGACATTTTTATCCTCCTCGTGCAGTATGTATTCCGTTTGGAAATGATTAATAACTTGACGAACATCATCTAATCTCAATTGTTGTGGGAGGTCATAACCGAAAAACTTGTCGATTACTTTGTGAAACTGTTTATGTGTTCTTATCTTAGTTGCAATGGTCTCCTTAGTCTGACCTTCCATTTTTTTTGTGAAAATATACTTGTCGAAACACTGCTTTATCGTTAGTTTATTCTCACTTGCTATTCCTGCTCCCACACTGTACTTCCTTGCTAACTTGACTCTCTTACCCATTTCAGTCGCCCCTTTTCAGGACGATGCGATGAACATCTAAAAGCTAATTATCCAAAAATGATATCCGAGTAGTTTTGAGATGAATACCCATATACTGTTGCTTTTTTTGCATCAAAAACTCATAAAAAAGCTTGATACATCAACATTTGAACTAGTAGTTTCTTCCCAGATATGCTGCATCCCGGGATAGACCGTCTCGTTCAGATATTCTTCCTTCAGGAAGGCGCGCAGCTGCTGATAATACGGCGCTTCAAACTCCTTTTCCAGCTTTTCTTGCCACTCGTTATGGATAATTGCTTTAGTCATTATTTTCACATCACTATCTATCATATTTTTCATTGCTGGCTCTGATAATAATACCATAATAGGTGGATTCTTTTCAGCCCTTCCGTTTTTGTCTGTTATTAATTTTAGATGATCCTGAACAAATTTCCGGTCAAAATGAAAAAGCATGGTAGAATATAAGTGTGAATATATTGCAATTACCGAATAGGAGGATGAATATATGATTGAACTGATCGTCTCGGATATGGACGGCACCTTATTGAATGATAAGATGGAAGTCTCAAAATCGAACGTGAGCGCCATCAATGATGCAAATAGATTAGGCATCAAATTTATGGTCGCTACCGGCAGAGGGTATACCGAAGCTGTACCGGCATTGCAGGAAGCCGGTATCGACTGCCCCATGATTACGCTGAACGGCGGGCAAGTATTTGATGAAGACGGACAACTGGTCGAAAATCTGGGAATCGACAAGACAACCACCCACCATATTTTGGAGGATGTGAGAAAAAACGGTCTCTATTGCGAACTCATGACATCCAACGGTATATTCTCGGATGATAAAGTGCGCCGGATTGAGTCAATGACCTCTTTGCTGCACGAGACAAACCCGGACACAACTTTCAAGATGGCGCTTGTTCTGGCGGTCGCCCGTTTGGAACTGATGCACGTAAACTACGTTGAAAGTTTCAAAGAAGTTTTGGAAGACCATGCCCAGCAAGTCCTGAAGATCCTCGTATTCAGCGATTCCGGACAGAGCGAATTGGATCCGATCCGTTCCAAATTGGATGAGGACAGCCGTTTGGTCGTGACCTCCTCCTTCAGAAACAACATCGAAATCAATCATGTCGAAGCCCAAAAAGGCATCGCCTTGGCTAAATTCGCCAAAAAAAGAGGCATTCCATTGGAGAATGTCATGGCTATCGGGGATAATTTCAATGATGTCTCCATGCTGAAGGTAGCAGGCGCAAGCTTCGCAGTGGCCAACGCGGAAGACGGGGTCAAGGAATTCGCGAAGTACCTCACTTCCAAAAACTCGGAAAATGGCGTTGCCGAAGCCATCATGCGCTGCATCAACGAAAATTTGTGATCCTGCACCCGCCCATGTGAGAGTTACACATCCTTTCCTGCTTACGTCTTTATGGATGTAGGAAAGGAGGGAAAAATGAATGGATGCGAACGTGGACGTGCTGGCGTATATGGAATTGATCAGCAATACCGGCTTTCCGATCGTGATCGCGATGTACCTGTTGCACCGGATGGAAAAGAAGCTGGATGCACTGGTAGGCGCGATCGAAGAACTGAGCCGGGCTTTTAAATGATCACACCCTTGGCCTCACCAGACCTAGAAAAAGCCCTGACATGCCAGCTTTTATGCCATCGTGTCAGGGCTTTTTACTGCGTTTTTCCGAACGTTACCAAAACAGACCAGATTGGCTGACATCTTTCTGTCAGCATTACTGTGATTCACGGCTTTCGTGTCACTTTTTATGACATAACCTTGTCGCTATACGATTGTAGTTTCTGTTAATTTAAAATATAATCCCAATGTGGTATTATATGAATATTCAAGCAGAGGCTTCATCGTAATCTCATGGTTATTCAGAAGGAATGCTGTTTATAAGGAGGAATAAATATGTTAAGCAAGAAACTGCGACTCAAGTTGCCGATGCTCTTCATGGCTTTGGGCTTTTTTATTTTTGGCTCAGCCCAGCACGAAGTAGTGGAGGCAACAGAAACACAAAAGTTTGTCATCGCAACGGACACAACTTTTGCACCATTTGAATTCCAGGATGCAAGTGGCGAATTTGTCGGCATCGATATGGAACTCATCCAAGCGATTGCGGAGGACCAAGGATTTGAAGTGGAGATTCGTCCATTGGGATTCAATGCTGCGCTGCAGGCCTTGGAGACCAAGCAAGTTGACGGCGTCATCGCCGGCATGAGCATCACCGACGAAAGGAAACAAACCTTTGACTTTTCGGAACCGTATTTTGAAAGTGGCGTAGTCATGGCAGTTGCCGACGACAGCGACATTTCAAGCTACGAAGATTTGGAAGGCGAGAACGTGGCAGTCAAAACCGGAACGGAAGGCGCAACGTTTGCCGAATCCATCAAAGATGAATATGGCTTCACTACCACCGTTTTTGAAGATTCAGCCAACATGTATCAGGATGTCCTAGCCGGCAATTCCGTAGCGGCATTTGAAGACTACCCGGTAATGGCCTACGCCATCGAAGACCAAGGTTTGGCTCTGAAATTGGCTACCGAAAAAGAAGCCGGCAGTTCATACGGTTTTGCGGTAGCTAAAGATACAAACCCTGAATTGTTGGCAATGTTCAACGCAGGCTTGGCCAATCTGAAAGCGAACGGCACTTACCAAGCCATCCAAGAGAAGTATCTTGGTGCTTCCGTGGACACAAGCCTGGATGTTCCGGCACAGAACGGAAAAACCTACATCATCGCAACAGACACAACTTTCGCCCCATTCGAGTTCCAGGATATCAACGGCAACTATGTGGGCATCGACATGGATCTGATCCGCGAAATCGCCAAAAACCAAGGTTTCGGAATCGAAATCCGTCCGTTGGGATTCAATGCGGCCCTACAAGCATTGGAAGCTAAACAAGTGGATGCCGTCATCGCCGGCATGAGCATCACCGACGAGCGCAAACAAACCTTTGATTTCTCTGACCCGTATTTCGAGAGCGGTGTGGTTATGGCAGTTGCTGCCGATAGCGACATCGACAGCTATGAAGATTTGGAAGGCATGAATGTGGCAGTGAAGACCGGTACGGAAGGCGCAACATTTGCTGAATCGATCAAGGATGAATATGGCTTCACTTTATCGACTTTCGATGATTCAGCCAACATGTATCAAGACGTCATCGCCGGCAATTCCGTTGCGGCATTTGAAGATTACCCGGTTATGGCTTACGCCATCGAAGGTCAAGGCATCGCACTGAAACTGGCTACCGAAAAAGAAGCTGGTGGCTCCTACGGAATCGCGGTCGCGAAAGACACGAACCCGGAACTGTTGAACATGATCAACACAGGATTGGCAAACTTGCAGTCCAACGGAACTTATGAAGAAATCGTCAACAGATATCTTGGTTCCGACACAGAGGAAAGCAACACTTCTTTCTTCGGACTGATCCAAGAAAACTGGAAAACATTATTGCAAGGTTTAGGAAGAACGATCCTGATCACTTTTGCATCCATCGTGATCGCCTTGGCACTGGGTATCGTCATCGGCTTGTTCAGCGTTTCCCCTAACAAGGCAATGAACTGGATCGCAACAATCTACGTTGACATCATGCGCGGTGTGCCGTTGATCGTCTTGGCATTCTTTGTATACTTCTCGATTCCGCAATTGATGGGGCTCCGGATGAGCTCGACGGTTGCAGGGATCATCACCCTGAGCTTGAACGCGGCAGCATATCTGGCTGAAATCTTCCGCGGCGGTATCAAAGCGGTTGATGTCGGTCAGATGGAAGCAGGACGCAGCTTAGGTTTGACTTACCAAACGACGATGAACAAAATCATTTTGCCGCAAGCAATCCGCATTATGATCCCTTCATTCATCAACCAATTCGTCATTACCCTGAAAGACACTTCCATCTTATCCATCATCGGCCTTGTCGAGTTGACACAGACTGGTAAAATCATTATCGCCAGAACCTACGCTTCCGGTAACATGTGGTTGATCATCGGCTTGATGTACATCATCGTCATCACGATCCTTACGAAGATTTCCAAAAACCTTGAAGGGAGATTAAAGAATGGCTAACGCAAAAATAAATGTCACGAACCTGAAGAAAAGCTTCGGCAGCAACGAGGTTTTGAAAGGGATTGACCTTGAAGTCGCTGAAGGCGAAGTGGTCTGCATCATCGGCCCTTCCGGTTCAGGAAAAAGTACGCTTCTGCGCTGTCTGAACAAGCTGGAAGACATCACCGACGGGCACGTGCTGATCGACGGACAGGACATCACCGAAAAAACGACGGACATCAATAAAGTCCGCGAAGAAATCGGGATGGTTTTCCAGCACTTCAACCTATTCCCGCACCTTTCGGTCATGGACAATATCACCTTGGCTCCGGTTGAACTGAAACGGGAAAACAAGGAAACCGCAAAAGCAAAAGCACTTGAATTGTTGGAAACGGTCGGCCTGTCCGAAAAAGCCGACGCTTTCCCTAGCTCCCTGTCCGGCGGTCAAAAGCAACGTGTCGCTATCGCACGCGCGTTGGCAATGAATCCGGAAATCATGCTTTTCGATGAACCGACGTCCGCGCTTGACCCTGAAATGGTCGGCGACGTTCTTGAAGTCATGAAAAAATTGGCAAAACAAGGAATGACCATGGTTGTCGTTACGCATGAAATGGGCTTTGCAAGAGAAGTCGGACATCGCGTCATCTTCATGGATGGCGGATATATCGTCGAAGAAGGCACGCCTGATGAAGTATTCGGCAACCCTCAAAACCCACGTACGCAAGATTTCCTTAACAAAGTTTTGTAACAGCAAAAACAAAGGTTGCCGTCTTGGGCAACCTTTGTTTTTTTATGAAGTGTGGAAAACGAGAATCGCTTGGCCGGATGAGCGCGTGTGAACGAAGCCGTAGCTCCGAGGAGCCTTTGATTTGCCGGAGCTGAAAAGACGACCATGATGTGACCTCCGACGAAGAGAGGCTCGCCGGAGGAGCAGATCTTTCCATCCCGTCACCTCCTGCCGATCTTCGCTTCATCGAAGTTGGGGATTTGGGGTGAATCGCTGACAAACCAAACTTAAAAAGAATCGGGCCATCTCACGAAAAATGGAGATAGCCCGATTCTTTATTTTTATTGCAGTATGGTGATCGTCAATGTCTGTCTGCCGAAAGCAAGTGCGGCGTTCAGGTCTTCCATGTGCAAGTCGATTTTGTTCCCGATGATTGCTCCACCGGTGTCTCCTGCAATTGCGATGCCGTAGCCCGGTACGCTGACCAGACTTCCCAACGGAATCACGGAAGGATCCACTGCGATGACCATCGGATTGATCGATAAGTCGATGCCTGTGGCGGTAAAGTTGGATAGGCCAGCTTCATGGCGCGAATAGGCGGTTGCTGAAACGACCAACGTTTTGCCCTGCGCAGCAGGCGTTTCTGTCACACTCGGAGTGGTTACATTCACGACAGGTGCAGTTTCAACAGAGGCCACCGAACTGTCAGTGATTTGGCTTACCGGTGCTTGTGCAGATGATGCGACTGCGCTCTCCTGCACGGACGCTGACGTTGTGGATGATGCAGATTCGGCAGCCGCAACGGCGCTGCTCGATTCCGCAACTTGCTGCTCCGCCGTTTTCGCTGCGGCTTCAACCGCCTCGGCATCAGCTTTGGCTTGGGCCTCTTCGGCAGCCAGACGGGCCGCTTCAGTTGCATACTCGGTTTTCACTTGCGACAGCACTGTTTGGTTGTCGGACAGGATGCTCTTCAAAGAGCTCAATTCTTCCGCCAACGCAGTGGTTTCGGATTTCAGACGGCTTTCTGCAGCCTTGACTGTTTGGATTTCGTCAGCCAACTGCTCTTCCAGTACAATCAGTTTCTCCTCTTCCGAAATGGCAGATTCGATTTGTTCATTATCGGCAGCCTGCAATTGACCGACTACATACGCTCTGTTGATGAAATCGGCAAAATTTTCGGAATCCAGCAACATCAAAATCTGGTTCGTCGTTGCATCAGAAGTCTGCAAGGCAACTAGCCGTGTTTTCAGTTGTTCTTTCCGCGAAGCGATCACTTCTTTTTGCGCTTCGATAGCTGCTCTTGTCTCGGTTTGGCTCTCTTCTGCGGCAGTAATCTGCGCTTCCAGGTCATCGATCCCCATTTGCTTCAGGTTGATCGATGCCAAAGTTTCGCCGATCGTAACTTCCACAGAAGCGATTTGAGCTTCCGTCTGTTTTTCTTCTTGGGTTAAAGTATCTAAGGTGGAACCTTGAACTTGTGTAATGGAAAGGGTCAGACTTGCTGCCAAGCCGGCCAATATCAGTTTCCCCATACGCTTTCTATGATTCAAAATCTCACGCCTCTCTTTTCTCGTTGGAAAATGCTCTTTTATTATAGCGAAATTCCCTTAACGAAGGGTTGCATTCCTTTTACTGTTACGTATCAAATGATTCGTTCAAGTCATATTTCGCCTTTCGACGCACCATTTCGTAACATTTCTGTAACATAAGATTTCTTCCCGTAATATTATTCTGCATTTCTTGCCTATTCCGGGAGCGGATAAAGATAATTTTATGACAAAATCGGCGAATTCCAGTAAAATGGAAAGTGAGGAATCTTGGAAGACCCGGGATTCAGAAGGAGACGCTCATGCTACTAGAGAGAATAGGTTTGATTGATATCGGATCCAATACCATCCGTTTAGTCATCTTCGAAATCGATGAACACTTTACGATGTTTCAAGTCCAGAATATCAAGACCCCCGCACGCCTGTTTCAATATTTGGACAAGAAGAAAAAAATGTCCCAAACAGGGATCGATGTACTCATCAAAGTCTTGAAAAGTTTCAAGTCTGTCGCTGACCAATACCAAGTCAGCACGCTGATGCCGGTAGCGACAGCCGCTATCCGCCAGTCCACCAACCGCGACGACATCATCAAACAAGTACGCAAGGCAACCAAAATCGAAATGATGCTGTTGCCGGAAGAGAAGGAAGCCTTTTATGGGAATTATGCCGTTCTGCATACAACCCAATTCCTCAACGGCATCACGATCGACATCGGTGGCGGCAGCACGGAAGTCACCTACTATGAAAATAAAGAACTCCAACAATACCACAGTTTTCCTTTTGGGGTCGTGACCTTGAAACAGATGTTCTTTGACGGCAAAGAGCACAATGACCCGAAGGCGATAAAGAAGATGCAGGAATTTGTGAAGGAACAGTTCAAATCGATCAAATGGCTCAGCAAGAAACAAGTACCGATCGTAGCCATGGGCGGTTCTGCCCGCAGCATCGCGAATGTCCACCAACGTAAAATCGATTATCGGTTAGCAGGGGTGCACGGCTACCGCATGTATAAAAACGATCTCCAAATGACATTGGATTTGTTCCAGTCATTGAGCATTCCGCAACTGCAGAATCTGGATGGTCTGAGCCGGGACCGCACCGATTTGATCATACCGGCTAATGTTGTATTCAATACGCTCTTCGATGAAGTGAAAGCCCCAGTGTTTTTGTTCAGCAACAAAGGCCTGCGCGAAGGCATCGTAATGGAGTTCCTTAACAACAAGTACGAAAACAAAGCTTTCAGCGTTTTCAACATTGCTGCCCAATCGGTCAGCAGGCTCGCTGCCAGCTACCACACTTTGGCGCATGTCGCGCAGCAAAGGGTGAAGTTGGTCGATATGCTGTATGAGGAATTGTGTCGACTGGGTATTTTTGACAAGAATCCGGAAATGGAAAAACTCTTGCATTTCGGAAGCTACCTTTATTACCTTGGCCAATTCGTCGAGACCGGCGCCAGCTCGCAACATACTTTCTACATCATTTCCAACAGTGACCTGGATGGAATCAGCCATAAGGAGCGGGTAAGCATCGCTTTATTGGCCAGCTTCAAAAACCGGTCGCTCTTCAACCAATACTTGACCGGCTATACGGAGTGGTACACAGTGACCCAGATCGATCAGCTGCAGTCTTTCGGCGGCATCATCAAGTTCGCTGACGCCATCAACGATTCCCATATGGAGGTCATCCGGGACATCAAGATCAAAACGACAAAAAACGGGTACGATCTGGTTCTTTATTACAAAGGTGACATTCTTGCTGAAGAATATCGCGCGGAGCGTCAACGCAAACATATCGAGCGTCTGCTGAGCGGAAAACTTAACATTATATTTACAGGGATTTAACAAATATATGCTATAAATAAAGCTTATAAATCGAATGAACGGATGTGTAATATGATGGAATCAGATAGTAAACCCAATCTTGCTCATGCGGATTATTATTTCAATCGAGAGCTGAGTTGGCTGGACTTCAACAAACGCGTCATCGAGGAGGCAAAAGATCCTCAGAACCCTTTGCTTGAACAGCTGAACTTTTTATCCATAGCAAGTTCCAATCTTGATGAATTCTACATGGTTCGGGTTGCTGGCTTGCAGGATCAGTTCAAACTTGGCTACCATATGACCGACAGCAAAACCGATATGAGCCCCCTTGAACAGTTATCTGCCATCTCTGATAAAAATAACGAGAACATCGCTTTGCAATACAAGTACTATTATGAACTTTTGAATAAATTGGCCAAAAAGAACATCCGCATCAAAAAAATCAGCGACCTTTCCGAAAGCGAACTGGCTGCTATTGAAGAAACCTTCCATGAGCAAATTTTTCCCGCATTGACGCCGCTGGGGATCGACGCATACCGCCCCTTCCCGAACTTGAACAACAAACTGATCCACATTTTTGTCAATTTGGAAAAGGAGGACACAACCCGTGTTGCGATTGTGCCGGTTCCCGCTCCGCTGCAACGGTTCATTTTATTGGACGAGGACAAAAACGACATCGGCATCGTCCTGCTGGAAGACGTCGTCCGCCATTTCATCCACACCTTATTCAAAGGCTTCACCGTCACGAACAGCTTCAGCTGTCGGATCACCCGCAATGCGGATTTGGAATTGCATGAGGATGGTGCGGATGATCTGCTGTTGGTCATCCAGGATTACCTGAAGAAGCGCAAAAACGGGATGGCGGTCCGCCTTGAAGTCGATACACGCGATACAATCGAATCCCTCCAAGGCGATGTCCGTTTTTTGCAGACAGAATTGGATCTTGACGACCGCGATGTCTATATGATCGACGGCCCATTGGATCTCACATTCCTCAGCAAATTGACCCGTCATCTGGCGATTGCTTCACCGGATGATGTATACCCTAGCTTCTCACCGGTCACACCAAGTGAGCTGTCCGGAAAAAATATCTTTGATGTGGTCGAAAAGCAGGACGTCTTCTTGCATCATCCCTATGATTCGTTCGATCCGGTCGTCGATTTCATTAAGAGCGCGGCTGAAGATGAAGATACGATCGCCATCAAGCAGACCCTGTACCGGGTCAGCAAAGATTCACCGATCATCGAAGGTTTGAAGACTGCAGCCGAATCCGGCAAACAAGTCACTGTGCTTGTCGAGCTGAAGGCCCGTTTCGACGAAGAGAACAATGTGCAATGGGCGAAAGAATTGGAAGAAGCCGGTGCGCATGTCCTTTACGGTATGACCCATTTGAAGACCCACAGCAAAATCACGATGGTCGTAAAAAAACAAAATAACAGTATCGTCCGTTATGTCCATCTGGCTACCGGCAATTACAACGATAAGACCGCCAAGCTTTATACAGACATGGCTATCTTCACGGCTAACAAGGAAATCGGCGAAGATGCCACAAATTTCTTCAACTACTTGAGCGGCTATTCCGATCAGCCGGAGTACAATCACTTGCATGTGTCGCCTTTCGAAATCCGCGATTCGTTCATTGAATACATCGACGACGAAATCGACTCGCATAAACAATCCGGGAACGGGCATATCCTCGCGAAAATGAACTCTTTGACCGACAAACGCGTCATCATGAAACTGTATGAAGCCAGCCAAGCCGGCGTCCGGGTGGATCTGATCATCCGCGGCATCTGCTGCCTGAAGCCCCAGGTTCCCGGCGTGAGCGAGAATATCCATGTCCGCAGCATCGTCGGCCGCTTCCTGGAACATAGCCGGATCTACTATTTCCATCATAACGGTGATGAGAATCTTTTCCTGTCTTCCGCTGACATGATGACCCGCAACATGATCAAGCGTATCGAAATAGAGTTTCCGATTCTCGATGAGTCCATCAAGAAAGAAATCCTTTCATTGATGGATGTCTACCTTGCAGACAACACGAAAGCGCGCGAACTGCATCCGGACGGAGCCTATCGCCACGTCCGAAATGATAAGCCCGCGGTGGATGCACAAAAGTATTTCATGGAACTGGCGAATAAGGAAAAGGAAATCCCGATTCTTGCCGAAAAAGATTCCTGGTTCAAAAAAATCCAACGCAGATTCAAAAAATAACGAAGAATACGACTGTCTCACTGAGGCGGTCTTATTTTATTGGGCAAACTTAGGGCTCTGAAAGCCTCTCCTCCGGTGAACGCAGTCTTCGCCGGAGGAGGCCGATATTTGGTTTACGTTCTCCGATGAGATCGTCTTCGCCGGAGTTCACACCGATAGTTACGATATGCTCCGGTGAGCGTGCCCTTCACCGGAGCTGTAACCCGAAGCCAAGTAAGCCACCGCGATTCCCCGGCCAACACTACAGAAAAACGGGGCTATCTCCGATTGAGACAGCCCCGTTCCTTTAAGTTTTAAGCTAATTTGTTGTTTTTCGAAACCGCCAAGCCGATCGCAAAACCGATCAGCGACGGAATCAGCCAACCCATTCCGATCCCGGATAACGGGATTGCTGAATCGGTCCAGGCGATGACGCCGTTCAGGCCGGCAGCGTCCTTGATTCCTTGCGGCAAAGCTTTCAGGAAATCAACGGTTGCGAAAGGCAAGGTGAACAAAGTCGTCATCTGGTAGACAATCGTCCGGTCATTGAACAGGCTGCTCATGATCGACAGCAAAATCAAAGTGATCGACAGTGGATAAAGGAACATCAACACCGGGATCGAGAACGCGATGATCTGACTCAAACCCAGATTCGCCAATCCGAAGGAAATGGCGGTGAAAAGATAGACATATTTTTGGTAGTCCAATGTGCCCGGAAACATATGCACGAACGTTTCGCTGATGGCCGTGATCAGCCCGATTGCCGTTTTCAGACAGGCTACGGTGATGATGACCGCAAACAGGACAGCTCCGAAGATGCCGAAGTACTCATTTGAGATTTGTGCCAAAGCGATGCCGCCATTGTCGCTGATTTCAAAAACCCCGCGGCTCGTTGCCCCCAGGTAAACCAGTGAACCATAAATGATAGCCATCAACAGCATGCTGATCGCTCCGGATTTTATCGTGTCCTTCGCGATGGTTGTCGTCTTTGTGACGCCCAAACCCTGGATCGTTGTGACGACGATGATGCCGAAAGCCAAGGAAGCCAGAGCATCCATCGTGTTGTACCCTTCCAAAAAGCCTTTGAAGAATGCGCCTGTCTGATAGCTCGCATCCACTGGTATTTCACTCGCTGTACCCATCGGAGCGAAAAATCCGAACAGGATCAGAACCGAAAGGAACACCAGAAAAATCGGGTTGAGCACCTTCCCTACCCATTTCAATATTTCGGATGGCTTCAAGGAGAACCACAAGACAGCTGCAAAGAAAAACAGCGAGAACAGGAACAGCGCCATTTTCGTCATTGAAGGATCCAAATAAGGCGCAAAGGCTGCCTCGAATGAAACGGTCGCGGTACGCGGCGTCGCAAAGAAGGGGCCGATTGTCAGATAGAGCGCGGCGGTGAAGAAAACGCCGTATTTCGGATGGATTTTGCTCGCCATCTCCAGCAGGCTTTCTTTACCGGACAGCCCCATCGCCACAATACCCAGAAAAGGCAACCCGACTGCCGTCACGATAAACCCGATAATCGCCGGAAACAAGTTATGCCCCGCCAATTGTCCCATGTGGACCGGGAAAATCAGATTGCCGGCACCGAAAAATAAGCCGAAAAGCATGGAGCCTATGTATATATATTCTTTGTTCGATAATTTCTTATCCATTAAGTCTCAGCCAACTTTCTGTTTCAATTTTATTTATTCTATCACGGCATTTTCCCTGAGACTAGAATTGAGAGCGTTAACCAGAAAAACTTACCAATTTCTCATTTTCGCTGCTTATCCGTAAGCAATGACTGCATCTAAAAATGATGGCAACATTACGACAAAACGGAACAAACGGTTGCCGTAAAAGAGACGATCCTACTCGTTTTTTGTAAACACTCTGTTAAAATCCTTTTATTTTTTCAGGAATATGCTAGAATTAATTGACTATAAACAAGAATTGAGGAATGTAAAAAAATGATTACCGTATCAAATGTCAGCCTACAATTTTCCGATCGCAAGCTGTTTGACAATGTTAACCTAAAGTTCACCCCTGGTAACTGCTATGGCGTCATCGGTGCAAACGGAGCTGGAAAGTCCACTTTCTTGAAGATTTTATCAGGTGTCATCCAG
Source organism: uncultured Trichococcus sp. (assembly GCF_963675415.1). Taxonomy (NCBI): domain Bacteria; kingdom Bacillati; phylum Bacillota; class Bacilli; order Lactobacillales; family Carnobacteriaceae; genus Trichococcus; species uncultured Trichococcus sp. Next base: position 271,296 of record NZ_OY776220.1, read on the forward strand.
CCCACAACCGGCGATATCATTTTAGATCCAAATGAACGTCTAGCTGTACTGAACCAGAACCACTATGGTTTCGAAGAACATCAAGTATTGGACACTGTCATCATGGGGCATAAACGCCTTTATGAAATCATGGCCGAGAAAAATGCCATCTATGCAAAAACCGATTTCACTGAAGAGGACGGCATCAGAGCCGGAGAACTTGAAGGCGAATTCGCTGAATTGGATGGCTGGGAAGCCGAATCCGATGCTGCAAGTCTCTTGCAAGGTTTAGGAATCGGTGAAGATTTGCACTACAAGCAGATGAGCGATCTGTTGGAGCCGCAAAAAGTTAAAGTTTTGCTGGCGCAAGCCTTATTCGGCAAACCGGACGTATTGCTGTTGGACGAGCCGACAAACGGTTTGGACAAAGAATCAATCGAGTGGTTGTCCGAGTTTTTGATCAACTTCCCGAATACTGTCATCGTTGTTTCCCATGACCGTCACTTCCTGAATACGGTTTGTACGCACATGTGTGACGTCGACTTCGGAAAAATCAAACTTTATGTCGGAAACTACGACTTCTGGATGCAATCCAGTCAATTGGCTGCTAAATTGGCCGCTGATTCCAATGCGAAAAAAGAAGAGCAGATCAAGGAATTGCAGGATTTCATTGCGCGATTCAGTGCAAATGCATCGAAATCCAAACAAGCGACATCCCGTAAAAAGACTTTGGATAAAATCACCCTGGATGATATCCAACCATCCTCCCGTAAATATCCTTTCGTCGGTTTCACTCCGGAACGCGAAATCGGGAATGATTTATTGATGGTCTCGAACATCTCCAAAACAATCGATGGCGTCAAAATTTTGGACAACATCAGCTTTGCTTTGAACAAAAACGACAAAGTGGCATTCACAAGCCGCAAAGACATCGCTACTTCTACCCTCTTCAAGATTTTGATGGGTGAAATGGAAGCTGATGGCGGTACTTTCAAATGGGGCGTCACCACTTCCCAAAGCTACTTGCCGAAGGACCACACGAACGAATTCCCGGTTGCCGACATCACCATTTTGGAATGGTTGCGCCAATTTGCGGGCAAAGAAGAGGACGACAACACTTTCTTGCGCAGCTTCTTGGGCCGCATGCTGTTCTCGGGTGAAGACGTCATGAAGAAAGTTTCTGTCCTATCCGGGGGAGAAAAAGTCCGTATCATCCTGTCGAAAATGATGCTCTCCAAAGCAAACGTCTTGGTGTTGGATGACCCGACGAACCACTTGGATCTTGAATCCATTACAGCACTGAACGACGGCATGATCGCCTTCAAAGGCGCTTTGTTGTTCACTTCACACGATTACGAGTTCATCAACACTACCGCGAACCGTATCATCGAATTAACTCCAAACGGCGTTGTCGACAGAATGGAAACAACCTACGAAGACTTCTTGGCAGATAAAGACGTGCAAGCAAGAATCAACGCATTATATAAAGAACAAGCATAAAACCAGCACTTGAAAAGCCTGCAAAAAAAGAAGGAGGAGCAAACCGCGCGTTCGGTTTGCTCCTCCTTCTTTGCTTACACTTTTTTCCAGATCATGTGGGCTTCGCAGGCCAGGTCTTCGCCGTTCATGATGCGATGCGCGGTGATGATTTCACCGTTCTCCGCTTCTTTCGTCGACATGACGCTGGTGATGCTGTTGCCGTATTCGACCTCTTTTTCGTACTTGATGGTGACGGCAGCCATCTGGTGATCCATGATGAATTTTGGGTCGATCGTGTTGATGATCCAATCGAAATATTTCGCGTTGTTGACATGGCGATTGTAGTCGATATCCAGGTATCTGACGCGGAAATCCTGTTCCTTGCGGTTTTCCGGCTCCAGTTGGATCGGCTTCTGCATGCGCACCATCGTCCGGATTTCATCAGCCTGATAGACGCTCAGCAGGTCTTTTTGGATCTGGACCATTTTACGGGTCTCGATGTCCATCATAACGAAATTCGTCATCACTTCCACACACTGTTGTTCACTTTTGTCATAAGCCCGGAAGCGGCGATAGGTGAAGAAACGATTGTAGCTGATTGCTTCCGTTTCCAGGACGATTTCTTCGCCTCGGTGCGGCATGCGCTCGATCTGCATATCGTACTGCACGATGATCCAACTGAGTCCTCTTTCGGACATCTGGTCATTCGTGTTCCCGAGTGAATCGCTTTGTTCGCCCGACAGATCCATCATCAGGTTCACGAGCGAAGGCAAGGTGATTTCACCGGTGATGTCGCATTCATAGCCTTTGATGCGATGGGTTCTGCGATAGATTAATCCGCTCAACGTTTTTCCTCCCAAATCAATTTTATAATAGAAAGGATACCATACTTTTCAGCACGGACCAACCCAAAAACCGTTCGAAGTCAGACACGCAGCTGCTGCCTGTCGTTGTAGAATTCGCGGTACGCCAGGAAAGAGGCGATATAAGACGAGATGCTTGTCGCCGCCACCAGCATGAAAGTCACCATGATCTGATACATGATGGCCGTCATCGGCACCGTCCCAGCAAACATCAGACCCGACATCATGCCCGGCAAGGAGACGATTCCCACTGTTTTGGCGGAATCCAAGGATGGCTGCATCCCTGATTTGATCGTTTCCCGCAAGATCGTGCGCGAAGCTTGATTCGGGGTTGCTCCCAAAGACAGTTTTTCCAAAATTTGTTGGCGCTGATCGCGGAACAACGAATTCAGATTACGGTAACACAAGCCAATCGTCGTCATCGCATTCCCGGCTATCATTCCTGTGATCGGCACAATCTGTGAGGGGATAAATTTGACCGACCCGGACAAGACCAGTACCGATAACGTCAAAATCGCTGAAGCTGTAATGGCGATCAACGAAATCTTCAAGGAGTTCGGGATACTGCTGCTGCGTTTGTGGGCATTCCATGACGCATTGAAGACGATGACCGCAACCATCGCCAGAGTGACGATTGTGTTATTCACATTGAACAGATAAGTCAAAACGTACCCTACCGCAATCAGCTGGATAACGGCTCTGGCAATGCTGTACAGGATGTCTTTGGCTGTGCCTAATTTTTCCTTGTAGGAGATGTAGACCCCCACCATTACCAACGAAAAGCTCAACATAAGCGTGATTGGACTGACTTGTAGATCCATCCTAATACCCCTCCTCTTTCACGATTTTTCCTGCAACGATATGGATGTTTTTATCCGCCAAGCTGGATTCTTCCTCGTTATGGCTGACCATGATGATCGTCATATCAGAATGATTCCGCATTTCCTGGAGCCATTTCCAGATGATCTGGCGATTCGTTTCGTCCAAAGCGCTCGTCACTTCATCGAGCAAGAGGATTTTCGGTTGGAACAGGACGTTTCGGATCAAGGCGACACGCTGTTTTTCCCCACCCGACAAGGTATTGATCTTTTTATCCAGGTATTCCTTGGGCAGCCCGACCGATTCCAAATAGGCAACTGCCTTCTTTTCATCAAATTCCTTTTTGCGGATTTCATAAGGAAAAGCCAAATTATCGCGGACGGTTTTTCCGAATAAAACGGGTGTCTGGAACGTGTAGGAAACCTCCTTACGATACTCGGTGGGTTCGTACGCATCCAGCGATTTACCTTGGTAGCGTATTTCCCCTTCGGTACGCGAGAGGATCGTCGCAATGATCTTCAAAAGTGTGCTCTTGCCGCTTCCGGATGGACCGGTTATCGAGAGGAACTCGCCCTCCTCCAACGAATAGGTGATGTCATCCAGAATGACTTTGCCATCCGAGACAAAGCTCAGATGATCCATTTCCAATAATGCCATTTTTTAATTACCCCTTTATCATTCAATATGCAGCCGAAACCGTTGCGCCCCCCAAAAATGTCGCTGTTCGGATCGGCTGTGCTTCATACCTCTATTCTATCATTGTTTGCTGCTTTCTTTCTAATGATAATTATTATAATTTAGTAATAAATACAAAAAGGCATCCCTATGATTGGGACTGCCTTTCCTTTCATCCTTATTCTTCCAATTCCGCATACGAAATCAACTGGATTGCGTCATCTTCACGAATCCGATCCGCAAAATCGGAATGCATCAAAAATTCTGCCATGTAGGCCCTGTCCTTCTGCAGACTGCTGACGCGTTCCAGACTGGCATCGACATAACCAGGATGGACGATCAATTCAACCGAAGTGTCCGGCTTTTCCAGGACGGCCATGATATCATCCAATTTCTCCATCACATTCATCCCCAATTCGGCCTGCGGTTTTTCGGCCGCAAAACCAAGGTCGAATTGACGGTCCGTATGCATCACCCCATGGCTGCCCTCGAAGTGATCCCGGATCGGCAGCTCGTACTGGATCGCCAAGGACAGGATGACTTTGTTGAGCGGCTCCAACATATGGACATGGTGATGCGAATCCAAATGCGTTGGTTTGATGCCTGCCTTGCGCACCTTTTCGATCTGCGCATGCCACTCCGCATAAACTTCGTCCAAATCCATCGAAGCCGCATGCTGCTGCACGTATTCCCTGGTGTGGAAACGCCCATCAGCACTGATGCTGGGCGCATCAGCCAATAAAGGCTTGCCGAGCGTCAAATTCAGATGGACACCGATTTCCAGATCCGGATAATCGGATGCCAATTCCACAGCATGATCGAATGCTGCTCCGTTCGCCAGCAAGGTCGTCGAGGTGGTGATGCCGTACAAAAAACTGTCGATGATGCCATAGTTCACGCCATTTGTGAGACCAAAATCGTCTGCGTTGATGATTACTTGTCCCATATTCCATTCTCCTGTCTGTTTCGGATGGCGGTTCGGCTTCAAATCGCTTTGACTGCCCCGCCATCCACATATAGTGTGCTGCCGGTGATGTACGTATTCGCATCGGAAAGAAGGAAAACGACGGCTTTCGCGAATTCTTCCGGTGTACCGTAGCGGCCCAAAGGAATGCCCGCAATCGCAGCTTTGTCGACTTCCGCCAAGGTCAACTCTTTCGCTTTGGCGTTCGCTTCATTCAGATATTTCAAACGATCGGTTGCGATTTTTCCGGGCGCAACGACGTTCACAAGGATGTTGTCGGGCGCCAATTCATCAGCAAGCGTCTTGCTCAAGCCGACGATGCCGTTACGGAAGGTGTTGGACAGGACCAGGTTCGGCAACGGCGTCTTCACCGAAATCGAAGCGATATTGACGATGCGTCCGCCCTCTTTGCGCAGATCAGGCAGCACTTCGCGGATGATCCGGATGTAGCTCAGCAGATTCAATTCGAAAGCCTGCTGCCAAGCCTCATCGGAAAAGGAATCGAATTTTCCGCTTGGCGGTCCGCCTGCATTGTTCAGCAAGATATCGATTTTACCGAATACGGCATGGGTCCTTTCCACCAGATTCTGGATCTCCTCAACTTTGGTGATATCGCAAGGGAAATAAGCAACCTTTCCAGCATGCAAAGCTTCCAGTTCTTCTTTCACCTCAGCCAACCTATCTTCGCTTCTGCTGGTGAGCATGACGTGCGCGCCTTCTTTGACGAGTTCCTTCGCCACCGCTTTGCCCAACCCTTGGCTCGAAGCGATGACCAATGCCACTTTGTTCGTTAACCCCAGATCCATTCCGACTCCTCCTTCAACTGCTCTCTTTTTGAATCCCGTTACTTATACTATAGACCAAAAGCGCTGATGTCACTAGCATTTCCACTCGCGCCCCGCCGATTGTCCCTGATTTCCGGTGTGAGAATCTGTTATAATGTAAAATGAACTTATTTATCTGAACAAATAGATACGCGCAACTGTTTTTTTTCAAATACTAACCGATGGACAGGAGACTTTTCCATGAGAATACTGCATACGGCTGATTGGCATCTGGGCAAAATCGTCAATGATTTTTCCATGCTCGAAGATCAGCGCGATTACCTGATGAACCTGATTGAAACACTCAAAGAAAAAGATATCGATGCGATCATCATGGCTGGAGACCTCTACGACCGCGCATTGCCTCCGAAAGAAGCGGTGGCGCTTGCCAACCGGGCACTGACCCGGATGGTCAAGGAATTGGGCGTGCCCGTGTTCGTCATCGCCGGAAACCACGACAGCAACGAACGGATCGAATATGCCGCCGACCTGCTGGCGGACAGCCGGCTCTATATAGAAGGAACCATGAAGAAAGAGACCATCCGCAAAGTTGCCTTCCAAGGGGCCAATTTCTATTTGCTGCCTTTTGCGGATCATGTCTATGTCCGGGAAACGCTTCAGGACGCCAGCATCAAAAATATGGAGGATGCCGTGCGGGCACAATTGGCGACCATCAAAGCGACGATGAACCCGGAAGAAGTGAACATCCTGATAGCGCACGGCTATGTGATCCAGACCGGAAACGACACGAGCGAACCATCCGATTCCGAACGTCCGCTCAGCATCGGCACTTCCGAATATGTTGACGTTTCGCTTTTCGAGGACTTTGATTATGTCGCTTTGGGCCATCTGCACAAGGCTCAGAAAGTCAAAAACGACAAAGTCCGCTACAGCGGCTCGATCCTGAAATATTCAAAATCGGAGACCCTGCATCAAAAGCAGACGACTATCGTAACGATAGAAAAAGACAAACTGGAGATCGAACCTTTGCGCATCAAGCCTTTGCGCGATATGCGCACGATCAGAAGCACGTTCTCCGAGCTGATGAAAGACCAATCCGACGATTACCTGTTCTTTGAACTGGAGGATACAGAATATGTGCTGGATGCGATGAACCAATTGCGCCGCCGCTATCCGCAGGCGATGGGCCTGGAATACGTCAGCCGGAGGGAAAACGAATCGGTGGCCTTGCAGCACAACCGTGAGGACCTCCAACAGCTGTCCTACCCGGACCTGTTCAAGGACTTTTACGAGCAATACCGCGCCATGGAACTGGATGAATCCGGCCAAAAAATCGTTGCGGATATCTTTTCCGCCTTGGGAAGGAAAGATTAGATGAGACCCTTAAGATTAGAAATAAGTGCCTTCGGGCCTTACAAAGAAAAGATCGTATTGGACTTCACGCAATTCCAGAACCAAACGCTGTTTCTTGTGAGCGGGCCTACCGGTGCCGGCAAAACCACAATTTTTGATGCCATTGCATACGCGCTTTACGATGTCGCCAGCGGCAGCAGCCGGGAAAAGGACACCTTCAAGTCGCAGTTTGCAACGGAAGACTCGGTCTGCTACGTCGACCTGGAATTCGAATACAACGGAAAAACTTACCGCGTCAGACGCTCCCCTGCCCAAACGGGTCCCGGGAAGAGCGGAAAAATCATCAATCTGTTGGCTGATGTGGCCTTCTATCACGATGGCACCGTGACGACGAAAGCGCGCGATGCCAATGCGGAAATAGAGCAGCTGCTTTCCTTGAACTATGAGCAATTCAAACAGATCGTCATGCTGCCGCAAGGGGAATTCAAAAAACTGCTGGAATCAAACAGCAATGAAAAAGAGACCATCTTCCGGAACATCTTCGGGACCGAAATTCTGAAAAGCTTCCAGGAGGAGCTGAAGGAAAAAGCCAAATCGCTCCAGAGCCAGGCGACTTCCGCCCAGGATTCATTGCAGACTGCCTACTCGTTTGCCTCGGGAATCAACGATGACGGCCTGCAGGAAGCACTCACCTTGCAGGACACCGAGCGCATCCTCTTCCGGATCGCGGAATTGTTGGCAGTGCTCGAAGAAGACCGTGCAGCCAAAGAACTGCAGCTCACGGCTTTGCGTTCCCAAAGCCAATCCGCATCCGATACCATCAAACTGCTGGAAGAAATCGCACAGTTGGAGGCCAGGTTGAAAGTCCTTGAGGAGGAGGAAACTGCTGTTGTTGGATGGAAACGGCAGTTGGAACGTCATGAACAAGCCATCAAAGCCGAGGAAAAAAGATTGCTTTGCGTTGCAGCGTCCACAAACAGGGCCGCAAAACAGGAACAAGCCAAACAAAATGATGCACTCTTGGACCAATTGAATCAGGCTTCACGCGACAAGAAACCGGCGTTCGAAGCGGCTGAACTTGCCTTTTCCCTGATCCCAGGCTTTCGTGAGCAGATCGACGCCGCGAAGGAACAGGAAAAACAGCTTGTCGCCTTGGCGAAGAATGAGAAAGAGCTGGCCGGTTGCCAGAAAGCTTGCACCGATGCCACGAAAGAACTGCAGAAACATAACGTTCTCAAACAGGCGCAAAAAGAAAAACAGGAGCAGTGCCACCTGAAGCTTGCGGCGGTGAAACAAGCCCAAAAGGATGCAGCCGTCATCCAAGACCAATTGAGCGCATGCCGAATGAACGTGCAGCAATCGGAGCAGCTCCACAAGAGGATTGTCCAAACCGAAAAATTGTTGGCTGAACAACTGGTCAAAAATGAGCGCTTCCTGCTTCTGGAAAAAGCATTCGTGAGGCTCGACCAACAGTTCAAGGATGAAACCATACTCTACAACCGCAACATCGCCGGCATCTTAGCCGAACAGTTGGTCAGCGGAGAGGCCTGTCTTGTCTGCGGTTCAACTGACCATCCCGCCCCCGCGCAAAAAACGGCGGACACCCTTTCCGATCAGGACCGGGAGCTGCTTGAGAAAAAACGGAACCAGGCCTATGCCGATTACCAGCAAGCGACTGCCGAACTTTCCGGCATCCGAAAACAACTGGCTGATCTCTTCGCCGAATTCGCAATTACGGCTGAAACTTTCGAAAGCTACAAACAGGGACAGAAAGAAAAACGCGATACCGAAATCGCGTCAGAAAAAGCATTGCTGTTGGATGTGAAAAATCTGCAGAAGGTGCTTGACGAAGAGGATGCCCTCGTCAAGGAGCAAAGCGACATTGAAGCGAAACTGCAGCAGATCGACCAGAACAGTCTTGCACTTCAGAAAACATTGCACTTGAACGAAACCCTTGCCCGGGATCTGCTGGCCGAGATTGACCAGGAAAAACAAGTTTTGGGCGACAAGGACCTCGCAACCGTGCAAAAAGAGATTCTGCAGTTCAACGGAAAGATTGAATCCTGCACGAATGAATACAACAAGCTGAACAGCGAACTGACTGAACTCGAGAAACGGATTGCAGTCTGCCTTGCCAACCGTACCACTTACGCGGCTCAGAATGAGGAGGCAAAAAATGCTTTGCTGGATGCGGAAACAGCCTACACAATCGTACTGGATTCAACCGGGCTGGAAGAGCCTTTCGAGCATCTGATATTGGACAAAGCATTGTTTCTGGAAATCCAGAAACGGATCCGCAGCCATGAAGACGATCTGAATGTCACCGTCACCCGTTTGCGCGATCAAAGAAAAGCAGCAGCAACACTGCCGCCAGATCAAACAATCGCTGCCTGCGCCGATCAAATAGTGCTTCTGGACAATGCAATCCGCGAGTCGGAAGAGCAAAAAGATCAGCTTGCAGGCGACATCCAAATGCTTAAAAAAGCGGCGCAGGAAATTGCAGCAATCTACAAAAAACAGCAACAGATCATTGCCGCTTACCAGAAATACAGGACTTTGTCGGACATCGCCAACGGCACCAAAGAAACCGACTATATCTCCTTCGAACGCTATGTGTTGGCGATCTACTATGAGGAAATCATCGAAGCCGCCAATCTTCGCTTCCAACAGATGACGAACAACCGCTACCTGTTATTGCGGAAGGAAGACAAAGGAAAAGGTTCCGGAGCCAAGGGTCTGGACCTGGATGTATTTGACCATTACACTGGCCAAACCCGCAGCGTCAAAACCTTATCGGGCGGCGAAAGCTTCAAGGCATCCCTAGCGCTTGCACTTGGACTCAGCGATGTGATGCAGAGCCGGAGCGGCGGCATCCAGATCGATACGCTGTTCATCGATGAAGGCTTCGGCTCGCTGGATCCAGAGTCTTTGGATACCGCAATCGAGGCACTGTTCTCCCTGAACAGTTGCGGCCGCTTGGTCGGCATCATTTCCCACGTCGAGGAATTGAAGACGCGGATACCTGTCCACATCGAAGTCGACCGAACAGCAGAAGGAAGCACCGCGAAAATTATCCTCTAGACAAAGGAAAGTCCAGCTACGTTTACGTAACTGGACTTTTTTTGCGTCTCCTGATTCGTTGGGTCAAAAGCGTCTGATCAATTTTTCCTTACAATTAATACGTCACATGATGCATTTTTGATGACATGATTCGTGATCGATCCGACCACGAATTTCGCGATGGTGCCCTTCCCTGTCGCGCCCATTACAATCAAATCACAATTCCATTCTTCAACAAGCGTCTTCGCAATCATTTCCTTGGCGTTGCCCGATCGCATTTCCTTGTGCACCGCGACACCGTTTGCCCGCGCGTATCTGTCCAATTCATCGAATAAAGAGTCCTTATCTTTCTGCAGCTGTGCGGCTTCATCGGCATTATTTTTTTTATCCAGTATCGCAACAAGATAAAGTGCGGCATTGTTCCTTTCAGCAATATGGACCGCCTGTTTGAACGCCTTGATCGAAGCCTCCGATCCGTCCACTGGGATCAATATGTTTTTATACTGAACCATTCAAACTCACTCCTTTGGAATAATCAACCAGAAAACGCTTTCCCTACTCTTATTTTACTATACTTACCGAATAAACAAAAGATTAGCGACGATTCGACTGATAAATTTACAAACCAAAAAGAGCCGTTCGCAGAATGGCTCTTTTTGGTTATTACGCTGCCCAAATTAGAATATTGGTGGAATGTTTATTTTTCTGCAACTGAAGGTCCTTATCCGTCTAAATTTCTCTGCTTTCCAACTTGCCGATTTCTTTGACATCCTTACGCAGCACCGCCTGCGATAAATTCGGACGGACTTTATAGGCTGATTTTGATGACATGACGGCATTCACCAAGCCAGTCTGGATCATCTCCGAAATATCGTCTGTCCTCAAGTAGGAATAGACGATCCCGGCACAAAGCGCCTCGTTCGTTCCCCATATGTAGGTATCGCTATTTTTGTCGCTGTTCTTCAGGTCGTAGACGTGCATGCCATATTTTTCGCTGGCATAGCCGACGCTCTGACTGTTTCTGGTGATGATGACATGTTGAACGCCTTGGTCCATCCAAAGCTGCAAGGCTTCCCGCAAGGATGCATCATCCTTGATTTCGATCCCGAAGTGTTTCTCGGTTTCGTCATGCTTTGTGATCAGCAGTTTCAATCCCTTTAGATTTTCCGGGATATTATACAGTTTCAGCAAGGAGGCACTGACCAGGACGACCGGAATATTGTACTTCGCTCCGATTTCAAGCAAGTGTTCCACGCTTTCCTTCGGACAATTCGAATCGATGATGATTGTCTTTGCACGCTTCAGTGTTGCCAGATGTTTCAATAACCACTTAGGCTGCATGTATTCATAAATATCCATTTCAGCTAAACCAATAATCATTTTTCCGCTTTCATCGATGACTTCCATAAAGGTGCCTGTCGAAAAGCCAGGGACCATTTCCACTTCGGACGTCTTCATCAATGGGCGCATGGATTCTTCGATCGTATGCCATTCCGCATCGTCACCGACCAGAGACAGCATCACAACGTCTTCCTGCAGTCTTCCCAGATTCTCAGCGATACTCAGAGCAACTCCCCCGATTGACGTCTGTGAGGTGACATTGTTCGATTGTCCATGAACAAGCCCGCCTTCCACAAAATAGCGGCGATCGATGCAGGCAGCGCCGATGCAGACGATCGGTCGCGTGTCATTGATGACATAGGCTTTCCCCAAAAGGTATCCCCGTCTTACTAAGCCGGAAATGATGTTCGCCACTGCGGGACGTGACAGGCCAATCTTTGTAGCTAAATCTTGCTGCGAAATAAAAGGATTTTCCTTTATGTAGCTCAGTATTTTTGATTCTTTTTCGTTTAAAGCCATGTTTCAATTCCCCTTACTTTATGAAAACTCGGCAATGCCGAAATTATTCTTTTAGCAACATTTTATGCTCCTAAAGGTATAGTATATAACCAATGAACGCTATTGCCAAACGAACACGGTACATTGTAACCTTTTTTTAATGCCTTTGCATCATTCGGGGTCGTTTTATTACTATTCAAAGCGTGTTATAATGACATGGACTATTTCAAGGGAGCTGTTTATATGATTCATACATTTATTTTTGACGTTGACGGTACAATTGTGGATACCGAAGCTTCAATCTTCAAAGGTCTGGATGACATCCTTCGGGAACACGCCGGCAGACCTGCCACACCAGCAGACATGCGTACGATTTTCGGCATACCAGGCATGAAAGGTTTGCAGTTATTGGGCTTCACACCTGAAGAAGCTGCCGATCTGCATCCGAAGTGGAGTGCACAATCGAAAACTTATGCGGACAGCGTGAGTATCTTTGCCGGAATGGAAGATACACTGCGTTATTTGAAGGAAAACAATCACCTGCTGGGCATTGTCACCTCCAAAACAAAAGAGAGTTACGAGCTGAATATCACACCATATGGTTTGGATGGGTATTTTGATGTCATCATCACATCCAGTGATACCGAAGAACACAAGCCTTCAGGGCAACCTTTGACGGAATGCTTGCATAGATTGGGGATTGCCGAAAATGAAGCCATCTACATCGGGGATTCCATTTACGACAATCAATGCGCACGCAATGCCGCAGTCGCTTTCGGTTTGGCGGAATGGGGATCGCACACAGCAGAAGGATTCGATGCCGATCACATCTTCAAGACACCTTCGGATATTTTATCGATTTTATAGAAAATGCAAGCAACCTGGGAACAGGTTGTTTTTTTCATTTCATAATAGATCAGCGCGGTCCAAAGCTGCCTATTAAGGTTCTCATCCTGCTCCCTTCACTCGCTTCATCCGGGCCAGCACTTCGGCTGCCGCATCCTCATTTTTATTTTTCATGTACAAGGCATGACTTTCCTGGTAGGAATCGTGGGCTATTTCCAATTCATTGAGGGTAAAATGGTAATCGCCGATACCCCGCATGATATTGGCTCGGCACCCATCATCATCGGACTTGTCGGCATATTGCTTCGCTTTATCCAGGTTCATTTTGGCCTTCATCGGGTTCCTTTGCAGCATGGCCAGCATCGCCGCCTCGCAGTAACTCCTGGCCAATCCGCAATAGTCATCAGGGAAATGCGTCAGCCGGAACGTAATCTCTTCCTCGCACATCAAAGCTGCCAGATCGTATTCCTCCATGTAGCGGGTATTCACCGCCAAGGCATGTAAATACTCAGCTTCCTTCTCCAAATCTTTGTTTTTTTTCGCGTAAAACAACAACTCCTCGAGACACTCTTTGGCTCCAGCAAAATTTTTCTGCGCGGCGTAGCACTTCGCCAGCTTGCTTACGACCTTCTGGTATTCTTCCGATTCCGGATCATCCAACAAATATAAAGCATCGATGTATTTTTTCTCAGCATGAGCATAGTCGTTCGCCTGCATCGCAATTTCAGCGATTTCGATCAGTTGATGAACTTCCTTATTCATAGCGCTTCCCCCTTGCCTCCCAAAGAAATTGTTATCGCTTTCAAAATCATCTTAACATCAATCAGGCAGTTTCACAAAGGATAACGTCGGCAGCAAAAAAGGCGCCCTAAGCTAGAGCGCCGCAGTTACATCCCTATCGTTTCCGCCCCCCAAAAAAAATTTTCTGAATAATTCGGATACCTTATACCACTAGATAGTGGATATTTTACTTTTTGAATCAATCCAACATTTCTGCAGGGATGACCTTCTTCGCGATGGAAAGATAATTATTGGGTGTTATTTCCAATCCTTCATAGCCATTCAACCCGTGCTCTGAAGCCAACTCTTCCGAGTAGTCTTCCAATTTATAAATTTTGAAATCACGCCTTGTGTTCTCTACATTTCCCGGGTCCGCCACATAATGCGAAACGGTAGGCTCGAATTGGACATTTTCGACGGTCACTTTATCATCATCGGCCACGATAAAATCAAAAGTCACCATGCCCCCGAGCGTATTGTAATCCGTCAATGAATGCGCGATGAAATTCCCCAGTGAATAGACCACAAGTGTTTGATTTTGATTCGCGCCTGTCAACCACTCGATCGGTTGCAGGATATGCGGATGGGTACCGATGACGACATCGACCTCCAAGTCAGCGAACAATTGTGCATAAGTGCGCTGCATCTCATTGACTTCCTGCGTATTTTCATCACCCCAGTGAGCCGAAACGATGACGACATCACTGACATTTTTGGCATTGGCCACATCCTGACGAATCTGCTCTTCATCAAAATAGGCAACACGATAGGAGGTGTCGGGCTGAATACCGTTCGTCCCGTAAGTATAGGTCAAGAAAGAGAACATGACGCCTTCCCTTTCGATCGTCCGGATTTCATCACGGTCCGCTTGGCTCTCATAAATGCCTGCGTAGACAACGTTTTCCTGTGCATTCCAGACTGCCAGAGAATTGAGGGCTCCGGGATAATCATAATCCAGTGCATGGTTCGTGGCGCCGTTGACCAAATCAAAGCCTAGATCGTTCATGTCCTGGGCGATTTCGGGCGGTGTATTGAATGCTGGATAGCCGGAATAGGGATAATCATCGCCTGCGCTGATCGTTTCTTGGTTCAGAAAAGCGATGTCGGCTTCTTCGATATCCTCCGCCACGTTCTCGTAGATGAATTTGAAATCATAAGTGCCGTCCGCCAATTCCGCATCCCGGAAAATGGAATCATGGATCAGGTTGTCCCCGACTCCGATGAAGGAAATCACTTTTTCCTCCTTGTTTTCGGAAACTGCATCGTTTTGTTCGGAAGAGGCATCCACGGATACAACTTCAGAAACCGTATCCGGTTCATCCGCGCACCCCCATAAACCCAGTACTGCCATCGATGTCACTACCATTTTTCTCCTCATGTCATTCCCCTTTCTGCTGGAATTCTACGCAATATTCGACAATTTGATTATACCGGACCTTTCCGCCTTTGTCACTTGAACCAAATCGTTTAAAGCCATGCTGTGTTTTTAATGGCTGTACATATTTTGCCCCGCAACTCCGGTGAGGCTTCTTTCACCGGAGCAGATCGGTAATATTTTGTCTCTTCTCCGAGGAGGCTTCTGCCCACAGGTGGAGACCATCAGAATGCGGTCCTCAACTCCGGCCAAGCCCCCCACGCCGGAGAACAGCAAAAAAGCTGTCTCATCAGAGACAGCCCCATTATTCAAAAATTACAGTCGTGATTTGAAATCTTCGTACCCGAAGGTTTTGATGACTTTCGTGCCTTCTTTGACCGTATGGGCCGCGATGGCCGGCAGTTGGATGCCGTTGAAAGTCGTGTTCTTCACCATGGAATAGATGGCCATATCCGTGAAGATCAGGCGATTGCCGGGCTGAAGCGGCTCATCGAAAGAATAATCCCCGATGACATCCCCCGCCAAGCACGTCTGTCCGCCCAAGCGGTACGTGTGGGCCTTCTCATCCGCCTCACCGGAACCGATGATGAACGGACGGTACGGCATTTCCAATACGTCAGGCATATGACATGTGGCCGATGTGTCCAGAATGGCCAGGTTCATCTGGTTATAGGTCGTTTCCAGCACACTCGCAACCAGGAAACCCGCATTCAATGCGATCGCTTCGCCAGGCTCCAAGTAGACTTGTACGTCATATTTCTCCTTGATGTGGTTGACGATTTCCACCAATTTGGCGATGTCGTAGCCTTCTTTGGTGATGTGGTGTCCGCCTCCGAAGTTCACCCACTTCATGCCGTGCAGGTATTTTCCGAATTTTTCCTCGAATGCGACCAATGTCGCTTCCAAGGCATCGGACCCCTGTTCGCAAAGAGTATGGAAATGCAGACCGTCCAACAGTTCAACTTGGCTTTCATCGAAATTGACGGCCGTCGTGCCCAGACGGGAAAACGGGCTGGCCGGATCATACAGCGCATGGTCCTGAGTCGACAGCTCCGGATTGACGCGCAGCCCGATTTCGATCGGTCGCTCGCTCTTTTTAACCATTTCGGCATACAGCTTCACTTGGTTAGGGGAATTGAAGACGATGTGATCCACTATCGGGAGCAACGCCTCCATTTCTTCCTTCTTGAAAGCCGGCGCAAAGACATGCGTCTCCTTGCCGAATTCCTCATAACCCAATTGCGCTTCGTGGACAGAGCTGGCCGTCGTTCCATCCAGATACTCGGCGATCAACGGGTAGAAATGATACATCGAGAAGGCTTTTTGGGCCAACAAAATCTTGCAGCCCGTCTGATCCTTGACCGATTTCAGGATTTCCAGATTGCGGCGCAATAAAGTCTCATCCACCACATAGCTGGGAGTCGGCAAGGCTTGAAAATCGATTGTTGTGTCCATCCGTACCTCCTAGTCGACCAGGGTAGGATTGAAGTCCTCTTGCCAAGGCAAGCCGTAGACGTTCAATGCTTCCATGAATGGATCCGGATCGAATTCCTCGATGTTGTACACGCCTGGTTTCTTCCATTGTCCGGTCAGGACCATGGCTGCCCCGATCATCGCAGGGACGCCGGTTGTGTAGGAAACGGCTTGTGAGCCGACTTCTTTGTAGCATTCTTCATGATCGCAGACGTTGTAGATGTAGTAAGTCTTCTCTTTGCCGTCCTTGATGCCGGTGAAGATGTTACCAATGTTCGTTTTTCCTTTCGTGCGTGGTCCCAATGAAGCGGGATCAGGCAGCACGGCTTTCAGGAATTGCAGCGGCACGATTTGTTTGCCTTCGAATTCGATCGGCTCGATGGAAGTCATGCCGACGTTCTCCAATACCTTCAAATGCGTCAGATAGCTTTCGCCGAAAGTCATGAAGAAACGGATGCGTTTGATGCCTTTGATGTTCAAAGCCAAAGATTCGATTTCTTCGTGGTGCAGCAAGTACATATCTTTCTTGCCGACTTGATCGAAATTGTATTCCCGCTTGATTTCCATCGGTTCCGTTTCGATCCACTTGCCGTTTTCCCAATAGCTTCCGTTCGCGGTCACTTCGCGGATGTTGATCTCCGGATTGAAGTTTGTAGCGAATGGATAGCCATGGTCGCCGCCGTTGCAGTCCAGGATATCGATCGTATGGATTTCATCGAAATGGTGTTTCTGCGCGTAGGCAGAGAATACGCTCGTTACGCCCGGGTCAAAGCCTGATCCCAACAACGCGGTGATGCCGGCTTTTTCGAAACGCTCGCGGTAATCCCATTGCCATTTGTATTCAAATTTTGCTGTATCTTCCGGTTCATAGTTCGCTGTGTCGACATAATCAGTTTTTGTTTCAAGACAGGCATCCATGATGGTCAAGTCTTGGTATGGCAAAGCCACATTAATCACGATATCCGGTTTGTATTCATTGATCAGCGCCACTAATTCAGGAACATTGTTCGCATCCACTTGGGCAGTCGTGATTTTGGAACGCCCAGCATAAATGCCGCTTTCGATCCGATCTTTGATTTCATCGCATTTTGACTTTGTACGACTGGCAATCATAAATTCTTCGAACACTTCTGAATTTTGGGCACATTTATGGCATACGACGTTGGAAACGCCACCGGCACCAATAATTAAAGCTCTACTCATCTTATTCATTCCTCCTGTAGGGAAAATTCATTCATCCATCCTGCGGGCCTTTTTCTGCAGATATCCTCAAATAGGGGCTTAACGACAGACAAGATATTATAACATAAAGCAGTATAGGATAATGTTTTTTTAGCGACAACGACAACATATCGTCATATCTGACAGACCTTGGCGCAACTCCATCTTACAACACTTCAAAAAAACAAGCGAGAAATTCCCTCCATTTGAAGGAAATTTCCCGCTTCTTTCAACTATGCATAAATATTGTCCCATTTTGCTTCATACGCATCAATCTGTTCGGCATAGGCCATCGTTTCGGTGATGTCATCGATGCCGTTCTCCAGTTTGTGTTTCCAAGTCGGATCGATGGCGAAAGGATACTCGGCTGTGCTGGTTCTGACCACTTGATTCGGCAAATCGATCTGGATGGTTTCATCCGCCGGCAACTGGGCCAAAGCATCGCGTTGTTCTTGCGGCAACTCAATCAGCAACAGACCGTTCTTCAAGGAATTCATGTAGAAGATATCGCTGTAACTGCCGGCGATGATGACACGGAAACGGTAATCCTTCAATGCCCAAGCGGCATGCTCACGGGAAGAGCCGCAGCCGAAATTATCCCCGGTCACAAGGATCGTCGCTTCTTGGCGGTCGGCGTCGTTCAAAGGGAACTCCGGATTCGGATCGCCATTTTTCAGGAAGCGCCATTCATCGAAAACAAAAGCGCCGAAGCCTGTTTTTTCGATCCGTTTCAGAAATACTTTCGGGATGATTTGATCGGTGTCGATGTTGTTGTTCATCAAGGCAACGGCCTTACCGTTATGTACTTTAATTGGCTCCATAAGTCACTGCTTCCTTTCTGATATCCACAAATTTACCGTTCACTGCGGCAGCTCCCGCCATGGCCGGGCTGACCAGGTGAGTCCGGGAACCCTTCCCTTGACGGCCTTCAAAGTTACGGTTGGAAGTCGAAGCACAGTGCACGCCGGCAGGTACTTTGTCCGGATTCATACCCAAACAAGCCGAACAGCCTGGTTCGCGCCATTCAAATCCCGCATCGATGAAAATCTTGTCCAATCCCAATTCCGCGGCAGCATTACGGACTGTCCGGCTGCCCGGAACGACCATTGCTTGGATATGATCAGGAACTTTTCCGCCCTTAACATACTTGGCCGCTTCGATCAAATCGGACAGACGCGCATTCGTACAAGAACCGATGAAGACAAAGCCCAATGGAATGTCTTCAGCCGTTTGGCCAGGTTGCAGATCCATGTAGTTGTAGGCACGCTCGTCATTCTTATCCTGGATTTCAGGGAATTTCTCGCCGAACTGTACGCCCATGCCTGGGTTCGTTCCCCATGTTACATAAGGCGCCAAATCGGAAACATCGATAGCGATGGAAGTGTCATAGACAGCATCCGGGTCGCTCTTCAGAGTCTCCCAATCGGCAATGGCTTTCTCCATATTTTCAGGTGCGTAGCGGCGGCCGCGCAGATAATCATAGGTAGTCTGATCTGGCGCCATCATGCCGATTTTGGCGCCAAATTCGATGGACATGTTGCAGATCGTCATCCGTTCTTCCATCGTCAAGGCTT
Source organism: uncultured Trichococcus sp. (assembly GCF_963675415.1). Lineage (NCBI taxonomy): Bacteria > Bacillati > Bacillota > Bacilli > Lactobacillales > Carnobacteriaceae > Trichococcus > uncultured Trichococcus sp. The sequence continues at coordinate 290,381 of NZ_OY776220.1, forward strand.
CCACAGTATCCCCATAGAATTCAATTGCATAGCCGGATCCGAAAGCAGTACCATATGTGGCAATCAAGTGAAGGATGATGTCTTTCGCATAGACGCCCGCAGGCAATTTGCCGGTGATTTTGACGCCCATCGACTTCGGTTTCTTCTGCCAGATCGATTGCGTTGCAAAAACATGCTCCACTTCCGAGCTTCCGATACCGAATGCCATCGCTCCGAAAGCGCCATGTGTAGCCGTATGCGAATCCCCACAGACAACAATCTTCCCTGGTTGGGTTGCACCCAATTCCGGTCCGACCATGTGGACGATCCCTTGGTTGGCTGTTCCGATATCCATCAACGGAATATTGAATTCTTCACAGTTTTTTTGCAAGGCTTCGATCTGTTTCTTCGAAATAAGATCTTTGATATTGAAAACATCTTCGGTCGGCACATTGTGGTCGACAGTCGCAATTGTTTTGTCAGGGCGTCGGACTTGGCGGTTGGTTTCGCGCAAGCCGTCGAAGCCTTGTGGAGAAGTGACTTCATGGATCAGGTGCAGATCCACGTACAGCAGTTGCGGTTCGCCTTCCGGGCCTGCAATGACGTGTCTATCCCAAAGTTTATCAAAAAGTGTTCTGCTCATACTGTGTACTCCCCTTCACTTTTCCAAAATGACTTTCACTTGTTCAGTAAATGCTGTCGTTGTCGTCGTGCCGCCCAGATCAGCCGTCAGGAAACCGGCATTCATCACCTCGGAGGCCGCTTTTTCAAGCGCAGCAGCCTCTTCATGCAGCTGGAAGCTTTGACGCAGCATCATGGCAACGGACAGGATCATCGACATCGGATTTGCGATGTTTTTACCGGCGATGTCCGGTGCGGAACCATGGATTGGTTCATATAGGGATGGACCAGATACCGCATGGCTTCCGGAAGGCAGCATGCCTAATGAGCCTGTGATGACGGATGCTTCGTCGCTAAGGATATCCCCGAACATGTTTTCAGTTACGATGACATCGAATGAAGTCGGATCTTGGATGATTTTCATCGAAGCCGCATCGACATACAAATGATCGACGGTGACTTCCGGATATTCTGTCGCGATTTCATTAACGGTCTTGCGCCACAGTTTGCTGCTGGCCAATACGTTCGCTTTGTCGACGGAAGTCAGCTTTTTGCTGCGCGTCATCGCGATGTCAAATGCTTGGCGGACGATCCGATCGATTTCGCTCTTCTTATAGAAGAGAGTATCTGTCGCTTCCTCATCGTTCCAGTGCTTCGGCTGGCCGAAGTACAGGCCGCCTGTCAATTCGCGGACCACGATGAAGTCAGTGCCTTTTACCCGTTCCGTCTTCAACGGTGACAGGTGGGCGATGCTGTCGCTGACCGCGATCGGGCGGATATTCGAGAAAAGTCCCAATGTCTTACGCAATTGCAAAAGGCCATCTTCCGGTGTTTTCTCGGCTTTTTCCCATTTCGGCCCGCCGATTGCGGCCAAAAGGATCGCGTCAGCTTCCGAACAGCCTTTGATTGTTTGTGGTGGAATCGGATCGCCGGTTTCATCAATGCCGGCACCTCCGAATGGGTAAACCGTCACGTTGAATTCATGATGAAATTTTTTGCCGAGTGTTTCCAGCAAAGTCAAGCCGCTTTCCATTATCTCTGGTCCAATGCCATCTCCGGGCAATGCTGCAATCGTATAATTCATCTTACTTTTTCCCCCTCATCAGAAATGTGCTGATACTTTTTCTATTGTCTGTTTATTTTTTGCTTTTCCGCTGGCTTGGATATACGCTTTTGCGGATGCCGTCAGGACGTCGAAGTCGATGCCTGTGCCGTTATAGCTCTTGCCGTCCTCATCCTCCACGACAACGTGCACTTCTGCTTGGGCATCTTTCCCGCCTGTGATGGCTTCAATGTTGTATTCCTTCAGAATGATTTCTTGCTCCATAATGCGGTTGATGGTGTTGTAGATCGCTTCGATGCTTCCCGATCCGGTCGCGGAATCCTGCATCTTCGCATCTTTATTGCCCTTGTCCTGGATGCCGACGATTGCCGCTTGGACGCCATCTTTCACAAACTGCACTTGCAGGCGTTTCAGCTCGTAAGCCGATTCATCCTCGATCGATTTGCCCACCATCAGCGCATGGATGTCCTCTTCGGTGACGTTCTTCTTCTTGTCAGCCAGTTCTTTGAAGCGGGCGAACAGTATTTTGATTTCAGCCGGATCGGTTATTTCATAGCCCATTTGCGCAATCCGATCCACAAAGGCGTGCCGGCCGGAAAGCTTGCCAAGCGGCAATGAGTTATGCTCCACACCGACCAATTGCGGTGTGATGATTTCGTATGTTTCCGGGTTCTTCAGCACACCATCCTGATGGATACCGGACTCGTGTGCGTAGGCATTGCCGCCGATGACGGCTTTGTTGCGCGGAATTGGCATGCCGGAAAGACGGCTGACCAAATCGCTCGTGCGCTTCGTTTCCTTGAGCACCATACCCGTTTCTTTTTCATAATAGTTTTTGCGGATGTGAAGCGCGACTGCAACTTCCTCAAGTGCCGTATTTCCTGCACGCTCTCCGATTCCGTTGATGGTGCCTTCTACCCGAAGCGCGCCATTTTCGACTGCAGCCAAAGCGTTTGCCGTTGCCATACCCAGATCGTCGTGGCAATGGGAGGAGAAAATTACGTCATCAAAGCGGGTTACGTTTTGCTTCAGGTATTTGAAGAGATTGCCGAATTCGGTCGGATTGGTATAGCCAACGGTATCAGGAATGTTGATGACCGTTGCACCCTTTTCGATAGCTAGATTGACGACTTCAACCAAGAAATCCCAATCGCTTCTGGTCGCATCCTCAGGAGAGAACTGGACTTTCTCGAATTTTGATTTAGCGTATGCCACATGGTGTGCAACAGAGGCCAGCACTTCTTCTTTGCTCATTTTCAGCTTGAATTCCATATGGACGGGGCTGGTCGCAATAAAAATGTGGATCTGTGGATCTGCCGCATCCTTCAAGGCTTCATAAGCCGCATCGATATCCTTTTCATTGCAACGCGCAAGTCCTGCTACCGTCATGTTTTTGACAGCGCCGGCGATCGCCTTTACCGCTTCGAAGTCTCCTTCTGAAGAAATCGGGAACCCTGCCTCGATGACATCGATCCCCCATTTTTCCATCTGCAAGGCAATCTGTACTTTCTCCTTCGTATTGAAGTTCACGCCAGGCGTCTGTTCCCCGTCGCGCAGGGTCGTATCAAAGAATTGAATATACTGTTTTTCGGTCATGGTCTTTTCCTCCGGTTCATTTTTCGTTTATTGGTTTCATTAAAGAATCATAAGAGTAAATTTCGAAAAAAAATGCATCCACAAATAATGGATGCATTTCGAAGGTCAATAAATAATCGCTTCAGCCCCATTATTTGTCAATGCCAAGCAGGGCTCAAACGACTGATATTCCAGTGTCCAAGCCCTGCTATAATAATAAGCCGTTAAAAGAAGGGGTAGTCCCCATGATTACGTTAGCTGATACGTTTGCATCTTCCATGACGATCCCCTCCTCTTTTTTGTAGCCTTCTAATTTTTCATTAAGTTTTATTATCGTATTCTCATTTTATGCAATGCGGCTTCTTTTGTCAACCCCTTTTACCATTTCCTTACAAAATCGTGTAACGGTGTGTTGAATCGGAGCAACGTAGTGGATTGCGGTGGATTGCGGGTAGCCCGCAGCTCCGGTTAGGCCCCTTTCATCGGAGTTCACCGGTCATTTTCGGCCTCATCTCCGGCGAAGCCCCGCTCATCGGAGGAGGCAACTCTAAATGTTAGTCGAACTCCGGCGAAGCCTCCGTTCCCCGGAGCAGAGCGCTAAAATCCTGGACAGCACAAAAAACGAGGCTACCGCACCTAGTGTGGCAGCCTCGTTTTTTGTGCATAGATTATTCAGGCAATTTGATGCTGTCTGGATCGATGCCCAGCGCTTCAGCCATCTCTTCATTGATGACCAATTTCAGTGTCTCAGGGAATTGGACAGGCAAATCGGAAGGAAGCTTGCCTTCTTCCAGAATCTGCAAAGCCATTTCGCCTGTCTGGCGGCCTAATTCCTTGAAGTCGATTCCGTAAGTCGCAAGACCCCCAGCTTCCACCATTTCAGTCGCACCAGGAATGACCGGGATTTTGGCTTCCATAGCGATTTGGCCGACAGTAGCCATCGTGCTGGATAAGGTATTGTCCGTCGGGATGTAGATCGCATCCACTTTTTGTACCAATGACTCCATAACCTGTTGGACATCATTTGTAGATGTTACAGTCATGATTTCAACGTTCACGCCTGCAGCTTCCAATAAGGCTTTCGCTTGATCGCTCTGTACAATGGAATTCATTTCGCTGGAGTTGAAGATGATGCCGACTGTTTCCGCACTAGGTACGATCGACAACAGCAATTCGATCTGTTTGTCCATCGGTGCTTGGTCGCTTGTTCCAGTGATGTTCGCACCCGGCTCTTCTGAGCTTGCCACAAGTCCGGCATCGATTGGATCGGTTACAGCAGTGAACAGAACCGCATTTTCTTTTTCAGCGTTCGCTATTGCTTGTGATGCTGGTGTCGAAATCCCTAAAATGAGATCGTTGCTGCCGGCCAAACGCTCGGCCATACTCTGCAGGTTGGCTTGGTCTCCTTGGGCATTTTGATAATCCACGATCAGATTGTCGCCTTCGACATAACCGGCTTCCTCCAAAACTTCCAAGAAACCCGTGCGTGCAGCTGATAATGATTCATGTTCGAGGATCTGCAGGATACCGATGCGCACAGCATCCGCTGAAGCTGTTGAGCTTGCTGCGGAAGAGTCTGTCGCCTCATCTGTACCGCCGGCGCATGCACCAAGCAATAAGGCAGAAGTCAGAGCCAAGGTTGTCGCTACTTTCTTTTTCCAATCCATTCCAATCATTTCATTTCCCCCTATTTTTTAATTTGTGCGAGAACTGTTTAGGCAATCAACCAATCGTTTGTTCCGAATACGCAAAAACCCATTTAGATAATCGTATCTAAATGGGCTTTTGCTAAGGTAAGTTTATGAAAACTCAACAGCCCAAATAGATTTTTTCATCTATGGAGCTTGTCACATCACGCAAAAATGCTTCAGCTTTCATAGATACAAACAAATTTTTGTTCATTGTTTGCATCCATGTCGGACATGTCTACAAACAGCATCTAAAGTAGCTAAAGTCAAAGCTATGGATGGGGTTGCGTTCTGTTGATTGCGTTTGCATAAGTTCTCCTCGCACGTCATTTATTTGTTGCTTTCAGTTTATAAGAATCAGATAAGGATGTCAATGATAAAATTAAATTCAGATGAGCGTGTTCTCATTTTACGGAATAGCAATTGCTCATTGGATCAGTAGCCGACGTTCTGTCGGTTTCAGCAACTCCCAAACCAATTTCGGATCGGCCTTCTGATCCAGATAAAAGGCTTCATCTTCAGGCTCCAGTATCACCGGCATGCGATCGTGGATGGCACGCATCTGGTCGTTGGCGTCAGTGGTGATGATGGAAAAAGCTGTAAAAGGTTTGCCGTTTTCATCCTGATACGTCTTCAGGATGCCTGCCATCGAAAAAATCGGGATATCCGATACGGCAATTTTCCGTTTCAGCTTTTCTTCGCCGACTTTTTCCCATTCGAAAAATGCGGTAGCCGGCACCAAACAACGCGCTGTCCGGAACGGCTGGCTGAATGTCGGCTTTTCGAGGATGGTTTCCGCTCGGGCATTGATCAGAGGGCGCTTAGCGAAAGGCTCCACAAATCCCCATCTGTGGTGAACCAGCTCGTTGCCCGGCATGATCAGCGGCGTGCTGTTGGTCGGGAATATTTCCGCACGCTCTTCGACATCCTCTGCCATTTCTCCCAACAGGTACCTTTCCCATAGCTCCCTTTTTGTCGCTTCAAGCGCATAACGTCCGCACATCACCCTGTCCCCTTTCCATTAGGTTTCCTTGATACCAATTATAAGGGAGGCAGAGCCGTTATACAAAAAAGACGTCCCATAGCGGACGTCTTTTTTCATTGTTCACATAAAAGATCCGAAAAGGATCGGGAAAAAGACAGCAGGCGCATAATTCATGATCTTCAGATCCGTCAACTTCAACATGTTCAAGGCCAGACCAACAATCAATAGTGACCCCACGCACGTCATTTCGTTGATCACAGAATCCGTCAAAAGAGGCGCAAGGACATTGGCAAAAAGCGTAATCCCACCTTCATAAATAAGGACCAATACTGCTGAAAGCAACACTCCGATCCCCAGACTCGATGCCATCACGATAGCCGCGATACCATCAATCAGTGATTTCGCGAAAAGCGTATCGTGATTGCCTGTCAAACCGCTCTGCAACGCACCGACAATGGCCATCGCGCCGACACAGAACAAGAGGCTTGCGGTCACGAATCCTTTCGATACCGACACTTCATCATCAGGTGAAGAAACATTCTTTTCGATCGTATCCCCCAACTGATTGATTTTTTTGTCCAAATCGATCCATTCGCCGACCAAAGTCCCAAACACCATCGATAAAATGGTGATCAATATATTCTCGCCATTCAACATGCCGCTCACGCCGATGTAAAGGACGCACAGCGCCAAAGCGTTCATCACAGCTCTGGCTATCCTATCCGATAAACCTTTCTTCAAAATCAGACCGATACTGCCTCCTAAAACGATGGCAGCGCCGTTGACCAAACTTCCCAACAAAACCACTTTATCTCCTCCGATTGCTTTTTTCGTATATGCTGATCACTTGATTCGAATGCTTGCTTGCAAGCTCAGTACGTATCAGTATAGACGCTCACTTTCAGAAAAGCAATGGATGAAATATGAAGGATGCATTTCTCTGATAATGCGAAAAAGACCGCCATGTGCGCATGGCGGTCTCCCCTCATCATTATTGTTCTTCCTATTATTAACGGATTGTTTTCAGTGCTCCGGACCATTTGATCAATTCATCTAACATCGCTGTCGCATTGCCTGCATGGTAATCGTTCGGCACAAAATTGCTCATGTTCTCGAAATCAGTCATCAATGAGAAGTTCACGGTTGTGTGCACTGTCGCTACGCTCAACTCGCCAAGGATGACGCGCATGTTTTCGTGTGCGCGGGCCCCGCCCAAGCTTCCGTATCCTACAAACCCGGCGGCTTTATCGGCAACTTCAGGCTTCAGGAAATCCAACGCATTTTTCAAAGCGCCACCGACTGCATGGTTGTATTCAGGTGTCACAAACACGTATCCGTCGAATGAAGCCATTTTTTCCGACCAAGCTTGAATCGCTGAGCCAGCTGCTGCTTGGCGGTCTTCAGGTAATTTGGCGCCCAACAAAGGCAAGTCATAGTTTGCCAAAGCTACGATTTCGTATTCGATGCCACCATCATTGCGTTTTTCGGCAAATTCATGGATCCATTCCGATACTGCTGCTGAGTTTCTTCCTTCACGTACGCTTCCTGAGATAATTCCGATTTTCATAGTTGTTTTCCCCTTTTCGTTTATAGTTATTGTTGTATTTTTACTTCCGAATAAAGCTTTACTAATTCGAGATATTATAGATGTGCTTTCCAATTTTTTTCCTCCATGCGCTTGATTTTCAATGAAGGCCTCACCTTCACCTCTCTTACATTTCGTAAGCTTAATATCATTATGCCACATCCCGGAATGTATTTCAAGTTATATATTCACGAATTCGAGATATTATTTCGAGAAAAAAACATCCAGGGCCGCCAGACAGCGGTTTTGGATGCCTTTAAAATCATTTATTTTTCAAAAAACGAAATCAGTGCTGGAATACGCGGGCACGACCTTTTAAACGGTCAGCCAGGATGATGGCCAACAAGGCTTTGCCGATGTCTCCCGGAATGAACAAAATCATGCCCATCTGGAAAATTTCCGCCAAGCCGAATTGATTGCCCATGACACCATTCAGAATTGCAGCCATGTAAGGCAGTCCGATTGCGTACATGACGATGGTGCCGGCAACAGCAGCAATCCCGTAATTCAAAAAGCTGCCTTCTTTTTTGTGCACAAGATAAGAAATCAACGTAGCGGCTGCGACAAAGCCAAAAATAAAGCCGAAGCTGGGCGACAATAAAGATTGGAATCCTCCAAGCAATAATTTCAGTAACAGGTGCAATGATTGCGCGAAGAAAGCAGCTTTTGGACGCAGAAAGAAGCCGGTCAGCAGCACCAAAAGTGTCTGCAAGGTGATCGGAACGGGTCCCACGGGTATGCTCAGAAAGCCGCTGACGAATGTCAAAGCCGCGAATATGCTGATTTGGGTCAAATCTCTTGTTGATAATTTCATGTTATTTTCCTTCTCTCTTTTTGATTTTGATGCTGATTTCGCCATAGGTCAGGGTTTTCGTTTCCCCGTTCGGCAATGCCACAACAAGTCCGCCATCGTCGTCGATTGCAATCGCTTTGGCTTCGACTGTTTCATTTCCTTGCGGGAAAGTGACTTGTTCACCCAAGACGAAACAGCGTTTGCGGTACTCGTCCAGATAGGAACGGGAAGCCAAGTCCGGGTAAAGGACATAAAAACGGTTGAGTATTTCGGCGGCCATTTGGTTCCGTGTCACCGCGGCATTTTTTGAATCGAATAACGTACCGGCGATCGACTGGATTTCATCGGGGAAATCCGTTTCAGGCGCCCGGAAGTTCAAGCCGATCCCTAAAATAATCGTTCCGATTGTCCGCGACTCCATGTCAATGATCCCTTCCGTCAGGATGCCGCAGACTTTCCTGCCATCCAGGAAGATGTCGTTTACCCATTTGATCTGCGGATTTTTTCCCGTCAACGTTTCGATTGCTTGGCAGACGGCCACGGCGGCGGCTGTCGTGATCAAGGTGGCGTTATCCATATCGGCAGCCGGCTTTAGAACCAAACTCATGTACAGGCCCGATTCGCTCGGCGAGTAGAAAACTCTTCCCAAACGGCCTCTGCCTTTTGTCTGTTCTTCCGATAAAATCACGCCTTCGAAAGTCGGATCTTCATTGACGATCCGTTTGGCCTCCAGGTTGGTCGAATCGATTGTTTTGTGTGCGATGATCCGGTGGCCTTTCAGTGCTTCCGACAGCAGCGGCACGATGGCTGCTTCCGATAACAAATCGGTATCGACCGATAGTTGATACCCTTTATTCGTAGTTGCTTCTATTTGGTAGCCTTCTTTTTTCAGGCCATTGATTGCCTTCCACACGGATGTTCTGGATACTTCCAATTGATCAGCCAAATCTTGACCGGAAATGCTTTCGCCTTTATGCTGTTCCAGAAACTGCAGGACTTTTTCCTTTGTTGACATCCTTTCCCTCCATTCTCTTCTATAAAAAAACCACCACTTGAACCGAAGTGATGGTCTCAATGCTGTATTCAGTTTAAACGCTGACCGGTCATTTGTCAACCTATCGCAAACGATGGGTAACAATGTTTTTTTAGTGTTTCTTTTCTTCCTTATACGCTCTGACCATTTCGGCATAATCCGCCATGATCGTCTGCACAATCGGATTGTCCATTGTCGGAATTGCAACCGCTCCGATTTTCGATATCGGCAGCACATTATTGCCGGTGCCGGAAACAAAAGCTCCTTCAGCATCCTTTATCCACTCGACAGGGATGGCCGTCTCATTGATCGGAAACTGCCGTTTTCCACAGATTTCAAACACTTTCTTGCGGACGATGCCCAATAGGACAGCCTTTGCTGGAGGAGTGTACAACTCTTTCCCCTTCACAAAAAAGACATTCGTGCGGCTGCCTTCGGTGATTTCCTCATTCCCATCAACCAACAGCAGTTCATAAACCCCTTTGTCGGCTCGTTCTTGCAGTACCGCTTTTTGATAATCCGACCGGACAAGCTTGATGTTCGGATCCAAGCGTTCGATACGGAAGAGGCTCGTCGCGATTCCCTCTTCATAATAGCTTTTTGGAGGATAGATGCTCTGGGTGAAAAAGATCCACAACATACTCTCGCCTGTTGATGTTTTGCCTAGGATGAACTTAAGGTTCTGCTCCCCAACCTGATTGGCGGCTATCAGGCGATAGACGCGGTCCTCGATAGATTCTGCCGTAGCAGGCAGCGGCAAGTCCAGATAAGCCGCAGACCGGAAAAAACGCTCCAGATGATCCTCCAAAAATACCGCAATCCCATCTTGGACACGGATGACTTCATATACCGTTCGACCTTCAAATTCCGGATGTTTTCCGCCTTCCTCATTTTGGACGAGGGCATCATTCAATAAGTAATAAGGTCCTTCCACTTTCTCCACATTCATCGCCCCTTCCTGTTCTTATATCCCCTATTCTACTCCGGAATCCCAAAAAGTACACGCCCATTCGCAAAACAGCGGATGTGACAGCAAAATGACAAACATTTTAAAAATTAGTAAAAGTGAAGAAAAACACAACGAGTCCCTTCCTTTTTTTCTGCTGTGGGTGTATAGTATGGGCATCATGAAAAATTCAAACAAATCTACTTACATAAAGGATGATAGAATAAGCATGCAAATGCCACAATTTCATTGGAAAAATGATGCTGAATATGTCGCTTTGGTCGAAGATCTCATCTATCACGAAGAATTATTGCATATGGAGACCATCACCCACCACCACTTCACCAATCGTTTGGAACATTCTATCCGCGTATCCTATAAGAGTTATCAGCTTGCAAAAAAATGGAAGCTGGATGCCCGATCCACTGCACGTGCCGGTTTGTTGCATGACTTCTTCCATGAAGATCGCGATGCTGTCGCACAGCTGAATATCGGTGCCCATGCAGATGCCCATCCGAAAATCGCTTGCGAAAATGCTTGCCGCATCACTGAAATCAGCTCATTGGAGCGCGATATCATCCTTAAGCATATGTTCCTGGTGAGCCGTTGCGGCCTGCCGCGTTACAAAGAAAGTTTTGTAGTAACCTACGTGGACAAATATGTCGCGATCAGAGAGGTCGTCGAACCGATCAAAGAAATCGCTGGATCCCGCCTCCGCAATCTGGTTTCCAAATTGAGTCCGGTAAACCTGAACATCAACATTTGAGTGTAAATTTAATAACGAATTGACCGTCTCAGAAGAGGCGGTCTTTTTTTTATTTGCAGGCCCCAGGTTGTCCGATTCTTCCCTGATATCGGACAACCTGCGGTCCTTCCGCATGCTGCTTGTCCGATTCTTCCCCGGTATCGGACAACCTGCGGTCCTTCCGCATGCTGCTTGTCCGATTCTTCCCCGGTATCGGACAACCTGCGGTCCTTCTGCATGCTGCTTGTCCGATTCTTACCTGGTATCGGACAACCCGCGACCCTTCCGGACGGATCCGATTGCAGTACAAAAAAGCTGAACCCGTCGCGGGTTCAGCTTTTTTGTACTGTTTGTATTTTTTAGAAGAATACGTTTGTTACGCCATCGCCTGAAGCACGGAAGCTTTCAGCTGATGTTGAACGGTAACCGTTCAATACTTCGTTTACTGCTTGGATTGTGTCAGCGGAAGGTACTTGTGCTACAGCAGCTCCGTTGGAAACTACTGAGAATTGACCTGGTGCATACAATACAGCGTCAATTGTCGTTCCGCCCCAGATTCCTGATTCAACGCGGTTCATGATAACAGAAGCAACGTTCAATTTTTCCTGGTAGCTTGGGCCTGCTTCAGCTTGGACTACTTGATACAAGAAGTAGCTCGCTTGGTAAGTCGTTGATGACGCTTGTGCCACTGGAGCCGGCTCAACATATGTTTCTGCAGCTGGTGCCGCAACTGGTTCTGCAACTGGTGCAGCTGCCTGTACTTCTTCTACTGCTTCTACTGGTGTTTCGACTTCAACTGCTTCTTCGGAGCTGACATCGTAGCTCTTCACTTCTGAGTCTTGTTCAACAGTCACGATGTTGTGATCAGCTGACAATACGATTGAGTTGCCCGCAATGATCATGTCTGCATTCCCGATGCTGTTGACATCGACTAAAGCATTCACTGATACGTCAGTTGCCAAAGCGATTGCTGATAAAGTGTCACCCCATTGGAAAGTGTATTTGCTGCCGCTCTCCAAGTTTTGGATATCCGCTTTGATCTGATCTGCTGTGCGTGCTGTCCAAGTGGATGAATTATATTCTGTTGCGTTTGCTTGTGTAGGATTCGCTGTTACCATAAAACCGATGGCTGCTAAAGTTGCGCTCGTTACGAATAATCTAGATTTGAAGTTTTTCATGTGTGTTTTTGTCCCTTTCTTCTCTTCGCAATGTTTTCGTATTGCAATTTATACTCATCGTGACCTTTTTTATTTGATAAATGACATATTTACCCAGGTCGTGATCGGAGTTCTTTCAACAGAGACAATCCTAACATGAATCCTTCCGACAAAGTTAAAAGTCCTTTCTTTGTTATTCCATCTTAACGTCACTGTCTCAATAAAGTGTTTATCTTACAAACATAAGTCAAATATTACACTGTCGTAATATAGAAAATCAACTTGTAACAATTGGCGCGACAGCTGTCTTTTTTCACAAACTCCCTGCCAAAAAACAAACAGATCATTGATTTAGCAACTATTACAGCTGTAACATTTGTTTTAATGCCTGTCATTTTTCAAGCGGCCCGGATCCATTATCCTTATACTGGTTAAAAATTATTACAAAACATTTGCTTATTGTAAACATAAATAAAAAGTGGTGGGGACAAAACCCAACTGTATAATAAAAATAGGCGCGAACTTACCTAATTTGGGTAAGCTCGCGCCTATTTTTATATCCTTCTACGGAGGTTTCTGGCAAACAAAAAGGATGCCTATTGAAATGGGATTTTTTGACCCGTCAGCAGCGTGTGTCTATAATGGAAGTATGAAGTGTAAGGAGTCATTACAGCCAGGAGGAGATTGTTGTGAAAAAGTATGTACGCTTTGGAATTATGATTCTGGTCTCTATGGTAATTATGTATTTCTTGATGTTCTTGAATGTTTTTCAGCTGAATCATATTTACTTCAGTGAGATGAGGCTCTTGATGACGTTGATTATGGGATCTGTGATGGCGGTTGTGATGCTGTCGTTTATGTGGAAGATGTATGATAATAAGAAGTGGAACATTATCATACTGGGAGCGAGTTTTCTAATCTTCGGTGTTTCGTTATGGTTGGTGCGCAGTCAGGCGACGATAGATGATGTGGATTACATGCAGGCGATGATTCCACACCATTCCATTGCCATCTTGGCGAGTGAGCGGGCAAAGATAGAAGACGAGCGTGTCCGAAAGTTGGCAGATGAGATCATAGATGCGCAGGAGCGGGAGATTGCGGAGATGAGAATCCTGATTGAGGAGATTCAGCGAGAAGAGTAATATTTTGATGGAGATGATTTGGCAGTGAACGTGAGGAAATACACTACCCATGAAGCCTTCCTTGGGAGGGAAACTGCACCACAATCCTTCAAAAAAAGGTTCCAACCACCACGATCTGGTGATTGGAACCTTTTTTCATTCATTTCGCCAGTTATGTCCCAGCCTCAAGATATTCATTATAAGTAAGCGGGCGACGGGAATCGGACCCGCGACATGACCTTGGGAAGGTCGCATTTTACCACTAAACTACGCCCGCATGCAGGTCTGTTCGACCGGACTGCATGTTCCATTCTACTCCTAAATTGTGCTCACGACAATAGCTAAACAGAAAAAATGTGCAAATTTATGCGAAAAAAATCCCTCGGCGATTGCCGAGGGAGCCCGTGCTACTGTTTTTTTGCTTATTTGCTTCCGGTTACTTTGAACTTCGTGCCGGACAACGCTTCATTGAAAGTTGCTTCGGAAATGTCTTGGTTCATTTTGACCGTTGCTTTCTTTCCTTCCAGATCAACCGTTACCTCTTCCACACCTGCAATCGCAGAGAATTTCTCCTTGACTGTTGCTACGCAACCATCGCATTTCATTCCTTCTAGCATCAATTCTTTTTCCATAATCATTTCCTCTTTTCTGTTTATTTATCCTTTACCGTTTTGAGACGGAAGGTTTGAACCCTTTCAGACGTAATGCATTCAATACAACCGATACCGAGCTGAAGCTCATCGCTGCTCCGGCTATCATTGGATTCAGCAAGGGGCCTCCGAAGACGTGCAGGATTCCCATCGCGACAGGAATGCCCAGGACATTGTAGGCGAATGCCCAGAACAGATTCTCCTTGATGTTTTTGATGGTGGCTTTGCTGAGTTCGACGGCTGTGGCCACTGCCATCAGGTCGCTCTTCATCAGCACGATGTCCGCTGATTCGATGGCGACGTCCGTCCCCGACCCGATGGCGATGCCGATGTCGGATTGGGCCAATGCTGGTGCGTCATTGACACCGTCTCCGACCATGGCGACTTTGCGGCCGCCCTGTTGCAGCTTCTTCACTTCTTCCGCTTTGTCTTCAGGCAACACTTCACTCAAGACGCGGTCGATGCCCACCTGATCGGCGATGGCTTGCGCCGTACGCTTATTGTCGCCGGTGATCATTGCGATTTCGATGCCCATCCCACGCAGTTTTTTGATCGCGGCCGCACTGCTCGCTTTCACCGTATCGGCAACAGCGATGATGCCGGCCAGTTCCCCATCCATTGCGATGTACATCGGTGTTTTGCCTTGTTCAGCCAACGTGTGGGATGTTTCGGCAAATGAACCGAGTCCGATTGCATGGTTCAGCATCAGCTTTTCATTTCCCAACAGCAGCTCTTTCCCATCGATTGTGACGGCAATCCCGAAACCAGGCAGCGCATTGAAGGCGGATGGTTTCAACAAAGACAGCTCTTTCTCTTCAGCTTCGCGAACGATGGCTTCTCCAAGCGGATGCTCCGACCCTTTTTCAGCCGATGCCGCCAGCAGCAAAAGTTCATCCGGATCGAGCCCTTCACGGACAAGAACATCCGTAACTTTCGGTTTGCCTTCCGTGATCGTCCCCGTCTTGTCGAAAACGATTGTCTGGATTTTGTGCGTCACTTCCAGAGCCGTCCCGCTTTTGATCAGCACACCATTCTCGGCTCCTTTGCCGGTACCCACCATGATGGCGGTCGGTGTCGCCAAGCCCAAAGCACAAGGACAAGCGATTACCAAGACCGAAATCGTGATGGTGAGCGCGAAAATCCATGATTCTTGTCCTAAGAAGTACCAGGCAAGCCCGGCCAGAACAGCGAGCACGATGACGATCGGAACGAAGTAGCCCGAAATCGTGTCAGCCAGCTTTGCGATCGGCGCTTTTGACCCTTGGGCATCTTCCACCAACTTGATGATCTGTGCAAGAGCCGTGTCTTTCCCGACTTTTTCGGCCCGGTACTGGATGGTTCCATTTTTGTTGATGCTGCCGCCGATGATGGCATCGCCCGCTTTTTTCTCCACCGGCATGCTCTCGCCTGTCAGCATCGATTCATCGACGGACGTCAGGCCTTCCGTCACTTTTCCATCGACAGCCATTTTCTCGCCGGGACGTACAACCAAAATGTCCCCAACCATGACGGACTCCAAATTGATTTCCTGCTCATTGCCGTCACGGATGACGCGGGCAGTCTTGGGCGCCAAGCCCATCAGTTTTTTGATGGCCTCCGACGTCTTGCCTTTGGAGACGGCCTCGAAGTACTTCCCGAGCGTGATCAACGTCAGGATTACGGCTGCCGATTCGTAATACAAGTTCATGACAAGCTCGTTGTTCCCTCCGATTGCTGCAACTGTGCCATACAGACTGTACAGAAAGGCTGCGCTAGTCCCCAAAGCCACCAGCGAGTCCATATTCGGGTGCCCTTTGAACAAGGACTTGAAGCCTACTGTAAAAAATTTCGTCCCGAGCACCATCACCGGAATCGTCAGCAAGAGCTGTGTGAGCGCAAACGTGACCGGATACATAGTCGGATGGAGGCTCATCGGCAACGGCAAGCCCAACATGTGGCCCATAGCGAGATACAGAAGCGGAACCGTGAACACCGCCGAGAGCCAGAAGCGCCGCCACATATTTTTGATGTGCTGTTCTTTCTTCGCTTGATTTTGATCGCTTTCTTCTGCAGTAGCGCTCTCTTCGATCGCCTTGTAGCCGGCTTCGGCCACGACCCTTTCGATATCCCCCACATGAAGCACTGTCGGATCATAGGAGACGACCATTTTTTCGGTAGCCAAGTTCACGGATGCATCAGATACGCCCGCCACTGCCCGGGTCACTTTTTCCACGGTTTGGGAACACGAGGCGCAACTCATGCCTTCGATCAGAAAAGTCTTTTCTTTCTTGTTTGCCACCAAAACATAGCCAGCTGAATCGACTGCGTTCTTCAGAAGTTCCTCGGAAAAACGGCTCTCATCGACAGCAACCGTCAGTTTCTCGGTCGCCAAATTGACTGTCGCTTCCTTGACGCCTGCGACTTTGGCTGCGGCTTTTTCCACGGCTTGTGAGCACGATGCACAACTCATGCCTTCTATATCATAACTTTTATTTTCCATCGGGCGATTCCTCCTCATGTAAGCAACCGGTTTGTTTGCAGTTGCATTGTCCTGGCGTGCACATGCACTTCACTTCGGCTACAGCCGTCCGTTTTTTTGCGGCGATCACCTTTTCCAGCAGCGCAACATCAGCGTGGCTCAGCGTCGCTCTTTCGATCAGTTCCGCTATCGTGCGTCCGACTTTTTTCGTACAGACGTGCGCCAAAAGGTCTTCGGTAGCGCCGCCGACGCTTTCCTGTTCGGATACGTTTGCGCTGTAGATGAATTTATTGCCGATTGGTTCCGTTGCCAGCAAGCCTTTTTCGACGAGTCTTCCGATCAACGTTTTGACGGTTGCTTGTTTCCAACCCATTTTTTCCTGCAGGACCGAAATGATTTCCCGGCTGGTTGCTTTCCCGTTTGTCCAGACAACGCGCATGACTTCCCATTCAGCGTCGGTTATCTTCTTCTGTGCCAGTTCGGTCATTTCTTCCACCCTTTCGTTGTTGTTTCTTGCTTCTAAATTTAGTTTACACTTGTAGACGTTTTGTGTCAAACGTTATTTATCTAAAATAAAAAACAGCCGGTTACCATTGATCGGTCAGCCTGCTGTTTAGCTCTGCATTATTTAGTTTGTACTATAAGTATGTCTTCAGCACTGACTAGCCTTGTCGCGTTTGCGCACGCGCCTGCGGTATGCCGTCGGTGCCATCCCTTCCTTTTCCTTGAATTTGCGGGAAAATTCCTCCGGGGTGGCCATCCCGACTCGCTCGGCTATTTGCTTTATGAAGAGTCTCGAGTGAATCAGCAAGTAGCGCGCTTGATCCATCCGGACACGGTCAAGGTAGTCCATCAAGGAAACGCCGTAGATGCGGATGAAAATCTGCTGCAGTTCCGATGCAGGACCATGACAGGCTTCGGCAATGCGATTCACGCTCAACGGGTTTGGATAATGGCTGTGGATGAAACGTTCAGCTTGCCCGGCCCATTCCAGATCCGTAACTGCCTTACCGTTCGGCCTGCATCTGCGGCATGGGCTGTAGCCATGCGCCTCCGCAGCTTCCACTGAGGAAAAGATGCAGACCTGGTTGAATTTCGGCAGCCGGGACGTACAGGACGGTTTGCAGTACAAGTGCGTATTCCTGTCCGCGTAATAGAATTCTCCATCAAAACGCTGATCCCGTTCATTGATTGCTTGCCATTGCTCCACATTCACCGCTTGTTCTGCCTTATCCGCCGCCATCGTTTGGTTCCATCCTCTTCAACTGTCATGTATATCCGCTTCCCATTATAGTACAGAAAGCTTGGATATGCTTCAGTCCCCGCAAAAATTTTAGCCCAGTGCGCAAAAAAAGCAGCAACCGCACCGACCGGCACTGCTGCTGTTTGATGATGACTGATACGATTGGTCGTTTAGCCCTTGCTGCTTCCGGCATAAGTCAATTCGGAACCTTCGCCGCGGACTTCCAAGAGCGCTTTTTCGATGATGGCGATGACCTTCTCTTCATCGCCGCTGTTATTGACGATGTCGAACGAATCGATGTTGATTCTGATTTTGGGACTTTGATCGTACTCCTGATACCATTGCTCATAATTTTTGAAAAGTAATTCATAGTAGGCCAGCAACTCGGAATCATCCTCGATCTGCTCAAATTCACGGCCGCGCTTGCGGATATGATCCAAAATCGTCTCGAAGGACCCATCCAGATAGATCAGCAAATCCGGCGCTTTTTTGGGCATGCCTTCCAGCTCTTCCATCATATTCGCCAACAGGTCGTTGTAGATATCCATCTCTTCTTTTGAGATGTTGCCTTGCAGATGGTTGACCCTCGTAAACAAAGCATCCTCATAAATGGATCGATCCAAGACGTTATTGTCATCGGTCAATGCAGCCTTGATGCTGCGGAAACGCGTATTCAAGAAATATATTTGAAGGCTGAAAGCCCATTTTTGTGGGTTATCATAAAACTTGTCCAAAATCGGGTTGTAATCGACGCTTTCGAAAAAGGCCTCCGTCCCCAATCTTCTTGAAATCATTTCAGTATAAGTCGACTTTCCAGCACCTATCATTCCTGCCATTACCAGCACGCTCAATCATATCCCTTCCTTTGGTGTTATCTGATTATTTCCGTATTTTTATGTAATTCCCGATCCGCTGGTCCGCGGAACAACATTTTGTATCATACCATGCCTACAAAACGAGATATAGTGTTTTTTGATTAGAAAATCCACTTCCATCCCAAAAATGATCCCGTCTTTCTTGCTCCCGAAAACACTGGTCAATCGAGCCGAAATGCACTATGCTAGAAATAAAGGAGGGAAGCCCATGACATTGAGCCACCGCACCATCAAAATCGCTTTTGCGACTGTCATTGCCATTCTGATTGCGCAATTTTTTAATCTGAATTATTCCGTTTCAGCCGGGATCATCGCGATCCTTAGTGTGCTGGACACCAAAAAATCATCCGTTCTGACGGCTCTGCAGCGGATTGCCTCCACTGTGTTGGCATTGACGATCGCGGCGATCCTGTTCCGCCTCTTCGGCTTCCACATCATCGTGTTCGGCGTCTATCTGTTGTTCTATGTACCGTTGGCCTACCGCTTCACTCTTCAATCCGGCATCGCGCCTTGTTCAGTGCTTGTGACGCATCTGTTGCTGGAAAAGCAGACAAGCTTTCCTTGGCTTCTGAACGAACTCGCCTTGATGATGATCGGCGCCGGCGTGGCTATTTTGTTCAATCTCTACATGCCTTCCAAAGCGAGCCAGATCATTTTGCTCCGCGAACAAGTGGAGGCGCAGATGAAGGAAGTGCTGCACAGTTTCAGCGTCGCCCTTCGCGAGGGGCATGACCGCAATCAAAACCGGTTGTTGAATGAATTGGATGATCAATTGGAAAAATACAGGCAGGTCGTCTATGCGGAATTCGACAATCAGTTGCTGGACCAATCGACCTATAATATCCGCTACTTTGATATGCGCAGCGAGCAAGTCACCATCCTGAAATATATGGCCACTAATCTCGGACTATGCGCGCTGCCGACAAACGAAAACAAGATTTTGGCTGGGCTGTTATTTCTGACGGCAGCCCAGCTGCATGAGCAGAACACGGGGATTTACCTGATGGAGGACATCGATTCTTTGCTGCAATCGTTCCGCGAAAGCGAGTTGCCGGCCACCCGTGCGGAGTTCGAAAACCGTGCCATCTTGTTCCAGTTGCTGAACGACTTCAGACGCTTCATCCAGACGAAAAAAGACTTCTACGAAGAGTACGCAGCGGAAATAAAAACAATAAAATGAATTTTCAGTGAGAAATCATTTGACACTTACTAATCGTATTGTTATTATGTATCTAAATTCAAACAACCTCACGGTGAAAAGAAGAGTACGGATAACGGAAATGCACAGAGAACCTCGGCAGCTGAGAAGAGGACAGGAAAGTCATCCAGAAAATGGTCTTAGAGTGATTGGTTTGTGAACGCCATCCGGCCTCAGCAAGCCACGTCCGCATACGTTACAATGCCGCAGTATAACAAGACTATCGGTCGTCTTGCGTACTGACTGAGGGGGCATGCGCGAGCGTACCCTGAACCAAGGTGGTATCACGATGAGCAATCATACGTCCTTGCACAGCAATGTGCAGGGGCGTATTTTTTTTACTGTACTATAATTGTTTGGCAAAAAATAATAATGGAAGAAGGAAATCAACATGACAACAGCAGAAAAAACAACAACTTTACCATTCAGAGCCGACCACGTAGGGAGCTTTTTGCGCACGGAACCCTTGAAGGAAGCACGCTTGAAATTTGCAGCCGGCGAAATCGACGCAGCCGCTTTGGATCAAGTGGAAACAGAAGAAATCACGAAATTGGTCAAAGATCAAAAGGCAAACGGTTTGAAAGGTTTCACTGACGGCGAATTCCGCCGCTCGTGGTGGCATATCGATTTCATCGAAAACCTGAACGGCTTTGAAGGCTATGTGCCGGAACACGGCTATGATTTCGGGGATGTTGAAGTCCGCAAGTACGCTTTCCGCAATGTCGGCAAAATCTCCTTCAATCCGGATCACCCTTTTCTGGCTGCATTCAAATCATTGAACGAAATCGTCGGTGATCAAGGCGTGACGAAATTCACGATCCCCAGCCCGAACGAAGTCTTTTATCCGGGCTACCGCAACGAGGAAATCTATCCTTCGGTCGAAGCGTACCAGGCGGACGTGCAGCAAGCTTACATCGACGCTGTCCAGGCTTTCTACGATCTGGGCTGCCGTTACCTGCAATTGGACGATGTGCACTGGGGCTTCCTTTGCAACTTCGCGGATGATACGGAAGAATACAAAGCTTCCAAACGCGTTGCCGCTGAGAACGTTCAAGCCATCATCGAAGCGAAACCGGCCGACCTTGTTTTGACGACGCATGTCTGCCGCGGTAACTACAAATCCCACCACTCATTGGAAGGCGCTTATGATCCGATCGCAGAAGAGCTGTTCGGACAAACAAGCTTCGACGGTTACTTCCTGGAATATGATACCGATCGTTCCGGCGGTTTCGAGCCACTTGCCTTCTTCAAAGGCAAAGGCCGCATCGTATTGGGCCTGGTTACTTCGAAAACGGCGGAACTGGAAGACAAAGAAGAAATCAAAGCCCGCATCAAAGAAGCCAGCAAATATGTGCCTTTGGATCAATTGGCATTGAGCACGCAATGCGGATTCGCCTCCACTGAAGAAGGCAACTTGCTGACGGAAGCAGAACAATGGGCTAAAGTACGCCACGTTGTGGAAATCGCCAAAGAAGTTTGGCCGGAAGACTAATCGTTTCATGCGAGAACGCACAATCTGCCGATTGTGCGTTCTTTTTTGATTCAGCGCCAGCTGACGGTCGGCAACCGGCAGCTTGAACTCCGGCGAGGGATTGTTCACCGGAGTTCTGACTGCTTTTCTTCCGTGTCCTCCGGTGAGGCGTTGTTCACGGGAGGACAGGAATTCTCACTATCCTGAACTCCGATAAGAGCTCTCCCGCCGGAGTTGCGGTCCACCTCCGGCCGGCTGGCTGCGCATCTCATCTGCATTCGGCTTCACCGCTCTTGCCGATGATTTTCCAACATTCTGTAGTCGATCGGATTATTCCGCAGCATCTCATTGGCGATGGCGATGACATCCTGACCGGCCCCCACCTTAAAGACAAGCTGTGGTTCAATCGGGAAGTTCACCTGGATATCCGCCTGCTTCGTCAATTGGCGATCCATCTGCCGGATCAGAATATCCAAACTTTGGATCGCGACATTGAACGGCGATTCCAGTTGACGGTCGACTGCGTCATAGATCATCGACACGGACATCAGCACGCTGAAGCGTGAACGGTCAAAAAGTGGGATGGGCAAATTCATCATCACCCCGCCATCGACCAACTGTCTCCCGTCGATTTCAGCAGTGGAAAAAACCATCGGAAACGCACACGATGCCGCCACGGCCATCCCCAATTCGATATCATGCGGATAGATGAGCCAATCTCCGGTCGGGCTCGTGAAAAATTCGGGTTTGTTGGTGAAGACAATCAATTCGCTTGTATGGATATCCACGGTCGTGATTGCGACAGGCAAACGGCAATCGGAAAGCATCCGGCAGCCTATTTTTTCAAATAATTGGCAGGCCATCTGCTGCAGATTCTGCAATTCAACGAAGCCGTTATTGTGTTCCCGAACATGCTGAAAGAGCAGATAGGCGGGCCTGCTGAAGACGCCGCGATCGGCAAATTCCCGTTCCGCGTCCAGTAATGTTTCCTCGATCTCGGATGCCGTCAGACCGTTGGCCACCAAAGCCGCTATGACCGCCCCCATCGAAGTGCCAGCCACTGCATCGATTTTGATGTGATGCTTCTCGAGATCATGAAGGACGGCAAGCTGCGCAAAGGACTTCAGGCCCCCGCCTGCAAGGCTGAGTCCGAATAGCCCCTTGTCTTTTTCTGCTTGTTCAGGCGATTCCATATCCATATGCGTTCCCTTCCTTCGCGTTCTTTCACTTTTATTATCGCTTATTTCGGCGGAATCCACAAAAAGGAAGATTGTTGAAGGCATGCCAACTCCGGCGAAAGTGTCTTTCACCTGAGTTGGATGGTAATATTCAAGCAGTTCCTCCGGCCAGACTAGCGTTCCCCGGAGTTGACGCCCCAATCCTCATCCGGTCCTCCGACCAAGCGTCCTCTGGCCGGAGGACGCGTGCGCCCCTTGTTTGGCCGTGCGCCCCCTGACAGTCCGGTACAACGCAAAAAAGCGACCAACCGGCCGCTTTTTTGCACAAACCTATTCGAATCCTAGGATAAAGATCCCTACCATGATCATCGCGATGACCGCGTATTGTTTTGCGGTCAGTTTTTCCTTCAGAAAAATCCGCGAAAGGATGACGGACACCATACTATAGGAAGAAATCAGCGGCGCAACGATGACTGCGTTCGCGCTGATCGCAAACACATAGAAGAACTGCCCCAACGTTTCAAAGATGGCTGCCAAGCCACGGTCTTTCTGATCGCGTAGGGCGAACGTCTCCTTCTTGATCCAGACTAGATAAACCCAAGCCAGAACGGCAACGATCAGCCATGTCAATTCATAGGAAATATTTGCCTGCATTTCGTCCATGCCTCTGTCGAAGACCCACGCATCCGCGAACGTCCCAAGCGAATCGATCAATGCATATCCTAGAGGGAACAACAAAGCGATCGCTCCGTATTTGTATTTACGGTCAACCATCTCCTTGTTCGCTTTCCGTTCCGCCTCGGCAAAGCGTTGCTCGAAGACCGACAGCAGAATAACGCCGATTGTGATCAGGCCTACCGCAAAAAACTGGATCCCGGTCATCGATTGCCCCAGAAAAATGAAAGTCAACAAGCCGGATATCGCCCCGGACGAGTTCT
Source organism: uncultured Trichococcus sp. (assembly GCF_963675415.1). NCBI lineage: Bacteria > Bacillati > Bacillota > Bacilli > Lactobacillales > Carnobacteriaceae > Trichococcus > uncultured Trichococcus sp. The sequence continues at coordinate 313,683 of NZ_OY776220.1, forward strand.
GTACCGGTGAGGAGATCGACAGTTCCAGAAACCGCAGACCCGCATACCCGACCGCCATCGACAAGATATACATGGAAGATACCGGAAGATAGGTGAGCATATTGATTGGCTCATAGACCACCCCGGAAGTCAGCATGACATAGACCGCATGGATCCCCATGACCGCTCCGACCATGATGACGATCTTCAGATAACTGTATTTGTCTTTCGGATCGCTCCCTTTTTTATAAAACAAATCCGCTGTGCCCCAGGCCAAAACGGAAACTATCGCAAATATAAACCACATGCTCCATCCATCCTTTATAAAATAATTTCAAAAACTAACTTACTAATTATACTAAAAGGATGGAGGTTGCAATAAAAACAACGCAATGTTAACAATATATCAACAGACTTATCATAAGCAACCCTCAATATAGTCGCTGACGCTAGATAACTGGTGCGTGTTTCTGTATCTGAAAAACGGTATCGGCAAAAGTCCTTCAATCCTCCGATCTGCCGCTTCAAGGTTCAGTCGCGCACTCTTTTGCCCATGTAGACGAGGTCGCGCTCGATGCCGTCGAGCTCGGCTACCCTCGGTAAATATCCCCATTGTTCAAAACCGAATTTTTTCATCAGCCCGATGCTTGGTGCATTGTGGCCGAAGATGAGGCAGACCAGATTCGTGATATCCAGTTCGTCGCAGGCGGCCAATACCGCTTCCATGATCTGCGTGCCCATTTTTTTGCCGCGGTAGTCCTCATGGATATAGATGCTCAATTCTGCTGTCTTATCGTAGGCGGCGCGCTCATGGAAAGGCTGAAAGCTCACCCAAGCACAGATTTTTCCATCCTCTTCAAAAACCCAGATCGGTCTGTAGCTGGGCGAATGGTCCAGGAACCAGCCCATTTTTTGTTTGACGGTCACCGGTTCGAGATCGGCCGTCACCATCCGGCTGGGGATCGTCTGATTGTAGATGGCGACGATAGCTTCCACATCGTCCAAAGTTGCGTTTCTATGTGTTAGGGTCATTTGTTTATTCCTCCAAAAATCTAAAATTCTCAGCCCGACCTCTCGAAGGACTATACGCTATTTTACCAGTTTGTCCCGATGATGTGCCATCTATTTTCATAGGAGTGGAAAAATAGTGTTTACCTGCCCCAATTTCTGCAGGATTGCCGCAGTTTTTCGTAATCTTCCAATTGAAAATCGGTTATACTGGATACAAGAATGGGGTGGACAACATTATGAGTGAAGAAATATATATTGCAGAAGATGAAGATGGCATCCGTTTGACGGTGAAGACGTTTCTGGAGAGCGAGGGCTATGTGGTCTCCGACTTTCCCAATGGCGACCTGCTCTACGAGGCTTTCCTCAATAAACAGCCGGACTTGGTCATCCTGGATGTGATGATGCCTGGATCGAGCGGCTTCGAGATCACCAAAAAAATCCGCGACATCAGTTCGGTGCCGATCATCATCCTGACCGCAAAAGACAGTGACATGGATTACGCGACGGGCATCAACTTGGGCAGTGATGATTACTTCACGAAACCCTTCAGTGCCATCGCCCTGAATATGCGCGTGAAAGCGATGCTGCGCCGCATCAAGATGGATCAGGAACGCCTGCCGGCCCGCCAGGAAGAAGCGACGCTCCGGATCGGCGATATCGAAATCGATCTGGCCGCCATGTCCGTCAAACAGAATGGTACTTCCCTCAACCTGACACCAAATGAGTACAATGTATTCGTTTATCTAATCGAAAACAAAAACCGTGCCGTTTCCAGGGACGAGCTTTTGGACTCGATCTGGGGCTACGGCAAGGACATCGAGACGCGCGCCTGCGATGATACTGTCAGGCGCTTGCGCAAAAAACTGGCCGGTTCCACAGTCGAGATCGAGACCGTTTGGGGATTCGGCTTCACCGTGAAGGAGTCGTCTGCGGGATGAAGATGAAGACATCGAAAAAAAGTTTGAAGATCCGGCTTCTGACGACCGTCACCTTGTTGTTGGCGGCCGTCTTTGCCTTCATTTATCTGGTGTTCAATTTTTTCTTTACCCAGTACATCGAAACGACAGCGGCCTCATTGCTTGCCGAAGCGAGACAAAATTACATCGAGCGTCCCTTCGATGAGGACAAAAAATTGGAACCGGAACCCGCCTCATCGGATGCCGCTTTTGTGGATGAACCCCGGGAAAAAAATCCTGAACCGCATACGGCCTTCTCGTCCAGCGTCCAAAAGACGATCATTTCCGAAGATTTCGAAATACTGTTCCCGCAGATCCAGGACACCGGATTCAGTGAGGATGATTCCTTGACGAATTTCGTTTCCGGATTGGAAAGTTCCGACATCGCGCTGGCATTGACAGCCGATGGGAATTTGGAATTGGAGGATAATCTCTACTACTATTCCATCGCTCCCAACGCCGAGGAGGACGGGACCTATGCGGTATTCTTCCTGAACATGTCTGATCTGTTCGTTTTCGAGCAGAATCTGAATCAGATCCTTTTGATCATCATGCTGATTGGGCTGGTGACCATCGCCACCATCACCTACCTGCTCGTTTCAAGAATCACGAAACCTTTGCAGACGCTGGCTTTGTTCGCGAAAGAGATCGGTGAAGGGAACTATCAGACGATCGACGAGGAATTCGTCGACCTGGAACTACATGAACTGAAGACGACCATGAACGAGACCACCAAAAAACTCAAGCTGTACGACGCCGATCAGCGCACATTCTTCCAGAACGCTTCCCATGAATTGCGGACACCGTTGCAGATCATCAAGACAAACGCGGAAGGCATCGAAATCGGCATCATCGATGACAAAAAAGGCGCCATCGCGATAAAAAATGAGACCGACAAACTGGGGATGCTCGTGGAGGATATCCTCTATCTGTCGCGTCTGGAGACCCGTTCATCGGACCGGCTGACCAGTACAAATGACCTCCGCGAGACATTGGCCTATACCGCCGAACGCTACGCCAGTGTCAGTGATCAAAAAAATCTGCAAGTGCTGTTCGACTTCCAGAAGGATCCTGTCCTGTTCCATTATGATGAACGGGATTTCGAACGGGCCTTCCAGAATCTCATCTCCAACGCCCTGCGTTACGCAAAAGGCATCATCCGTTTGGGCTGCAAGGAGATAGACAACCGGATCATGATCACCATCCACAATGATGGCGAACCGATTTCCAAGGCAGACCTGCCGCATATTTTCGACCGCTTCTACAAAGGTAACAAAGGCGTGCACGGCATCGGGCTCTCCATCGTCCAATCGATTGTGCAGACTTACGGCGGACGCATCGAAGTCATGTCCTCCGCAAAAGGAACAACTTTCACAATCATCCTGCCACAACAAAACAAATAAGCAGAAAAGCGGAACGGGTTCGTTCAGCCCTGAAAGAAATTTAGGAAATCTGGCCTCGCAACGTTCCCTACGGTCACCTTATACTGGGAGTCTAAGGGATAAATCCTAAGACTCCCATGCAAATGAGCATCGTAGAGCGCAATGGGTCAGATTTGTCTAATTTCCGAAGGGCTAACCCGTGAAGCTAGCCAACTATTTTAATTGCATAAGACCTTGTGCAAATTTGTGAAACACACATAGTGATACGCTTATTAATGAAAAACCCAATTAATTACTACAGTTTTAGAACAAGGACCGAAACGCTGCCCCCCATTGGCCAGCATTTCGGTCTTCTTTTTTTGTTTTTTTTCGCTCTTTCGAATTTACGCATCTTTCCGCTCATTTTGCCCCATTTTTGCAACAACTCTCTGCCCAGTTTACGGAGAATTGTCTCCCGGATTGGCATAGAATAAGGACATCAAGAGAAACAAAGAGACGAGGTCGAGCGTTATGAGCGAAATATGCTACCGAAACGAATTCAAACACGAAATTTCCCAAAAAAACAAAGTCATCCTCACAAGTCGGCTGAGAAAGTTCCTGAAACATGACGAGAATTCAGTAGGCAACAGCTACAGCATCAGGAGTCTCTATTTTGACACCCTTTATGATGATGCCTATTGGGACAAAGAGGATGGCCGAAGCTACCGCGAAAAATTCCGGATCCGTTATTACAACAATGACGCTTCCTTTATCCGTCTGGAGAAAAAAGTCAAGGACGGCGCAGTCGGTTATAAACAGAGCGCCTGCATCACGAAAGAAATGACCGAACAGCTTATCCAAAAAAAATATGACTGCCTTGCTGATGCCAGCCATCCTTTGCTGCAGGAATTCTATGCCAAGTGCAAAAGCCAATGCATGGAACCGAAAGTGATCATCACTTACGAACGGGAAGCCTTCGCCTATGGCCCCGGGAACACGCGCATCACACTGGATTTTGATATGCACGCCAGCACGCAAGTATCCTCTTTCTTCCATGATGGCCGTATCGGAATAAGGGAGCCCGGGATCGACTGCGTGCTGGAAGTCAAATTCGACAACTATCTGCCGGAATGGATCCAAAGTCTGGTGCAGACAGAAGAGACCAACAGCACCTCGCACTCAAAATACGTCATCGGAAGACACCTAAACCAAATTTAAGAAAAGCTTCACGGGTTCGTTCAGCCCTGAAAGAAATTTAGGAAATCTGGCCTCGCAACGTTCCCTACGGTCACCTTATACTGGGAATCTAAGGGATAAATCCCTAAGATTCCCATGCAAATGAGCATCGTAGAGCGCAATGGGTCAGATTTATCTAATTTCCGAAGGGCTTACCCGTGAAGCTAGCCATCATTTAAGAAGCAGGAAATATTATTTAAAACCATACCAGGAGGAATATTGAAATGACAACATTTACAGATATCTTAAAAAACAGCTTTTTGGAGGAAACGGCCGACTTTTCCATCACGGCGGCTTCGGTTTCGCTGCTGTCGGCGCTCTTCATCGGCCTGTTCATCTTCTTCATCTATAAAAAAACCTATGCCGGCGTCATGTATTCGAAACCCTTCAACACGTCGTTGGTCCTATTGTCGGTACTGACGACTTTCGTCATCCTGGCCGTAACTTCCAACGTTGTGCTTTCCCTAGGTATGGTCGGTGCCCTTTCCATCGTCCGCTTCCGAACAGCCATCAAGGAACCGCTTGACCTGGTCTTCCTTTTCTGGTCGATCAGCGTCGGCATCATCCTGGGAGCTGGCTTGTATTCTCTGGCTTTCCTCGGATCGGCTTTCATCACTGTCATCCTGCTCGTACTGACAGGAAAGGTCGATTCTTCGGCCCCTTACATCTTGATGCTGCAGTTGGAGAATGAGAACGCCGAATTAAAGGCTACCGAAATCATCAAAAACCGCTTCGGCAAAGTCATCGTAAAATCCAAGAGCATCACGGACGGTCAACCGGAATTGATCTATGAAGTAAAAGTCAAAAACAACGAAACAAGCTTCATGAATGAATTGAGCGCCATCGAAGGCGTCCAGAACGCCACATTGGTCAGCTACAACGGCAACCAAGCAGGCTAGGAAAAGCTAACCCGTGTAGCTAGACATTAACCGCAGATATTGACCAAAAAAAATACCCGACAGGAGAACTAAATCATGAAAAATACTATAATGAACTTAAAGAACAGACCCCTTACGCAAATCCTCACCCTGACAGGCAGCCTTGCCTTACTGACAGCTTGCTCTACTGAAGCGAGCACCACTACAGCATCCAGCGACGGCTCGACCACTGAGGCGACCGTTGCATCCACCCTTGTATCAGACTCCAGTTATTCAGCAAGCAACAGCACAGCCATCAGTTTTTCCGATCAAACCATCACAGTCGACGGATCCGGAGCCGCTGCTGACGGCTCCATCCTGACCATCACGCAACCAGGCACATATATCCTCAGCGGAACCCTGAGCGAAGGCCAAGTCCGTGTCGAAACAGTCGATGAAGCTGATGTCCAGATCGTTCTCGATGGAGCTACGATTACGAATTCCACAGGAGCCGCAATCTTCGTGAAAAGCGCCAACTCCGCGACCATAACCTTGGCTGAAGGAACGACCAATACTTTAAGCGACGGAGAAACCTATACCTTCGAAGACAGTGAAGACGAACCGGATGCGACCCTGTTCAGCAAATCCGACCTCATCCTGAACGGAACGGGAACGTTGGTCGTCGATGCCAATTATGCTCACGCAATCAAAGGTAAAGATGATGTGACCATCGCAGAAGGTACCTATGACATCACTTCTGTAGGCGACGCAATCAAAGGCAGCGATTCGCTCTTCATCAGCTCCGGTACTTTCACGATTGATGCGGGCGGAGACGGACTGCAGTCCACAAACGAGGAGGAAGAGGGCAAAGGAACCTTGACGATCGAATCCGGCACCTTCGCGATCACGGCAGCCTCTGACGGCATCCAAGCCGCAACCGATCTACAGATCCTTGGTGGCGACTTTACGATCACAACCGGCGGCGGCAGCGCGAACAGCAGTACCGAGAGCACTGCTTGGGGAACATGGGCAGCACCTGCTGCAGAAGCAGCCACCACTACCACCGAGGAATCAACCAGCGCCAAAGGTTTGAAAGCGACAGGCTCATTAGTGATTTCCGGCGGCACCTTCGTCTTGAATACATCCGATGATGCGCTCCATACCAATGACACGATCCAAATCACAGGCGGCGATTTCACGATCGCATCCGGGGATGATGGCATCCACGCCGACAACACCTTGACAATCGATGACGGAACCATTAATATCAATCAAAGTTATGAAGGAATCGAGGCTACAGAAATCACTCTGAATGGCGGAGACATCACTTTGACTACCTCAGATGATGGCATCAATGCCGCAGGCGGAAACGATGCGTCAGCCGTCAGCGGACGCCCTGGCGAAAACACGTTCACATCAACTGCAGAAGGAGCAGGACTCTTGACCATCAACGGCGGCACACTGGTGGTAAACGCGAGCGGCGACGGCCTCGACAGCAATGGCAGCATCGAAATGAACGGTGGCACCGTGATCGTCAACGGCCCGACCGACAGCATGAACGGTACCTTGGATTACGACAGCTCATTCAACATCAACGGCGGTACCCTGATCGGGGTCGGCAGTTCCGGAATGGCGATGAGCCCTTCTTCGACTTCCGCACAAAGCTTCCTGTTCACGTCTTCACTCCCATTGGCTGCGGATGAAGCCATCCAGATCACCGGTCCGGACGGAGAAGTGATCATGACTTTCGAAGCTTCGAAAACGGCCCAGTCCTTGGTATTCTCCAGTCCTGACTTGGTAAACGGCTCTGCATACACTATCACAACCGGTGGCACAGTATCCGGCGACTCCACTACCGGCAGCTACGAAGATACGTCCTTCAGCGGCGGTTCATCCACAGTTGAGGTCAGCGCAACAACCGAAGCAAGCGGCGGACAAATGGGCGGCATGGGCGGCAACGCAATGCCAATATCCGGTGCTTCCGTGAAATAAATATACATCAACAAAATATCTTTCCTAGCCGATCAAGCCGGAAAAGAGGCTAACCTTTCCCTCTTTCCGGTCATTGACAGAAATTAGCCCAAGAAGAGGTACATGATATGAAAAAAAGAAAAAAACTAAAGAAAAAATATGCACTTTTCCTGTCCACCCTGTTCCTTGCAGGCTGCGTCACGTTCCTACTGTGGGATTTGGCAAAATCCCAAGAAGGAGAAAGTTCCGCATCAACGCAGACCTTGATGATGGATGTCGCGTACGAGATTGATGAACTGCAGGCAGCAGATGAAGACAGTGCGTCAGAAGCGAATGCGATTCTCCAGAGCAGCACCATTTTGTCCCCTTCAGGCGAGGATTTGGCAGCGGGTTTGGCTGAGCTGAATGCAGCCTATCCTGACCAGCTTGGCTTTGTCCTCATCAACGAGCAGACCGGAGAAGCCGTCACGACCAATGAGTCCCGCATCTTCACAAGCGCTAGCCTTTACAAATTGTTTCTGACATATGCTATCCTTGTAAAGGTCGATGCGGGTGTACTCTCCTTGCAGGATCAGATGGCGGACGGGGCAACGATCGATGATTACCTGACCAGCACCATCACCGTTTCGGCAAATGAACCCGCAAAGGAACTCGCATACTTGATCGGATGGGAAAATATCGAAACTTTCATCCATGATCAGGGATTCGTTTCCACGAGCTTCAACCCCTATCCGGAATCCGACGGCGTCTATTACAACGGCGACCTGGAAACAACTCCAGCCGAAGTGGCCTACTTGTTGGAGCGCCTGTTGGACGGCGAATTGCTTTCAGAATCCAGCACAGCGTACTTTTTGGGCCTCTTGGGCGATCAGCAACTCGTCTATGCACTGAACACAGGCCTTACCGATGAAGTAACCTTTGCTCACAAAACCGGCTTGTTGGATGACGTATCCCATGACGCGGGCGTCCTGTCGATGGATGGTCAGAATTATATCGTAGCCGTCTTGACGGATGGTTGGCTAAACGCGACTGATGACGCCGCGCCGGTATTCGAGGGAATTGGCTCGGCCGTAATGACTTACCTGTATGCACAATAAACAGAAAAATATGACTTAAGCTTGGTCGTTCGGAATATTTTTCCGGACCACCAAGCTTTCGCTATACAGCAACGATTTCCAGAGGCTAATCCATGCGTCACAAATGTCGGTTCAGAAACATCACAAGGCTTATCGTTGGCTAATTCTCCTGAGTTGCGGTAAGGTATAGAGGTACTATCTATTTGCTGACGTTATATTTTTTATAGCCAGCTCAAATTCAAGCCAGTACAGGTATACTTCCAGGAGGAAAACATATGAAATTACAAGTAGAGAAACGCGACAAGGTTGGCTCATCTGCAGCAAAGCGTGCACGATCGGACAAAAAACTCACTGCAATCATCTATGGTAAAGATGTTGAAGCCACTCCAGTATTACTTGACGCAAAAGATTTTGACGAAGTGCTCAAGCAATTAGGTAAAAATGCAATCTTTGAAGTCAGCATATCCGGCGGAAAAACGATGCAAGTCATCGTTAAGGATATCCAACAAGCTGCCTTGAAGAACCAAATCCAAAACGTAGAATTACAAGCTCTCACAAAAGGTCAAAAATTGACGATGACTGTTGCGATTCACTTAGTCGGCAGCGAAGACATCAAAGAAGGTGTCTTGACCCAAACGTTGAATGAGTTGGAAATCGAAACGGACGCTGCCCATGTCCCTACCGAATTCCAAATCGCCGTTAATGAAATGAATATCGGTGATACCCTGACGGTTGCCGATATCAAAGTCGATGCCGGTATTACGGTCCTTACGGAGGCGGAATCCGCTGTTGTCATCTTAGCAGCTCCTGCTACAGAAACAGTAGCCGAGGAAGAGGCTTCAACTGAAGCAGAAGCAGCTGAAAAAGCCGCTGAATAATCATCAACTCAGAAAAGTGCAACGGCTTTGTTGATACACTTCTAAGTTTCACCAAATTCATCTACGCAACAAAAAAGTTTCGGTTTTGAACGTCAAAAACCGAAACTTTTTTTGTCTGTCCAAAATCAAATCCTGAACCATATTGCTTACGAATCCTTCAAAGCAGCAAACAGCTCATGCCCATTGCTTTTTTCCAAATAGTTTTCCAGGAACCGCTGAGCCAAACTGCCTTTTTTGATGTTGGCTTGCGCAGCTTCGATGGAAAACCATTCCGCATGATCTACTTCATCCGTTATGCCATCTAGGCACTCGTTCGCGACGATACAAAAACAACCCGAAGAGTGAACATTCGAAAAAACGAATGCTCACTTCTCGGGTTGGATTTATGGATGACAACCTGGTTTCCTTTTTATTGTGCCGATTCGCAGATGGCTTTTATGTTTTCAAGTGTGTGTTGGGTCGAGTTTTCCTCCATTTTATCCGTTACGAGTTTGTCGAGGATTTTCGTGAACAGCGTTTCAGGCGGCACGCTGTCGATATCGAACGTCAGCTCCGTTCCTCCCTCTTTTGCAACATAGCGGCTGGTTTGCTTGGTCGGAAAACTCCCGGTGATGTTCCCTTTCCAGATTGCGCCCTCGTCAGTAAGCTGGCTTTCCGTCACTTCGATGGTGATCGGGAAATGGATGCCCATCATGGAATAGCTCGATTTGACGATCGTGCCTACTTCCCCTTTTCCGCTGATGCTTTCCGGTTCGGAAAGGCCGTTGTAGAAGTGTGACCAATTCTCAGGGTTGATTGTGTACTCGTAGACTTTTTGGACTGGTGCATTGATGAAAATGGTTTTTTCAAAAGTAGCCATTATTGATTATCTCCTTTCAAAATCCAAGCAGTGCTTTTCACTTCTTTGACGTTAGGGATGGCCGGAAGGACAAAAAAACTTTGCGATTGCATTCCCCTCCAGGGAAATTCGGGCACTTGCCTTGTTCGTCTTTATTATACGCCTGTGTTGGCTATTATCAAAAAAGTATTACCGACTTTATTTGATAATATTTATGCGAATATTTTCAGCTGAGTAATCGTATCAGTTGTCCTATGTCCGTTATCGCACTAAAATAGGGTTATCAAGTGGAATAATTCCTTATGTATATCCACACTGTTTTTGGCCGCCCAGTTCAAATGCCTTCTGCTTCGGGAAGATGATTATCAAGTGAGGGGATCATAATGGAAGAAGACGTCAAGAAAAGCACCCGGGAAGAGGAAATGGAGCACCGCCAAGCGATTTTGAAGGATCTGATTCTTCGCCTTCATGCAGGTGATGACTACGAACAGATCAAGAAGGAATTCAAGGAACATTTCGCGACGGTCAGCGCTCTCGAGATTTCGATGATGGAACGGAGATTGATCGAACAAGGCATCGCAGTCGAGGAAATCCAGCGCCTTTGCTCGATCCACGCCGCTTTGTTTGCCGATGCAGTGACCTACGGGCAGCCGCCCACTCCGGAGAGCGAAAAACCGGGGCATCCGATCCGGGTGCTTAAAGAAGAAAACGTAGCCATCGAAGCGACACTGGACCGGATTGCGCGCCTTCTGGCAAGCTATCTGGCAGATCCGGATCCAGATCTGAAAACCGGGTTGCTGAAGCAATTGGAAATCCTCTGGGGTTTCGAAAAACATTACGCGCGCAAAGAATACGCCATTTTCCCGATTATGGAGCGCTATGGCATGACGGCCCCGCCGAAAGTGATGTGGGGCGTGGACGATGAAATCCGGGGATTGTACAAGAAATTCAGACGGATGTTGGAAGACGGACAGCTCGACAACCTCAGAGTGGCTTTCGAAACGCTGCAGCAGGAAATGAAAGAAATGTTCATTAAAGAGGAAGACATCCTCTTGCCGATGGTGTTCGATTCATTCACTGAAGACGATTGGTTGAAGATTGCGGCTGAATCGGACGAAATCGGCTATTGCATCGTCCACCCGGAATCGCTGTGGAAGCCCGAACGCGCCACTTTTGAAACAGAGGAAATGATGGGCTCCGTTCCGGAAGGCAACATCGCCTTCAGCACCGGATACCTCACGGTGAAGGAACTGGAGACTATGTTGAACCGATTGCCGTTGGAGCTCACCTTCATCGACGCGGATGGGATCGTGAAATACTACAATGACGGACCGGAAGAGAAGATTTTCATGCGCACGAAATCCGCACTGGGGAGGGACGCCGAAAACTGCCATCCACCAAAAAGCGTCGCACTCATGAAGCAACTGGTTTCGGACCTGAAATCCGGGAAAAAAAGTCAGGAAATCATGTGGTACGAAGAATCAGGGAAGTTCATCGTCGTGAACTATTGCGCTGTCCGGGATGCTGACGGTATTTTTATGGGCGTTCTGGAATACGTGCAGGAAGCGCAGGACATCCGTAGCTTGACCGGGGAAAAACGCCAACTGTCAGAGTGAGGTCTGCTGTAACTTACTGTGGGCGGATGGGATTCCGGATGACGGTTTTCTTCGATTAGAAACCGGATTTCGTCATATGCTCCGGCGAGCACAGTTTCGCCGGAGGAGCGGGTAAACTTTTATCCCGTCCTCCGGTGAGGGTTCCTTTACCGGAGAAGAAGGCCGATTAGCAGTTGTTCTCCGATGAACGCACTCTTCACCGGAGATTTCGCACTTTTCTCCAGATAAAAAGTGGATGCCTCAATCATTTTTTGATTGAAGCATCCACTTTTTTGCCATTCATTTTAGTCTTTGATTATTTGGGATGTCGGGCAGTGCTTTTCGACCACTGCGACATCTTGCGCAACTCCGAGGTGAACCATCATCGCGTTACCGGCAATGCATTCGGACTTCTCCTCTGCCGGAACAGGTTCGTACATCGGGCAGGCCTTCACAGTGCAAGCATTGCATTTCTTTTTACCGCACGCAATCAAACGGATTTGACGGAATAAGATGTACCCCATCAGGCTCAAAAACAGCATCAAAACGATCCAAGATTGTATATTCATTGGTTACTCCTCCGCTTCCTATTTGATCATCGGTTTCGCCAAGCTTCCCCACATCGGGGAAGCTTTTTTTGGTGCAGGCCTTACAACCAGGAACACCAATATCGCTGTTGCGGCAGCCGCTATACTGGATCCCACCCCGAAAGGCGCTCCCAACACGATGACGGACCCGAGTTGATTGATGATGAAGGCCAAAACATAAGCCAAAGTGGTTTGATACAGCACGCCGAAGAGCGTCCATTTTGTGCTGCCGAATTCCGTGCGCATCGCGCCGACAGCCGCAAAACACGGCATGCAGATCATATTGAAAACGAGGAACGATACCGCGCTGACAGGATTGAACAGTGTGCTGAACGCGGCAACTACCTCTACATCCGATCCGGTTGTGTTCATCAATACACCAAATGTGCCGACAACATTTTCCTTCGCGATCAAACCTTGGATAGTGGCCACTGTCGCTTGCCAAGATCCGAAGCCCAATGGCGCGAAGAAAACAGCAACTGCACTGCCGATCTTGGCCAGGATGCTTTGATCGCTTTCGGCAGTCATCCGCAGCTGCCAGTTGAAAGAAGATAAAAACCAAATGAAGCTGGAGCTGAGGAAAATGACAGTCCCTGCATTTTTGACGAAAGCCAAACAACGGGCCCATACTGCGCGGAAAATGCTTTTCCACTGCGGCCAGTGATAGATCGGCAACTCCATGACGAAAGGTGATGCTTCTCCAGAAAAAATGGCTGTCTTACGCAGCAGCACACCGGAAAAGATAACAGTCGCAATCCCCAACAAGTACATCGACAAAGCAACCCAGGATGCACCACCGAAGATGGCATTGGCGATCAGGGCGATGACCGGCAGTTTCGCACCGCAAGGGATGAAGGAAGTGGTCAGAATCGTCATGCGGCGGTCCTGCAGATTTTCGATCGTGCGGGAAGCCTGGATGCCCGGGACCGAACAACCGGAACCGATCAGCAACGGAATGAAAGATTTACCCGAAAGACCGAAGCCGCGGAATACCCTGTCCATCACGAAGGCGACCCGGGCCATATAGCCGCTGTCCTCCAGCAAGGTAAGACAGAAGAACAAGGCGGCCATCTGCGGCAGGAACCCCAGAACTGCACCGACACCACCTATGGCACCATCTATCACAAGGCTGCTGACAGCCGGATGGATGTCGATGCTGTCGAAGAAACTTTGCACAGCCTCTGGCACGATGCTTCCGAACAGCACATCATTGACCCAATCGGTCCCCCACGTCCCGACAGTCGTGATGGCGAAGTAGTAGACCGCATACATGATGAGCACAAAAATCGGCAACCCAAGCCAACGGTTCGTTACGATGTGGTCGATCATGACTGAGAAAGACTCTTTTTCGCTATTCTTCACAAGAACTTGGCGCGTAATAGTCGTCACGAATTTATAACGTTCGTTGATCAGGATAGCCTCGGAATCGTCGTCCAATTCCTTCTCATAACGGCTGAGCAGGCTTTCCATAACAGCCTGGCCTTCCTCAGAAATTGCAAGTTTTCCAGAAGTTTGTCCGTCCCTTTCAAAAAGCTTGATGCTATAGTAGCAACGCAATTTTTTCGGAACCAGCGGAGCAATCATTTCTTCAATCGTATCAAGAATGCTTTCCACGACGATACTGTACGCGATCGGTTCGGCCGCAGCAATCGGTTCAGCGATCACCTTGTACAGCTGTTCCAATCCACTTTCCTTCAGTGCGGAAATCGTTACGAACGGCAGACCGAACGCGCGCGACAGTCCGGCGACGTCCAATTGATCGCCCCTTTTTCCGACGATGTCCATCATGTTCAGGACGACGACGATCGGCAGCTGCAATTCCATCAATTGCGTCGTCAAGTAAAGGTTCCGCTCCAGGTTAGAGGCATCGACGATGTTGATGATCAGATCCGGCGCACCCAGCGTCAGATAATCGCGCGTGACGATTTCCTCGATCGTGTAAGGGGACAACGAATAGATGCCCGGCAGATCGATGACCTGCGTCTCGCCGTCGTGCAGCAGCGTGCCGGCTTTCTGTTCGACCGTAACCCCCGGCCAGTTGCCGACGCGTTGGGTGGAACCTGTCAAATGGTTGAATAGAGTCGTTTTCCCGCTGTTGGGATTTCCGACCAGCGCTATGGTTTTCCCCATCATTTTCCCTCCCCGAACGTAACTTCGATCATCTCGGCATCTTTTTTGCGTATCGATAATTCATATCCGCGCACCATCACTTGGATCGGATCGCCTAATGGAGCGACTTTTCTGACATAAATGGCAGTGCCTTTCGTGATCCCCATATCCATAAGTCTTCTGCGGGTAGCGCCTTG